>NZ_CP048409.1:3260000-3635000 GCF_010448835.1 Draconibacterium halophilum
TTTGCATTGCCATAATCTCCCTGATAGAAATAAACATCAGCCAAAGCCATTGCCGCCACATATTTTGAAATACGGTGGCCGTTTGATGCAAATGTTTGTGCAGGCAAATCCTCCACTGCGTCGATTAAATCCCTCTCGATTTGCTCGAAAACAGTTGCAGCTGCAGTTCTTTCGGGATATAAACTCTCTAAAGTTGCAGGCTCCAGTAATAAAGGAACGTCGCCAAATGTTTTCACCAAATAAAAATAGTTAAATGCTCTGAAGAATTTGGCTTCAGCAGTCAATGTGCTGGCAACGCCTTCATTCATTTCAATACCGGGGATACTGGCAATTGCATTGTTAGCAACATTAATTGTACGGTAACAGTTATCCCAAATATCATCAGATGTTCCTGAGATCTCATTTGTATGTCCCTGACGAGTAAGTAAACGAGAATATTTACATACCACTTCCTGGCCTTCGTAGCTATTTACAAAATAGCCTGTAAGCATTCCCAAAATTGATGACTTGGAACCAATATATGCACTTGATGCATGTGCAATTCGTATTGTTGCTCCATTGCGGTACAAATAATTTACGTTTTCAGTAGCCTGAGTTTCTGTTTTGTAATAATCCACATCAGTTAATGATGATTTTGGACTCTCCTCCAGAAATTCGTCGCATGAGGTCATTACGAAGACCCCTATTAATAAGAATAATATTATCTTTTTCATGATCGTTCTAATTATAATTCATTAAAATGTTACATTAACTCCAAACGTCCATGTTCTGGCTCTTGGATAGGAGAAGAATGTCATGTTTTGTCCAAACTGGTCGCCACCTCGCGATGTAGATTCAGGATCGTATCCATTAAAATCGTCTGAACACAACAAAAATGCATTATTTACATTGGTATAAACTCTTATTGCCGCAATACCCATTGACTGACAATAGCTTTGTGGAACAGTGTAACCAAACTGAATCAAGTTAGCTCTTAAATAAGAACCGTCTGCAATCCAACTTGAATCTACGGTTGTATTTTGCCCTGCATGGCCTGAGTTCGTTAAATAAATAGCTTGTTGCATTGTATTTGGGTTCGTTCCATCGTAAGCATCGTATAAAATATTTGACAAACCATTAGTTATACCAAAGCGGTCGTAGGTTGAGTGGTAAAACTGTTGCATTGTTTCAACACCCCAAACAAACTGTAAATCAACAGTTAAATCAAAGTTCCGGTACGAGAAGGTATTGATAAAACTACCAGTCCAGTCAGGCATACCTTTACCAATGATCTCTTTTTCGTTGGTACGTTTAGCACGGCCAATCTGACTGCGCTCAATATCTCCTGCTTCAAAATCTTCAACAGTATAAACACCAAGTCGTTTATAACCAAAGAAACTGCTCAGGTTCTCGCCAACACGCAAGATACTCTCAGAACCTCCAACCCAATAATTCATTTCAATATCTTCGTCGTTGTCGCCAAGACTAAGAATTTCATTTTTATTATAGTTTAGGTTTATTGTTGAATTCCACGTAAAATCGGCTGTTCTTACTGGTGTGGCATCCACCATAATATCAAGTCCCTGGTTTTTTACAGAACCAATGTTTTTGAAGATTGAACTAAAACCGGAAGATGTTGGCAGCGGAGTATTCAGCAACAAGTCAGTTGTCTTTTTGTAATAATATGAAACATCAAAGTTTAAACTATTATCCAATAACCCAACGTTAAAGCCCAAATCCCATTGTGCTGTTTTTTCCCATTTCAAATCAGGGTTAGCAAAAGAGTTTATATATGAATAGGGCGAACGCGAACCATCCATTAATAACGTTCCGGAACTAACTGATGCCAACGAATTGTACGGGCTAATTTCAGAGTTACCTGTTATACCATAGCTGGTATGAATTTTAAGCATATCGATCAATTCGCTGTCTTTTAGGAAATCTTCCTGCGACATATTCCAGGCCAAACCAGCCGATGGGAAAAACGCATATTTGTTATTGGCACCAAACTTGGAAGAACCATCGTAACGACCAGTAACGGTTGCCGAGTATTTATCTTTAAGGGTGTAAGCAACTCTTAAAAAGTATGAATTCATTGCCCAATCGTTGTAGCTTGACGATGGAGCTGAAGGATTTGTTCCTGCACCCATATTATACCATTCGTAAAAATCGTCGCTAAATCCTTCGGTACGTGAGCCATCGTAATTATAGGTACGTTTCTGCCACGAAAGACCGGCCATAGCATTTAAACGGTGGTCGCCAACTACCTTTTTATAAGTCAGGTAAGTTTCTTCCTGCCAATAAAAAGTATTTCGGTGTTGAATCTCGGCCCAACCATTTGGCATTGAAATGTTGTTCAATAAAATGGATGAATAACCTTTATAAGTCCTGTTATGCTTGTCGACACCAAACTGTGTTTTCAAATCCAATCCTTCCATTAAATGAAAGGTTAAAGCAGCATTTCCAAAGATTTGAGTATTGTAGTTCATCCGTTTCTGCAAATCCAGTATCATTGCCGGATTAGACATTCCTTCAAATCCAAATGTATCAGACAGTGAAGAAGTTGAAGAAGTGGTATAATTACCATCAGCATCTCTAACAGGCAGCCATGGCAACATTTCTATCATTGTGCGTCGTGCATCTTGTCCACCACCAGTTTCAGGCGTGTAACGTCCCCACGAGTGATTAACCATTAAATTTATACCTGTTGACAACCATTTAGTTGGTTCGCCATCGTATGTAAGTTTGGCATTTACCCTTTTGCTGAAGGTGTTATTAACGACTCCCTGCTGGTCGGTATAATTCAGGAAAGCACCTGTTGAAGACTTTTTACCCGACTGCTGAATATTTAACTGATGATTGTGCGAAATAGCCGTTCGTGTTGCTTCTTTTTGCCAATCAGTATCATATAAAGGATTTCCCTGTCCATCAAAATAGCTTCCGTCGGTAAACCAATCGGTGCGGTTAAGCGACCAATCGTACCCCATGTAGTTGTTTTCATTTTCAAGACCAATCATAAATGCATCTGTCCACTCCTGGGCATTCAGTACATCCATAAACCGAGCAACGGTGCTAACACCAACCGATCCCTGGTAGCTTACAACCGTTCCTTCGCTACCTGTTTTTCCTCGCTTGGTAGTTACTAAAATAACACCATTTGCACCTCGTGCACCATAAATGGCGGTGGCAGAAGCATCTTTCAGTACTTCAATACTTTCAATATCATTTGGGTTCATTAAACCAAAATTCTCCATAACAACACCATCAACAACATACAATGGATCTGTAGAAGAATTAATAGTAGACATCCCGCGGATAACAACACGACTTTGATAGGCTCCCGGCTGTGATGAGTTTGAATAAATATTTACACCAGAGGCCTTACCTCTGAGGTTGTCTAACGGACTAAAATTCTGAGATTTTACCAACTCCTCGCCTTCGGTTTTTGAAATTGAGCCTGTTACATCACGTTTTCGCATGGTACCGTAACCTATGGCAACAACCTCTTCAATACCAATAGTTTCGTCTTCCATTGATATATTAATTACAGATTTACCTGCTACACTTACTTCCTGCGTTTTCATTCCCACAAAAGAAAACTGTAACACATCATTGTCGGATACACCGGTAATTGAGTATTCACCATTGTTATTTGTAACGGTACCATTTGATGTTCCTTTTACAATTACCGTTACTCCCGGTAAAGGTTGTTCTCCAACGTCGGTAACAATACCAGACACACTTTGTTGGGTGCCACGCATATTAATATTACCGGCATTTTGGCCATCCATTTCAGCAGGATAGAGCATAATATGTCGGTCGTATGTAACGTAGCTTACATCGGTTCCATCAAAAACAACATCCAGAATTTCATCAATTTTTTGATCGTTCAACTCCACCGATACTTTCCGGTTCATATCGATCAATTCAGAACTATAGGCAAAATGAAATTCCGACTTTTTTTCGATCTCGTCAAGCACTTCCACAACTTTTTTGTTGTGCATTGCCAATGTCAGTTTGGTTGATTGACTATATACATTTGCCGAAACTTGCATCAGCCCAACCATTAAAAACAAAAATGTTAGTTTCATAAGCTTTAAGCTTTTACTCCAAAAGGAAGGCAAACCTCTTCCCTGGATTAGGATTTTTTTCATAGTTTTACATTGATTTAATTTATAATTTAATTTACCGTTTGCCGATGGTAAATACTAACCGGAAGTGTTACCGCACTTTCGGTTTTTTTATCTCGACAATTCTCTTATTTTTTTCTGATCTAGTTTAAACACAATCACATTCTTTTCTTGTTTCGTTTTTATTGGTGCAATCTTCTCCATAATTTGGATTATCTCGTCAAGCGGCTCGTTCTTAATTGTGAAGGTAAAATGAAAGTCTTTTAACTCTTCCGCAAACTCAAACTCTTGATTGTATCTTTTCTCCAATCGTTTCAACACCTCAACAAGTGGTTGGTTATAAATATTCAGCATGCCGTCTTTCCACGACGTATACTTTATTGTATTTACTTTACTGATATTTAATTGATTGTTTGCCTTTACAAATGATGCTCTTTCTCCGGGGCTCAGAAAACACTGGAATGAGGATACTTCAGAACTTAAAAGCTGAACTTTTCCTGATTCTAAAACTACATCAATATTCTCCGATTCAGGATAAGCAGAAACATTAAACCGTGTTCCGTGTACTTTTACCTGAATGTCTCCGCTGCTTACCACAAAAGAAAGCTGTTCATCTTTCGTGACTTGAAAATAGGCTTCACCATCAAGCCTCACTTCGCGGTTATTGTCAGCAAACCCATTATTGTAAGCTATCTTCGATCCTGAATTAAGCCATACAAGTGAACCATCAGGCAATTTTACTTTTGATATTTGCCCGTTTTCTGCTTCAACCTGCGTGTACCAATTGGGTTCCTGTTTATCTTGGTTCGAAATAAAATAGGCGCCTCCTCCTAAACTAAGTACAAAAAAGAAGATGGCTGCAATCCGAACCAACTGGTTCACCTTATCTGAATACTGCCATCTTTTGAAACTTTTTTGTAACATCTGATCTTGAATAGTAAGCCAGCTTTGTTCACTTCCTTTCGGAAGTGCATTTTCATTCTGACTCTTTTTCCAAACTAACCTAGAACTATTATAAACTATGCGATTTTCTTTTTTTCGAAGCCACTTCAACAATTGCATCTGCTCTGTTGCCGATGCTCTTCCTTCCAAATATTTAACTATTATCTCTTTCATGTTGTATTCTGATAGGAGTACACATAAAGTGAAAAAACCCTACCCCTTTTATTAAAATTTATTTTGAAATTATTTATTGGCCAGTAGAATTACTGACTTTTAACAACTTACCACATCATTACCATATCTGTCAATCCAGCAATAGGGTTATAATAATGATAAGCATTGGATATTGGTTCATCAATTTTTTCCGAATCTGCTCCTTGGCCTTCGCAATATGTTTTTCAACCATCTTTAAGCTGATTCCAATTTCTTCCGCCACCTCTTTTTGTTTTCGGCCTTCAATCTTACAAAGTGTAAATACCTGTTTCATTTTATCAGGTAGTTCATCCACTGCTTCCTGAAATGACTCAATGAGTTGCTCCTCCAGGCTTTTTTCTTCCTTTCCTAAAAAATCAATCTGGTACAAATACTGAAGTTCACTCACCTCTTCCACATCAATAGAAAAAGTAGTTTTTTCCATTTTTTCATTTCTAAGGAAATTAAGGCAGTTATTTCTAAGAATTACAAAAAGGAAACTTTCAATAGAATGTTCAGTTTTTATGGAATTGCGTTTTTCCCATAGCGTAATAAATGTTTCCTGAATTAAATCTTCTACTTTATTATCGTCGGACACAAACAGTTTACAATATCCTTTAAGACGTGGATAAAGCATGCGGAACACGTCTTTGAAGGCTGCCGGATTCCCTTTCTTAATTTGTACGTTAGTTTGAATGTCGAACATCTATTTTAGTTGGTTAGTTGTCGCAAAATAAGTAAAATTAATTAACACATAAAATCAGTTTTATCAGGTTGTAATAACAAAAGGCCCTGCTAAACAGCAGAGCCTTCATCTATATTTTCAAGTTTGTTATTACAAACACTTCTTACTTGAGCCATTCTTATTTCCGGTAACTTCCCAAGTATTTCCGGAGTTGAGCAACTCATCAACACAAGTTACTTTGCGTGTTTTTTGTACCTCTTTAATTTGCGCTTCCATTTCAATATCGTAAACAGGAGCCGGTACTGCACGAATTACTCCAAATGCAACAGGGAAATCAGGCAAAGCCATATTTATTAAAGCCAAATGCAGAGTCGGATCAACTTCCTGTGCATCATGTACAAGAATATCAGCCTCAGTTACACCGTTTTCGCCAACCTTAACTACTTTCAATTTTCCTTTATCGAATACCAATCCTTTTTCATTTTCGGCACCAAACAGCATTGGTTTTCCGTGTTCAAGAACAAGCTGACGGTCGGCACGGTGATTTGGATCGGTAATCGCATTGTGGATACCGTTGTTGAAGATCACACAGTTTTGAAGTACCTCAACAATAGAAGTGCCTTTATGCTTGGCAGCTGTTTCAAAAATCGCCTGGCTCAACTTCAGGTTACTGTCAATTGAACGGGCATAAAACGAACCACGAGCACCTACAACAAGCTGTCCCGGCACAAATGGATCTTCAACTGTTCCGAATGGCGAAGTTTTACTCACAAACCCACGGTCGGAAGTTGGAGAATACTGACCTTTTGTTAAACCATAAATGCGGTTGTTAAACAACACTACGTTTACATCAATATTTCTTCTTATCAGGTGTATAAAGTGGTTACCGCCAATGGCCATTGAGTCACCGTCACCAGTCATTACCCAAACACTTAAATCGGGGTTAGCGGCTTTTACTCCGGAAGCGACAGCAGTTGCGCGCCCGTGAATGGTATGAAAACCAAAAGTATTCATATAATAAGGGAAACGCGAAGAACAGCCGATACCCGAGATTACTGCAAATTTCTCTTTAGGAATTCCCATTCCGGCCATTGTTCGTTGAACGGCATTAATAATGGCAAAGTCGCCACAACCGGCACACCAACGTACTTCGTTCTCGCTTTTAAAATCTTTTATAGTATATTTTACATCAGTCATTGTTTAGTCCTCCAAAAGTTTAGTAATACTTTCTTTTAATTCGCTAACAGTAAATGGCAAACCTTTTACCTTATTGGCCTGGTAATAGCTGAATTCAGGCAACTCATTACGCAAATAGGCTGCAAACTGACCAAGATTCAGCTCGCAAACAATAATCTTCTTGAATTTACTGAATACTTCTTTTGTATTTTTTGGAAGCGGCTTGATGTAGTTGAAATGAGCCAGACTCACACTTTTACCGGCAAGACGCATTTCGCGAACAGAGCTGGCAGTATGTCCAAAAGTTCCTCCCCAGCTCACAACCAAAATATCTCCTCCGTCTTCGTCGCCACAAATTTCCAAATCAGGAATCATGTCAACTACACGCTGTACTTTTTCTTCTCTGATTTCACTGTTTTTCTGGTGATTCTCCGGATCGTGACTAACCGTTCCGGTAACATTCTTTTCAAGGCCACCAATTCGATGCTCAAATCCTGCCATTCCCGGATGAGCCCACTCGCGTGCCAGTGTTGCCACATCGCGTTTATAAGCCAAAAATTCGTCGCTGTCTTTAGCAATTCGCGGAGTAATAGATGGCATATCGGCCATTGTAGGAATTTTCCATGGCTCGCTACCGTTTCCTAAGAATCCATCGGTGAGCAAAATAACCGGCACCATTCTTTCCAATGCAATTTTTGATGCCAGAAAAGCATAATAGAAACAGTCTGATGGCGTACTGGCTGCCAATACCACAACCGGACTTTCACCGTTACGTCCGTATAAAGCCTGCATTAAATCTGATTGCTCGGTTTTTGTTGGTAAACCAGTTGATGGGCCACCACGTTGTACGTTTACAATAACAAGCGGTAGTTCAGCCATAACAGCCAAACCAATTGCTTCTCCTTTTAATGCTAACCCGGGACCCGAAGTAGTTGTTATGGCCAGGTCGCCTGCAAACGAAGCGCCAATAGCCGAACAAATACCTGCAATCTCATCCTCTGCCTGGAATGTTTTTACGCCAAGATCTTTTCGTTCTGTTAATGCCGATAAAATATCGGTGGCAGGAGTAATTGGGTACGATCCCAAGAACAATTCCAACCCTGATTTTTCAGCAGCAGCTAAAAATCCCCAGGCGGTGGCATGGTTACCATTTATATTTCGGTATGTACCGTTTTCAATGTCTGCCGGATTCACCAGGTAGCTTGGTGTCATGTGTTGCATGGTTAATCCATAGTTGTAACCATCGTGCAATACTTTAATATTAGAATCAACAACAACCGGCTTCTTTTTAAATTTATTTTTTACAAATTCTTCTACATATTCAAGCGGGCGGTTAAACATCCAGCATACCAAACCTAAAGCAAACATATTTTTGCTTCGTAGTACACTTTTATTATCCAGGCCAAAATCCTTTAACCCTTCTTTTGTAAGGCTCGAGATCGGAACCGAAATCTTGAAATAATCTTCCAGGTTACATTCTGCAAAAGGATCATCCGTTTCAAAATTAGCCTTTTTCAGGTTTTTTTCTGTAAACGAATCCGAATCGTATATTATAGTACCCCCGGGCTCTAAAAAACGCGCATTAGCTTTAATTGCCGCAGGATTCATGGCAACCAATACATTCGCATTATCTCCCGGGGTATTCACTTGTTTTTGTCCAAATTGTACCTGAAACCCCGATACACCACCTACTGTCCCTTGTGGTGCACGTATTTCGGACGGGTAATCCGGAAAGGTAGAAATATCATTTCCAAGAAGCGCTGTAGTATCGGAAAACAAGGTTCCGGTAAGCTGCATTCCATCGCCGGAATCGCCAGAAAACCTAATGGTTACTTCGTCCAGTTCGATAACTTTAGTTTCTTTCATCTCATTAAAATTTATAGCTTTTAGCTGTATTCGATGTAACTCGCTTTAAATCTCTCTTTCTAGTGCGAAAAATTATACCTGCTCGTTTCATCTCTAAAAATATTTGAATTCATTTTTGAAAAAGAACGGTTTATTTTAACACAACCCAATTTTCAAATTTTAGTTATTTTCTTTTAAGTCTGTATAATTCATAAAAAAAACGCCTCCAAAACTACTAAATCATAATTTTAGAACCGGTTTTCATCAAGGTCGATCGAAATAATCTAAAGCAAATGTAACCATTATTTAACAAGATTTGAATGACTTATGCGATAGTTTTTTGGTTTTCTTATTTTTGTAATCAATTTAAACTCTATTCAGATAATGGCAATAATAAAAGAGCTAAACGATAAGAAACCAAAAATAGGAAAAGACTGTTTTTTGGCTGAAACTGCAACACTAATCGGCGATGTGGAAATTGGTGATAACTGCAGCATTTGGTATAGTGCTGTTCTTCGCGGCGATGTGCATTATATTAAAATTGGTAATAATACGAATGTGCAGGACAATGCCACCATTCATGCTACTTACCAAAAAAGCCCCACTCATATTGGCAATAACGTTACCATTGCACACGGAGCTATCGTTCATGGTTGTACATTAAAAGATAATGTAATGATTGGTATGAACGCCGTAATTCTCGACAACGCAATTGTTGAAAGCAACTCGATTGTTGCAGCAGGCTCGGTAGTTACAAAAGGTACACGTGTTGAATCGGGCAGTGTTTACGCAGGCGTCCCGGCACGGAAGGTAAAGGATATAAGTCCCGAATTGCTGCACGGCGAAGTGGAACGAATTGCAAATGCCTACCACATGTATTCAAGCTGGTATAAGTAAATAAAGAAGCACGAAGACAAAAGTCCGAAGTAATAATAAATAAGAACCAAAAAATTAAAAGAATGAAACCAACCTTACTCATATTGGCTGCCGGAATGGGAAGTCGTTTTGGAGGATTGAAACAAATTGAACCTGTTGGCCCAAACGGAGAAGCAATTATTGACTACACCATATTCGACGCTATTCGTGCCGGTTTTGGCAAAGTAGTTTTTGTTATTCGCGAAAGTTTTGCCGATGCTTTTAAGGAAAAGTTTGATGCTAAATTAAGGGACAAAATTGATGTGGAATACGTTTTCCAGGAACTGGATAACTTGCCCGAAGGATTTACATTGCCCGAAGGGCGCGAAAAACCATGGGGAACAGCACATGCAATTCTGGTTGCCAAAAATGTAATTAACGAGCCGTTTTGCGCCATCAACGCCGACGACTTCTACGGAGATGGAGCCTACCAGATTATGGCCGACTTCCTGAACAACTCGGTGCAGGAACAAACTTACTCAATGATCGGCTACCAACTTAAAAACACGCTGTCGGAACACGGATCGGTCTCGCGGGGTATGTGCACGGTGAATGAAAACGACAACCTGGTAAAGATTGTTGAAACACACAACATTTTCAAAAAAGAAAATGCTGCCGTAACCATCGCGGAAGATGGTTCGGAAACTCCTTTAACAGGAAACGAAAGAGTATCGATGAATTTCTGGGGTTTTCATCCATCTATTTTCGAAGCGCTGGAAAGAAAATTCGTAAAGTTTCTCGAAACCGAAATCGATAAACCAAAATCGGAAATGTACATCCCGTCGGTGGTTTTTGAAATGATTGGGGACAACGATGTGGAAGTGAAAGTGTTGGAAGCCAATTCGCCGTGGTTTGGCGTAACCTACCAGGAGGATAAACCGATTGTGGTAAATAAAATTAAAACACTTATTAACGAAGGCGTATATCCCGAAAAACTCTGGAAATAATTATACGATTTTAAAGCACGAAGCTGGGACCAAATTCTTCCGACTTCGTGCTTCTGCCTACTAATTTTTACAATATCTGAACTAACATGACTGATTTAAAAAACATTGCACAAAACTTTCAACTTGATGCTGAAATTGAAAATGTAAAACCACTGGGCGAGGGTTTTATCAACGATACTTTTATTATTGAATCGAAAGACGGCGGGCCAAAATATATTCTACAGCGTAAGAACAAAAACATCTTCTCGCCTATTCCATCCATGATGGAGAACATTCAAAAAGTTTGTACACACATTAAAAAGAAAGTTGTTGACGCCGGGGGTGATCCAATGCGCGAAGCAATGACCATCATTCCCACAAAAGACGAAAAGCTTTATTTTCTTGATCACGAGGATGAATACTGGGCAGTTTGTCTGTTTATAAAAGACACCATTGCATACGAAGCAGCAGAAACCCCGGAACTGGCTTATGCCGGCGGAAAAGGAATTGGGAAGTTCCAATCGCTGGTAGCCGATTTGCAAGAACCTCTTGTTAATATTCTACCCGGTTTTCATGATATCCGCTATCGTTTTAAACAATGGGAAGAGGTGCTGGAGAAAGATACAGCGGGCAGGAAAGAAAAGGTGAGCGAAGAAATTTCATGGATAGAAAGCAGAAAAGATGAAATGCTTAATTTCTGGGAGTTAGTGGAAAATGGTACAATTCCAACACGTATCAGCCATAACGACACAAAAATAAACAACATTCTTTTTGATAAAAATGGGGATGTGCTTTGCGTTATCGATTTAGATACCGTACTCAGCAGCACCGTTTTAAACGACTTTGGCGATGCGATGCGCTTTTATACCAACACCGGCAAAGAAGACGATGAGAACCTCGACAATGTTTCGATGGACATGGCAATTTTTAAAGCTTTTGCTAAAGGATACCTGGAAGAAACAGCATCGTTCCTAAGCGCCAAAGAAATCGAATACCTGGCTTTTTCGGCACGTTATATTACCTACGAACAAGTACTGCGATTCCTAATGGATTATATTGACGGAGATAATTATTACAAAACAAAATCACCCGATCATAATTTGATTCGCACACGTGCACAATACAGATTATTGCAAAGTATGGAGGATCAGTTTGAAACGATGGATGATTTTGTAAAATCGTATGTTGCTGAACTCAAGAATTAGAAAGTACACCTGCTAAAGGTGTACTGTTTTAGCTTTTACTTCACTCCCCATAAATAAAGCTGCTTTGCTTTCAAAAGTTGCGGCCGATTCTGTGGTTTGATATTCCAGACTTACGCCTTTACTGAGCCGTTTTTCCATTTCAGGATGACGCTTAAGGTAATCAACCAGTTTTTCAGCAACAATTGCTCCCTGAGTTAATATATTTATATTCTCAGGTACATATTTTTTAATCACATCAATGAGCAGAGGATAATGCGTACAACCCAATATAAGTGTATCTATTGATTTATCTTTCTGAAAAACAGATTCAATGTTTTTCTGCACGAAATAATCGGCACCTGAATTTTCAATTTCATTATTTTCAACCAAAGGCACCCACATCGGGCAAGCTTCCTGAATTGTTGACCTTACTCTTCCTTCCGACCATTTTTTCAACTCAATCGGATACGATTCTGATACAACTGTTCCAACAGTTCCCAATACGCCAACATGTCCGTTCTTTGTTATTTCTGAGACTTTCTCAACACTTGGTCGAATCACTCCAAGTACACGGTTTTCGGGAGCCAGATGCGGCAAATCCAACATTTGAATATTGCGCAAAGCCTTTGCCGAAGCCGTGTTACAGGCAAGAATTACCAGCGGGCATCCCTGTGCAAACAAGTACTTTACCGCCTGCAAAGTGTAATCGTAAACCACATCAAACGAACGGGTTCCGTATGGTGTACGGGCATTGTCGCCAAGGTATAAAAAGTCGTATTCGGGCATCCATTTTATCAGTTCTTTTAAAACGGTTAGCCCGCCATACCCGGAATCAAAAACTCCAATTGGAGAGGATTTCATAGTATTCAAATCGTTTGTTTTTAACGCTCGGAAACCAATTTATAGGCTTCATTATAAAATTTCCCCAGATTCGACCAATCGAAATGCATGGCTGCTTCCTCGGAACGATATCGCAATGCAATCCTGTCGCGACGCGATAAGTTTACAAACTCGAATAACATATTTGCCAGTTCTTCGGCTGCCCGGTTAAAATTCCCATCGGTGCGGTCGATTATAAACAACCCTTTGTCATCATGATCAGGTATGTTATTTACCACATAATCTCCAAATCCGGCAAGATTACTGGTTACCGATGGCAAACCACTGGCCAGACATTCCAGCGGCGTGTATCCCCATGGTTCGTACATACTTGGGAAAATCCCCAAATGACATCCACGCACAAATTGCGTATAATCCATTTTAAACAAAGGGTTCGTTGTTGATATAAAGTCGGGGTGATATACTATTTTAACTTTATCATGTTGGTTATTCACCATGTTCGATGTACGGAGGAAATTCAGAATTTCGTCTTTGGCATCGTCAACCAAAGTATGTGTAACAATTTTTGGCAGGTTTTTCGTTTTCCAACTTTGTACATTCCTTCGCAATTTTAATCGCAGATAATCATCAACCAAAGCTCTCAAGTCAGGGAACTCATAAGCACCTGTAATACTTGTAATTTTATTGTATAAACGGTCGCCTACCTGCGCTTGAATCTCTCCAACAACACGGCCAACATCTTCAATCTGAGCTTTTGATTGCAGTACCTCCGGATTAAAAGAATAAAACGGACGTTTTGTTATAAAGAAGGAAACCACCGTCATGTCGGTTCCCGCTTGCTGCATTTTCCAGTTTAATCGAGCCAAAGCCTCAAGTGTTAAATCGTAACCTTTATTTTGATACTCGTAACGACCGGAGGTGAAGAAATATAAAGTCTTATCCAGATCGAATGAATAGCTCTGAAAAAAGTGCCCCATTACAAACTCATGAATCTTTTTCTTCACCTGAACATGCTGGTTTTGCATCTCGTGGGTGGCTTCAAAGCGCTCAATATTTAGGCCGTTCGGCAGGATCATATCCGGCGTGCGGCCCAACAAGTAGGTACACTCCTGAGCGGTTACCTCACTAACCGTTGTAAATACATGAGCCCGTGTGCCGATGCCCGCTCTATATTTGCAATTGGCCCTACATTAAATCTATTGGCTTCTTCTTCCCAGTTATAAAATGGTAGGTGACTGTAAAAATCCTGATCATTCATTGCCAGATAACGCCCCAGCAAAGTTGCATGTGTTGTAAATACTGTTTTTATATTCAGGTTTGATTTTCGTATTCCGGGAATCGGCAGACCCGCCATCCATTCATGAAAGTGGGCGATAATAGTGTCGTTACAAAAATCGGTTCCACATAAATAATGGAAAAACTCTTTTACCTGAAACCCAAATGCTACTACTTTATCCAACAACTCATCGCCGTCGGGGATAGCAATATTGTAATCCTTAAAGAGGTAATATTTTATTTCACCGAGTTTGTCGTAGATAGAATAAGGGTTAAAAAGAATCACATTGGGACGACCCGAGACTATCCATTGGCCATAATACACTTCAAAGCCGCGCGATTGCATTTCCAATACCGCTTTCCCAATGGGTGTGGAGAAATCGGTTGCCGGATCGAAGTGTGCTGCTGCCTGATCGGCAAAATAAGGCCCGATAAGAAAATAATTCTCGTTCCCCCATTTGTCAATTACCGACGGCACTTTTGAGCGGATTACGGTGTAAATCCCGCCTACCTGGTTACAAACTTCCCAGGCTACTTCAAACAATTTAGCCTTTTCAACTAGCTCTTCTTTTTCATCCTCCTTTTTTATCTTCGCTGCTTTCATAAGTCTATTTTAGTTAGATCTCTGGTTATTATCATTTTCTAGTAATACCGGAACAACCGGATGTCTGGAATTTTAGAGATCAATAAATATAGTTTTAATCTATAATCATTGCAATATGTTTTAGAATAAAAAAAAGTAAATCCTGAATGAAAGCAGAATACGCTCACCCGGTTTTTAACAGATCGTATGATGATTAGAGTTTATCACTCAGTATATAGCTCCTATCACTGCTCTGCTGATAGTTATCACTCATAAAAAGCTGTTATCACTCATTGGCAGATAGTTATCACTCGTCTGAAATGAGTTATCACTCAAAAAAACCAGTTATCACTTACATTCTTCCTGTTATCACTGGAGATGACTTACATTTCGCCGGTGATAAAAGCATTATCTGACGCTTTTGTTATTTTTTCAATAAAAATAAAGAAGAACAGACCGGCATGTGAATAGATTTCTACGGGGGCACAAAAAAGCCGCTTATCTTTCGACAAGCGGCTCTTAAATATCTTAGCAATTAAGTTTCTTACTGAATACCTAATTTCGTTTTTACCAACGGTAAAACATCAACACTTTGGTTTGATTTGTAAAGGATAGTTCTGTTTCCCTGACCTGCATCGAAAACATAAATCAGACCTTGCTCTTTTGCTACCTCTTCAATTGCTTTTTCAGCTTTATCAAAAACAGGAGATAAAAGCTCTGCTTGTTTTTGCTGTACTTGCTGTTGCGCAGTTGCCTGGTAATTCTGAATGCGTTGCTGTACGTCCTGAATTTCTGCAATTTTTGCATTTCTTTTTATATCAGATACGGCTTCGCCCATCGCTTCAAATTCAGCTAATTTCGCCTGGTAATCTTGTTGCATTTCACCAAGAATTTCTTCCAATTCACCTTGAAACGTATTAAACTCAGCTTCAGCAGCGGTTCTCTCTGGCATTACTTGTACCAGGGCCTGCAGGTCGATGTGGCCGAATTTTAAAGCTTGTGCATTGGCAGCAGTATATGATGCTACAGTGATCATTAGCACTGCCATTAATTTCATTAAATTTCTCATAATCAATGTGGTCTTAATTTTTGCTTGCAAATATAGTATTTAATACCAAAAAATAATTAAAATGAACAACTGAATTAGGTTGAATCATTCTATATAAAAAGCCTAACTCCTTTCTATTTGTACCCCAGCTTTCTCAGCACTTCATCGCTAAGATCGTAACGTGGGTTGGTATAGAATAAAGTAGCATCGCCGGCCTTATCAAAAATCACGGCATAGCTTCCGTCGGTAGCTATTTCCTGAACTGCATTAAAGATATCATCCTGAATAGGTTTAATCAATCCCTGACGCTTTTTGAAGAGGTCGCCGCTTGGCCCAAAATACTTACGTTGCAAAGTTTTATAATCTTTTTCTTTTGTAATAATCACATCTTCGCGTTTGCGTTTCATATCTTCGGAAAGCAAAACACTTTCTGCCTGAAAATCCTGATACATTTGTTCAATCTCGGCATGCATCGATTCCAATTCTTTTTGGTATTGCGATGACAATTGATTCAGTTGCTCCTGTGCGGCAGTAAACGACGGAATGTTTTCCATAATGTATTCCGAATCGATAAATGCATATTTCTGAGCACTTGCAAATAATGTTACTGAAAATATTACTGCAATCGTTAAAATAATTTTCTTCATGGCAAATTCTTTTTTAGTTAAACTGGTTTTTGTCTATCATATTTTATGCCAAACCTTATTTCTTATTAGAACTGTTGACCGATTACGAAGTGAAACTGGCTTCCTGCAGCATCTGCTACACCCGGTACTTCGTCGAATCCGTATCCCCAGTCAATCCCCATTAAACCAAACATTGGCAGGAAGATACGCACTCCAACACCGGCAGAGCGGTGCAATTTAAATGGTACGTAGTTCTGGAAACTTAGTCCGGCGTTACCTGCCTCAAGAAAAGCAAGTGCGTAAATTGTAGCACTCGGTTTCAATGTAATCGGGAAACGCACCTCGGTAGTAAATTTCGAATACATGTTCGAGCCGTTTCTCGGACTCAAACTATAATCTTTATAACCACGCAACGCAATATAATCAGTACCATAAATATTGTATCCCGACATACCCGAACCACCAACAATAAATCCTTCGAACGGTGATTTACGACCTGAATCGAAATAGCCAAGGAAACCCATTTCCAATGCTGTTTTCAACACCAATGTATGTTCTCCTCCCGGATTAGTCAGCGGTGTAAACCACTGTCCTTTAAATAACCATTTGTGGTATTCTATCCATTTGTAGCGCTCTTCATTTGTAGTACTCGCGGCCGAATAATCCTTATCGCTAAACCACGAATATGGTGGTGTTACCTTTAATGCCAGCGAAAGATTCGAACCTCTTCGTGAATACAACGGGTTATCAACCGAACTACGACCAAAAACAGTTTTAAAACTCAGGTTATTAAAAGTACCATTAACCTGACCGTTTTCGTCAGCCATGAAGTAAAACATACTTCCCATGTTTCTAAGGTTGTAGTGCTCTAACGACAGTTCGTGATAAACAGTAAAGTAATCATCAGGCCACGACAGACGATATCCATAACCCAAGGCCAGCGCGGTAGTTTCCCAAATCTGATCTTCATCTTCGTTTTCATTTTCAGAATCGTAGTTATAGTTGTATTGTGGATAACCGCCGCCATAGCCATAACCATAAGGAGAATAACCGCCGCCGTAAGGAGAATATCCATAACTGCTGCCGCCATAGCCACCGCCGTAGCCATATGGAGAATAACCATAACTATTTCCATACGGGCTATAACTTTGAGTATATCTATTGGCACTGTAATTAATACGTGAATGAGATAACGATACAGAGAAAGAATTAGGTTTTTTACCACCTAACCACGGCTCAATAAACGACAAACTAACAGTACGATAGTACTTACCACTGGTTTGATAACGCACACTCAACGTTTGGCCATCTCCTGTTGGTAATGGTCTCCATGCTTCTTTGTTAAAAATATTTCGCACCGAGAAGTTGGCGAATTTGAGACCTACCGATCCAACAAACATACCGGCTCCCCAACCACCAGACAGTTCAATCTGGTCGTTAGCTTTTTCCTGAAGCTGGTATTCAATGTCTACTGTACCTTCTTCCGGGTGTGGTTGAACATCTGGATTAATAGCTTCAGGATCGAAATGCCCCAACTGGGCTAATTCCCTGTACGAACGCATCAGCAATGTTTTACTGAAAAGATCGCCGGGATATGTGCGTAACTCCCTTCGGGCAACGTGTTCGTGTGTTTTTGTATTACCTACAATACGAACTTCGTTAATGGTTGCCTGTTTACCCTCGAAAATACGCATCTCGTAATTAATGGTATCTCCATCAATATTTACCTCCACAGGTTCGAGGTTAAAAAACAAGTAACCTCTGTCAAGATAAACATTGTTCAAACCTTCTTCATTATCGAAAAGGCGTTTATCCAATATCTTTTGGTTAAAAACATCTCCTTTTTTAATACCTAAACGTAAATCGAGGTAATCGGAAGGAAATACGGTGTTACCTACCCATCGAATATCACCGAAGTAGTATTTATCGCCTTCTTCAAGATCGATATCGATATTTACCCGTGGTTTATTTTTTCGCCCTACCTCTACCTGGTAAACCGAATCATCTACGATAATCGCATCACGATAACCTTTTTCGTTATACTTGTCAATAAGGTTAGCCTGATCTTTTTCGTATTCTTCTTCAAGAAATTTTTTGGTTTTAAAGAAATTACGCAACGATTTTTCGTTTGTCTTTTTCATTGCGCGTTCAAGCGTAACATCCGAAAGTGCTTCGTTACCAATAATCTCAATATTGTTAACTTTTACTTTTTCTTTTTTATCCACATAAATATCCAGTATTACACTATTGTTTTGCGTGGTATCATCACGCTGAACAATATTAACCTCTGTATTCAGATATCCCTTCCCATGAAAAAGATTCTTTATGACACGTTCGGAACTGTTCACCTGGTGGTCGGTAATCTGGCTTCCCCGCAAGAGTAGCACCTTTTCGGTTATATCATCTTTCTCTGATTTTGATACACCATAAAAATTCACATCTCCCAAACGTGGTCGTTCCTGCAAATAAATATCTAACCAAATTTGATTTCCAACAATTTTGGTTGCCTGTATTTTCACGTCGGAAAACAGGCCTTGCTGCCATAGTTTCTTAATCGCCAGCGTTATAGCATCTCCCGGCACCATTATTTCGTCACCTACTTTTAAACCCGATAACTGAATAAGTACATTCTTATCCAGATAGCGAATTCCCGAAACCTGCACATCTGCTATTGTATAATTGCGTGCGCTTGAATAATAGATCGAAAAGTTTGTACTGTCTGCTTCTTGTGCAAAAAGCTGTGGCACAAACACTACAAAAAGGAATAAAAAGGCGACTAATGGTCTTTTGATTCTAGTCATAAAATTAGCTCGTTAACTGTTCACTTGTTTTTCCAAATCTTCTTTCTCTGTTCTGATAATCAATAATGGCTTCAAATAAATCGTCTTTTCTAAAATCGGGCCATAATGTGCTCGTAAAATACAATTCAGAGTAAGCTATCTGCCACAACAAAAAATTACTAATCCGATATTCGCCACTGGTTCTTATCAGCAGCTCCGGATCAGGTAATTCTGAGGTTGACAAATAATTTTGGAACAGTTCGTTATTTATTTTTTCTTGTGTAATCTTGTTTTTGGCCATATCGTTGGCCAGTTGTTTTACTGCATTAAGAACATCCCACCTTCCGCTGTAGCTTAAGGCGAGCACCAGGTTTAAACCTGTATTTTCTTTTAATACCTCGACACAACTATTGAGTTTTGCCTGTACGTTTTCGGGCATCACATCAAGGCTACCGATAACACTTAGTCTTACATTCTTTTTATTTAGCTCCTGTGTTTCGGCTTCAATAGCATGAACCAAAAGCCCCATAAGTGCCTCAACTTCTTCTTTTGGCCGATCCCAGTTTTCAGTAGAAAATGCATAAAGAGTAAGGTATTTTACGCCAATTTCACCGGCTCCCTGAACTACGGAACGAACAGATTCAACACCGTTTTCGTGTCCCATAACGCGGGGTTTGCCATGTTTCGCGGCCCACCTTCCATTACCATCCATTATAATGGCAATATGCTTTGGTATATTATTTCTATCTAATCTGTTAACTGTTTTCATCACCAATTTTTAGCATCGTAGGCCGGACAAGCCTTTTTGCCCATAAAAATCATATACGTAAGATGTACTCCCAAATATCCTGCCCAGTCGTTATTATGCGAACCATCATTGTAAGTGATCGTTTCGCCTAACCCATTTTCATGTGCCAACGGATCATCCAAATCGTCTAATTGATCGCTTAAATATTTGCGCATCTGGTATTCTACTCCTACTCCCAAACGATCGCCAATGGTATATTTAAAACCCATGCCAAACGGAATGGTAGGTGTCATTACCGATTCTTCGTAGTCCGTAACAATGAGCTGTCCTGTTGCTGCATTGAATTCCAGTTCCGGGTGATCAGGATTAAATGTTGCTATTTCCAATGCTTTAAAAGTGTACGGAAAATAAGCTACCCCAATCCCAAATGTAACGTACGGACTAAACCGAATTTTCTTTTTACCTAAAATATACCTCAGGTAATTTACTTCTGCCTGCAAGGATAAATCCTGAACCGATTTATCAAATTCCCATGGTGCACTTTCTACTGTTCCTTCGCTGGCAAATTTACCGGTAAGAAACATGGCACGCATGCCAACTCTGGCATTAAAATTATACCTGAAATAAGCTCCAAAATTTAAATTGAACGATTGAAACGGGGCATCATCATCCATGTCGCCATGAACCGATGTTAATGTACCTCCCCAGATTCCGATGTCAGCTGTTTTTTGTGCATGTACTGAAACAGTTAGTAAAACTGTAACAAACACCAATAATAATTTCTTCATCTTGGTATTCAATTTCGTTTATTTAACAATGGTTTCAGACATGTTATTTTTATCATTTTCTTCATTTTGAAACGAAACGATATTTTGTTTTCACACGCTTGTTTTTTCAGCTAAACAAAGCTGTAAAATGTACTTACCTGTGAACAAAAATCATCCTCATAACAAACTGAATATCAATGAACTTAAACGTATAAAAACGTTTCATCTTTTGCTTTCAAAAGCTACAAAAGTAATATAATTCTAAAAATAACATGCTCCTTTGTTATTATAAAACCGAAACAAAGATTAAAAATTGTTAAGTAGCCTCAGGAAATTCAGTTTCTACGGTCGATTCCCCACATTAGCTTACTTCGTAAAGTATAAAAAAATGGCTGTTCGGGCAGTTGTAGCGTTTTAAGTTTAAAACCTGCTTTTTTTACTTTTATTTTTGTTGAAAACTCTACCGCAAACGAACGCGAATCAAGCGAAGTAAGATAGTTGGTTCCCCGCCCTTCCACTTCCAGCTCAATTTCGCAGGTATCAGGGACTACTATCGGGCGTATTGTTAAATTATGTGGAGCAAGTGGTGTTATTACAAAATTGGCAGAATTTGGCGTTAGAATTGGGCCTCCAACACTTAACGAATAGGCTGTTGATCCTGTTGGCGTAGAAATTATCAAACCATCTGCCCAGTAATTATTAAGAAACTCACCATTAATTCGTGCGGTAACATTTAACATCGATGAGTTATCGGTTTTCAGAACCGTCATTTCATTCAGCGCATAATTAAAGTCGATGTTTTCCTGGTTCGAAAATTCAATTTCCAGCATCGAACGCTCAACAACTTTAAAATTGTTGCTAAAAATATTTTCTAGAGCGCAGTTCACCTGATCTTCCGAAATATCAGCCAAAAATCCCAAACGACCTCCGTTCAGTCCTATTATTGGTATATCAAAATTCCGAATACTTAACACCGACTGTAAAAATGTACCATCGCCACCAACACTGAAGATGAATGCATTATCCGAATCAAAATCGGAATAAGAATGAAAGAAGGAGGTATAATAGGTTGTGCTATTCAATTCTTCAACCAGATGAGAATAGAAAGGTTTATACAATTGAACTTCAATATTTTTTGAGCGCAGAAAACTAAAAAATTCCTGCAGAACAGGAACAAAATCATCGGAAACCATTGTGCCAAATACTGCAACTTTCACTATACTAATGGGTTTAAATATTCATAAATTTCATAAACAGGTCGAAGCGATCCTGGTAAAGATCATTCAACATCGACCTATCCTGATAAATGGCTTTAACATTATAATCGTAGCGCATCAGTGCCTGAATCACTCCGGACAATTCTTCGGAATCCAATTTTAATATCACATCCAAAACATTCGATCCGGGTTTACGATCAATAAAAAACTAAGTATTTTCACATCGTTACTTTCCACAATCTGGCTGATCTGCGAAACAGAGTAATCGCTAACATTCATCTCAATAACCAAAACACCCCCAATTTCCTGTAACGAAAACAGGTTTGCGAACCGCCGTGCTAAATCGTACAAAGTAATTGCTCCCAGGTAATAATGATCTTCGCTAAGCACCGGCAAAACACTAATTTTTAGCTTATACATTACAATTGCCAGTTCGAAAATATGCTGATCGCGATGGGCATGTGTGGTGTTTAGTTTGTCTAATGCAGATGAAATCGGGGCGTCTACCAAATTCAGATCGTAAATCAATTTATCAGAAACAAGCCCCATGTACTTGGTATCGTCAACCACCGGAATATGCGAAACCCGATAAACGTCCATATGACTCAGTGCCTTACGGCCGGTTTCCGAACTGCTTACCGATGGAATTACCTCTGATATTAGTTTTTCTGCCAACAAATCTTTACTGTTTAATGTTAATCGTTCAGCCTGAAAATAGTAACTTGCGTTTTTAAATTTTTAGTTATGACCAGACTTAGTGTAAATATAAATAAAATTGCAACACTGCGAAACTCACGCGGAGGGAAAGAGCCTAGTGTTAAAGAGGCAACAATTAAATGTCAAGAATTTGGAGCTCAAGGAATTACTATCCATCCACGCCCCGACGAACGACATATTACACGTAAAGACGTTTATGAAATCAAGCCGCTGATAACCACCGAATTTAACATTGAAGGTTACCCCAGCGAAGATTTCTTAAAAATGGTTATTGAAGTGCAGGCCGATCAGGTTACTTTGGTTCCCGATACGGAAGCTCAGTTAACCAGCGATCATGGCTGGGACACCTGGAAACATCTTGGTTTTCTGAAAGATGTGATTGCCCGTTTGCAGGAAGCCGGTATTCGTACCTCTATTTTTGTTGATCCGGATGAAAAAGCGGTTGAAGGCGCAGCCGAAATCAAAACCGACAGAATTGAATTATATACCGAGCCTTATGCTTCTTTCTACTCCATCGACCGGGCAAATGCAATTGAACCATTTGTTACGGCTGCTAAGATTGCCGAAAAGCTGGGCATTGGTGTTAATGCCGGGCACGATTTAAGTCTCGACAACCTGAATTACATGTATCATAGAATTCCAAACCTGGAAGAAGTCTCCATTGGGCATGCATTGATTGCTGATGCGCTATATATGGGGCTTGAAACCACCATAAAAAAATACCTCGACTGCCTGAAATAAACCAGAAGCACAGCAATTAACACACTATGGATTTATATTACAGAAAAACAGGCAGCGGAGCACCACTGGTAATAATACACGGACTTTACGGATCGTCGGATAACTGGATGAATATCTCCAAGCGACTTGCCGAAAAATATACCGTTTACCTAATCGATCAAAGAAACCACGGGCGATCGGGGTTTGCAGAATCGCATACCTACAACGATATGCGCGATGATTTAGCAGCCTTCTTTGAAAGGCACAACATTGAAAAAGCAACGATTCTTGGGCACAGTATGGGGGGAAAAGTGGCCATGTGGTTTGCCGCCGATTTCCCGGAGAAAGTAGAGAAACTCGTTATTGCTGATATCGCACCAAAAGACTACCTGCAATTAAAAGATGACAGCCAGTTTTACCTGCACCAAAATATTTTGCTGGCGATGCAGGATGTTGATTTTTCGATGGTAAAATCACGCTCCGATGTGGATGATTTTCTGGCAGAGAAGATCGACAATGAACGCATCAGAATGTTTTTGCTAAAAAACGTCGGGAAGAATAAGAAAACAAAACAGTTTCAATGGCAGTTAAATGCCGGAGTGCTTTATGATCATCTGGAAGAAATCGTTAGTGGCGTAAATATAAAATGGCTCGACGATCGAATTCCGATAACAGCCTACCCCGTAATTTTTATTCGTGGATTACTGTCAAAATACATTCAGGACGAAGACAAAGACCTGATTAAAGAGATTTATCCGGAAGCCCGAATTGTTGACATTCCGGAAGCCGGACACTGGCTGCACGCTGAACAACCACAAAAATTTATGGAAGCAGTGATGCTGTGTTGTTGACACACAAGATTGAATAAGATTGAATTTAAGATTGAATGAGATTGAGAAATTATTGAATTGAGAAATTGTTAAGTTGTTTACTGTTTTAACCTACTGAAAACTTCAATTCCAGATGCTCGCCAGATAACCACAAGGTAATTCTAGCTACTATTTCACCAATGTTGCACCAAATGCGGCACACAGATACAAGACAAAACAACACAAAATCATTAACTCGCTGATTTTAAGATTACCACAGGTGCCAAAAGTTGGTTTAAAACGCGTTTTTTTTCGTCTCCAGCAGCTAGGGAAGCTTTCAAACGTATTTTTTACTTCTCCAGCTAACAGAAGTCGGTTTCGAACGTATTTTTTTGCATGCTCAGGAGCTGGGGAACCTTTCAAACACGTTTTTTATCGCCACCAGATGACACAAATTGGTTTCAAACATATTTTCCTTCATCCCCACAATTTAGTTGATGGTATCAAAGGTATTTTTGTATGGGCTTTGATCACGTGGGCCTGGTATTCAAAGCATTTTGAGCGGATATCTTTCCCGTAAGGCACAAAATTGTTGAACTGATAAATGGTAATTCAAATCCCGGCACTTACGCACCGGGCTAATGATTTCGCCCCTATGGAGCTTATTGCCTATTGCTATTCGCCAACTCATTCCCTCAATTACTCATTCACTTCTGCTCCCGACGCTACGGTCGGGATTTCGTCAGGCAAAGCCCTCCTCAACTTTCTACTTTTGCCTTAATTACCGATTATACTTCTCAGTCGTTTCCTTCAAAAACTTCTTCTGCCCCGCTTTCAATTGTTTCCACTGAAAACGCCACTCCCAATTTCCGGTTGGCGTTCCCGGTGTATTCATTCGCGATTTTTCATCCAATTCCAACACATCCTGCATGGTTAAAATGACTGTATCGGCTACCGAGGCAGAAGCCATTTCCATAAGTTGCCGGGTCGGATTCTCGCTTGATATGTACTTCCCCAGCTGTTTCTTTTCCTCCTTGGCAGCAGTTTTTAACCAACCTAAAGTTGTATTGTTATCATGTGTGCCTGCGTAAACCACATAATTCCGTTCGTAATGGTGTGGCAGATCTTTATTGGCAGCATCAGTAGCAAATGCAAACTGCAGTACTTTCATTCCCGGCAGATTAAAGCGTTCGCGCAAATGATCAACTTCAGTGGTGATAATTCCCAAATCTTCGGCAATAAATGGCAAAATACCAATCTGGCTTTTTATCAAACTCAGCATTTCATAACCGTGTGCGGGCACCCATTTGCCGTTAATAGCTGTTTCCTCATCAGCCGGAACTGCCCAAAACGATTCCAGTCCACGAAAATGATCTATTCGTACCAGATCAAACATGTTCAGGTTAAAATGCAGACGCGCCATCCACCAGTCGTAGTTACGTTCTTTCAATCGCTGCCAATCGAAGACCGGATTACCCCACAACTGTCCTGTTTCTGAAAAATAGTCAGGTGGCACCCCTCCCACTTCTGTTGGATTTAAATCATTGTCCAAAAGAAATATATCAGAATTCGTCCAAACATCACAA
This sequence comes from Draconibacterium halophilum, assembly GCF_010448835.1. Classification (NCBI taxonomy): domain Bacteria; kingdom Pseudomonadati; phylum Bacteroidota; class Bacteroidia; order Marinilabiliales; family Prolixibacteraceae; genus Draconibacterium; species Draconibacterium halophilum. Next base: position 3,285,691 of record NZ_CP048409.1, read on the forward strand.
CTGTCGCCCGACACGTAAAGCGGCACATCGCCAACAATATCAATTCCTTTGTCGTTGGCATAACTCTTTAACCGATGCCACTGTCTGAAAAACAGAAACTGAACAAATTTCTCAAAAGCAATCTGCTGTTCCAGTCTTTCGGAAATAGCTCTCATCGTAGTTGGTTCACGAAACTTTATTCCACGATCCCACTCACTCCAGTGTAATCCACCAAAATATTCGCGTACGGAAATAAACAAAGCATAGTCATTTAGCCACCAATCATGTTCACCTAAAAAATGGGAATATTCAGCGCGAAATTGATCGAATTTATTCTCATGAAACTGCGCAAAAGCTTTTTGTAACAACGAATTTTTCCACGTTGAAACTTTACCAAATTCCACTTTCGTTTTTTTGAAGCGTGGCATAGCGTTTAAGTCATCTCGTTTTAGCAGGTCTTCTTCCAGAAGCAGCTCGAGATCGATCAACATTGGGTTTCCGGCAAAAGCCGAGTAACACTGGTAAGGCGAATTTCCTGCACCAACGGGGCCCAACGGAAGAATCTGCCAGAGTTTCTGACCATTCTCCTCAAGAAAATCAACAAAATCATACGCCTCTTTTCCCAATGTTCCAACACCTTCCTGCCCCGGCAGCGAAGTTATATGTAGTAAAATTCCACTTTTTCTATTTGTCATTCTTAAAATTTTCTCTGAATTGTTTTAAATGATCCGCCGTTTCACGAACAATACGTTGCACCGCCAAACCGTGTTTCAAATCAGCAATCACCGCTTCCGAATCATCGCCGGTAAAAAACTGGTAATGCGCATGTACCATAGAGCGCAACCAACCCGGCGGCACATGCCCCGATGGAAAACTGGTAACAGGTTTATAGTTGCTGCCAACCACCTGTTTTACCCACTGATCTGATCCCTCCATGTAATATTCAAAAAACTCCGGGTTTTCTGAAGAATAACGAAAAGCACCATTTTCGGCATAAATTTCCAACGAAACCAAATCACCGGAACCTGAACTAATTCTACTGGCCGACATGTTTCCAACTGCACCGGTTTTTGGCTCAATCAACGACAGCGAACTAAACAAGTCTGATCCGGCCGGAACACCCTCAAAATCTCCGGCCTGTAATCCGCTGGTAATTTTCAAATCCTCTCCCATAAAGGCCATCAAAAGGCTGATTCCATGCGATCCTAAATCGGCCATTGCTCCACCATCAGGTGCAGGCGTTAAACGAGTAACACGTTTTTTACGGTAACTTTCCTGTAGGTAGTCGCCGTGGTAATATTTCAGATCAAAATGAATAGGCTTCCCTATTTTTCCTGAGCGCCAAAATTTTAATCCTTCGCGAACCGATGAAGTTTGCAAGTATTGAAAACCAACCTGAATGCGAACTTTATTTCCGGCAGATTGCAATAGTTCCCTCATTTTTTCTTCCTCCACCAGCGAGGAACAAACCGGTTTTTCAAGGTAAATGTATTTTACATTGGGCATTTGCAGTGCCAGTTTAAAATGCTTGAAATGCACTTTGTTCGGACCTAAAATAAATACCGCTTCAATAGTTGAGTTCTTTGCTAAATCCTCAACAGACTGCGCCTTCTCAAAACCCATTTTTTGCGCAAACGCTTCCCTGCTTTCCTTTCGTGCCGAAGCCACCGACTCCAAAACAATCTCCGGAACTTCGTTATAGTAAAACTTCAGGGCCTGAATGGCATAAACATGCGAGCGGGCAATTCCGCCTGCTCCAATAAAACCTACGTGTATTTTTTGCATGGTTTGTTTCTTATGTTTCGTCAAAAATAATGTTTTGAAATAAAAAGAGCGCAATTCTCTATTTCATGTTATGGGGAATCAGCATAATAAAAAGATGTCATCCTTTTGAGTTCTGACAAATGGATGACATCTTTTTCAATCTAAGCACTAATAACGCTTATTTCAACCACTTATCCAACCAATTGAAAAATACACGCTGCCATAATATTCCGTTTTGTGGATGCAGTACCCAGTGATTTTCTTCCGGAAAATACAACATTTGAGCCGGCACGCCACGCAAAACAGCTGCATTAAAAGCTGCTATTCCCTGCTCTGGTGGCACACGGTAGTCTTTTTCGCCTTGTACAATCAAAATAGGAGTATCCCAGTTTTGCACATATTTATGAGGTGAAAAAGAATACGAACGTTGCGCTGCAGCATTGTCTTTATCCCAGTAAGCACCTCCGTAATCGAAATTCACAAACCACATTTCTTCGGTGGTGGTGTACATGTGCTCGAAGTTAAAAATACCATCGTGGGCGATGAAAGCACTAAATCGACCGTCGTGATTTCCAGCCAGATACATTACTGAATAACCTCCATAACTGGCACCAACGGCGCCCAATTTTGTCTCGTCAACAAAAGGTTCTTTGGCCATTTCGTCAATGGCAGTCAGTAAGTCTTTAATATTTTGTCCGCCATAATCTTTCGATATCTGCTCATTCCATTCCTGTCCGAAACCGGGTAATCCTCTACGGTTTGGAGCCACAACAATATAATCGTTGGCTGCCATCATTTGGAAATTCCAGCGGTACGACCAAAACTGGCTAACCGTTCCCTGCGGTCCGCCCTGGTTGTAAAGTAGTGTTGGATATTTTTTATTCGGATCGAAATGTGGTGGGTAGATCACCCAAACAGCCATTTGTTTTCCGTCGGTGGTTTCCATCCAGCGTTTTTCTACTTTTCCCATGGTCAGCTGATCCAAGATACCTTTGTTTACGGTGGTTAAAGCTTTGTCTTTTCCGGTAGCGGGATCAACTAAATAAAGCTCAGCGGGTTGCGACATCGATACTTTTTGCGCTAATAACTGCTCTCCAACCGGAACAGCACTTTGGTAATTGTGAACTCCGTCAGTCAAACGGGCAATCGAATTGTCTGTTAAATCCAATTTATAAATCTCATCGGTTGCATGAATATCGCTGATAAAATAAATAGATTTTGAATCGTTACTCCAACTTAATGCCTGTGCATTTTGATCGAAATCAGCAGTGTAATCTTTCTTTTCTCCCGTTTCGAGATCAGCAACAAACAAACGGTTTTTATCCGATTCGTAACCATCGCGCTCCATACTTTCCCAGGCCAGGAATTTTCCATCGGGTGAATACACAGGATTCTGGTCGTAGCCCATCATTCCTTTTGTAAAATTGCCGGTTTTGCCACTTTCAAGATCGTACAAATAAATATCAGAATTAGTGGAAACAGAATATTCCTTACCCACCTTTTTCTTACTAACATAAGCCAGTGTTTTTGAATCAGGGCTCCAAATTATTTGCTCTGTACCGCCAAACGGTTTCATGGGCGAATCAAAACGCTCACCTTCCATAATGTCCTTCCCCGCTCCTACTTTTCCATCCGAATAATCGGCAACAAAAATATGGTTGTAGGTGTAATCGTGCCAGGTATCCCAGTGGCGATACATCAAATCTGTTTCCAATCGTGCATTCGCTTTTGGCAGATCAGGGAACATATCCTGAATATTATCGTCGAGTTTTACTGTTTTCAGGTAAAATACTTTTGACTGATCCGGTGCATATTTAAAGCCCGAAATTCCTCCATCAATTTCAGAAACCTGTTGCATATCACTTCCATCCGGATTCATTTCCCATAACTGAACACTGCCGGAAGCCGATGATAAGTAACCGATCTTCTTTCCATCGGGGCGCCAAATAACATTGTATTCGTTGGCAGCAGAATTGGTAATATTTTTTGCTTCACCGCCGGCAACCGGAATTGTATAAATATCGCGGTATGATTTATCTTCTTCAATGTTGTAATACGTAACCGTGTATAAAACCGTTGATCCATCGGGCGAAACCTGTGCCCCACCCAGACGGCCAAACGACCACAATACTTCGGGAGTCATCACATCTGAATTTAATTCCGGAGTTTCCGGTACATAGTTTTTGGCAACTTGTCCGGACTCTTTTTGCGTACAGCTAACTATTGTCATGACAATAAAAATAAAAAGTGCAATTTTCTTCATTTTACTATTTTGAAAAATTAGTAACCCAAATTAAACATATTTAAAGCGCTCGGGCAATGATTTTTATACAAAAACCGCAAATATCGTTTCAAAAACAAAAGAACAGGAAATTGGCTTGATGTCTCAATTCCCTCAAAAGAAAAAGGCTACCCAACGATAGCCTTTTATAAACCTAAACCAAACCTAAGAAAATATGTACCTTTTGTATTAGCAAGGTACGAGTAGTATATTTTTTCTAATCTCGTTTTACACTTCCCAGCCCTTCAATATCGCGGGTAACTTTTGGATTTCCACTGTAACGCACTTTACCAACACCTTCAATTTTTGCATATAAGGTTTTAACTGCATGTACCGATCCGGTTCCAACTCCTTCAATCGCAAAACGGGCATCATTTACACGAAGTTCTTCGGCATCAACATGTCCTGCACCCGAAAGTTTTACATCCAGTTTTTCAGCTACTCCATCCAATTTAATGAGCACTCCACCTTCTCCAATAATTTCAATGTCTTCAGCTTTCACCTCTAAATCGATTTTTGCTCCTCCTTCCACATGTACGAAGAGATCATTCAAATCGAGGTAACCATCGGTTCGCAAATTCAAACCACCCTGTGCTTTAATCTCCTCCAAATTTTTGAAAGTGATGTACAAACGAATACGCTCGTAATTAATAAAATCACGTTCCATAACCATTCTCAATTCATCGCCCCAATTTTCCACTGTCAGATTGTCCAGCACATCGTCGTCGGTTGTTTTTACGGTTAATGCACAGGCATCACCTTGCGATAAAAACACTTTGTAGCCGCCTTCCATATAAATGGACGAAAAATTGTCGACATCGTATTGCCGCGAATCCCAGTCATCATCGTCTTGTGCCAACAGATTAACTGCGATTAAAATTGATAAAGTAAACAGAAGTGCTGTTTTCATCTGTATAGATTTTAATTTTTTGATAATTTAAAAATTTAAATTTGACAGATGGAACCGCTCCGTCTGTCGCTCTCACATAAAATTTATTCATTCTTTTTGTGTAATTTTTGAATGAAAAATTTCATGTTCATTTCATGGCTTTTCTTTTTATAATTGCTCAAATGTAGGATTTCGCCTGATGCAAATCGTACTTATTTCGATGAATGTTTGTTTTTTCTAGATAAGCGGAGGAATTGCGGAATGTAATTACTTATTCTTTGCAAGAAATACCAGACCATAAAAGATTAATCCGGCAAGAACAAATACCAGGAAAAAATCCATAAAAATCAATGTGCCGAATGACACCAGTCGGAAGACAATGTACAAAACAGCCAGAGCAGTTCCTATCATTAAACACCGTACAAATATTATATGAAAAGCCTTAACAAGCTGTGCAGAACAGAATAACCACAACAGGCCAAAAAGTAATATTGCAGCACCTTCCCAACTGTTTCGAAATTTCAATTCAACTAAACCATAAACTACCGGAAGCATTGAGCAAATTACCAGGCTGCGCGCAATACTCACTCTTATTTTTATTCGGTTACGATCTTTTTTAATTTTTGGGAACAAGGAAAATTGAATCGCTTCGCTCCTGAATTCGTCAGAAAAAAGATCCTGTTCAGAATGAATGATGCCACGCTTTAAGGCTTGTTGAATAGCCAGTTTAGCCGCTTCCTGCTGATAATGATCGCGCAACTTCAACACCTCTTTCAGTTGCTCGTCTGAATAATTCGGAATATCTTCCCTGAAATCAACCTCTCTTTTCGAATATCTTTTCTGCCACATTTTATATCTTTGAAGAACAAACAGGCACGCCCTGTTTCTGATGACAGTTGAAATAACCAAAAATAAATTTCATGTACAATTTTGAATTTAAAAATCCGGTTAAAATTCTTTTTGGAAAAGAATCAATTTCGAAACTATCCGGTGAAATTCCGGGAGATGCAAACATCCTAATGATATACGGTGGTGGCAGTATAAAACGCACAGGTGTTTATGATCAGGTAATGGCTGCTGTAAAAGGTAGTACTATCTCTGAGTTTGGCGGCATAGAAGCTAACCCACATTACGAAACCTGTATGAAAGCAGTTGATGTGGTAAAAGAAAATAATATCGACTTTTTGCTGGCAGTAGGCGGAGGTTCGGTGCTTGATGCAAGCAAATTTATTGCTGCTGCTGCGCTTTACGAAAACGGCGATCCATGGGATATTCTGGCCGCTGGAGCACCAGTTGAAAAAGCGATACCGTTTGGTGCCGTTTTAACCTTGCCCGCAACTGGCTCGGAAATGAACGGAAATTCAGTGATCACACGTGTTGAGAGGCAGGAGAAGAAAGCTTTTGGCTCGCCGCTGGTAATGCCTCAGTTTTCGGTGCTTGATCCGGAGTGTGTATTTACCTTGCCAGACAGACAAGTGGCAAATGGTGTTGTTGATGCCTTTATACACGTAATGGAGCAATACCTGACTTTTAAAGTGAATTCACCACTACAGGACAGACTGGCAGAAAGTATTCTGACTACTCTTATTGAAGAGGGACCAAAAGTTTTGGCCGATCGGAAAAACTATGAAGCTGCCGCTAACTTTATGTGGTGCGCTACAATGGCATTAAACGGAATGATCGGGGTTGGTGTTCCGCAAGACTGGTCGACACACATTATCGGTCATGAATTGACCGCTTTTCACGGCATTGACCATGGTCGCACACTTGCAATTGTATTGCCAGGAGTGATGCACATTAAACGCGACAATAAAAAGGATAAAATTTTACAATATGGCGAACGCATTTGGGGCATTACAACTGATAACGAAAATGAAAGAATCGATGCTATTATTGCCCGCACTGTTCAGTTCTTCGAATCGTTAGGCGTACCATGTCGCTTGCCGGATTATGATGTGCCGGAAACTACCATTGGTAAAATTGTAGAGCGCTTTAAACAAAGCGAAGCTAAAATTGGCGAAAAGCAGGATATGGACTACCAGGAAATTGAAAAGATATTAAGAGACAGATTATAAGAATTTTGTAAATAAAACAAGAGGTTGTCGGGCACGGGATTTAATTATCTGCTTTCCCTGACAACCTTTTTTTTATGTCTTTCTCAAACATTTTATCGTATTCATTCATCACCCTTCGCAATACCTTATTCTGTGCATCGAAGCAATGCTCATCTACCTCTTTTATGGGAAGTATTTTTGGCGAAGTACCGGTTATAAAGGCAGCATCAAAATCAGTAAGTCCATCCAGATGAACTTCCGACTCCTTCACTTTTAAGTTGAGGCGATGTGTACACGCAATTATTTTTTGCCTTGTAATTCCAAGCAAAACGTGCTTGCCCGGAGGTGTAATTATTTCATCGCCTTTTATAAAAAACACATTGCTTCGACTTCCTTCTGTTACCCGTTGTTCATGATCAACAAGCAGCACTTCATAAAATCCTTTGCTTTCTATCAATCGGTTAGCTTGTTTACGTACTTCGGTTTGAAAAACCTTGGCATTTGGGTTCATTCGCTCGGCGTGTAATAGTCCGCAACAAATTCCACGTTTGTACTGCTCGTCCGAAGGATAATTATGCGTGATAAAAAAAGCTTTCAGGTTGGTTTTGCAGGAAATAAGAATGTTCCCCTCTTTCACCTCGTTTTTTAGGATCAGTTGCTGTAAAAATGCCTCTATCTGCGTACAACTGTAACTGATCTCTTTTTCTGCCAGTGCTGCCGAGTGTTGAAAACGTTGCAGGTGTTCATCTAAAAACAGTGGAATTCCGTTTACTACGCGCAGTACTTCGTAGATACCACCTTCATTCTCGGACGGTACAAAAGTGGAAACCGGCTGAAGCCGATCGTTAAAAACAAAATATTTATGTATGGGAAAAAGTGTCCTATTCATCTTATTAAAATTGTTCATTGAGAAATAAGATGCTACTCTTCCCCATTTTTTCGGGACTCGTTTCATCTTTTGTGGTAAATTTATTGAAATGTTTCAAAAGCAATTCAAATGCCGATTGAAATTCCGATACCAATCCAATATAATCCCTATAAACATCATTTTCGTTTTCTGTTAACCGAACTTGTTACCTGGCAAAAAACCGATTGGATGGAAACCAAAAAAGCAATGCTTTCAATAGGAAATAACTTATTTGATTTTTACCTCGGCCATTTAACGCCCGAACAAGTTTGTCAGGCCAGTATCAATTACTTGAAATCAATTAATATTTTCACCGAAACGGATTTCAGCAAATGGTTTAATAATTCGGGATGGAAAAAGATAACATTACCCGACGAGTCGGAATGGCTCGTAAAAAAAGGAAATAACGCGAACCGTTATATTCATATTCATCCGGCTAAATTTTCGAAGCACACCATTCGGGTGCGAGCTACAACTCTAAAAACGGTATTGACTTTATGCGTGCACAAAATTGATATTAAGAATAATGCAAAACTCGATCTGCAAGCAGTTAATCAACAGCGTGTTACTTTCCTTAAATTATCGCCAATAAAATCGTTCGATGAAGAAGAATCGGCCATACTACAACTATGGCAACTTTTTGCAAATGCAGGAACTCTATCTTACCCCTGAAGCTGCAAAACCTGAAGCACAGCATTTTTGTAACTGCGTCCAATTGGTAATTCTTTTCCCGGCACTTCAATACTGCTCGATGTAAATGCTTCTATTTTTGATAACGCAACAATAAATGATTTATGAATGCGCATAAAATCATTATCGGGCAGTTTCTCCGACATGTGCGTCATACTGGTTTTTGTAATAATTTTTTTGTCGGGAGTGTAAATTTGCACGTATTCGCTCAGCCCTTCAACATAAAGAATTTCGTTTAAATGAACCTTTAAAACCTTTTTATTCTCCTTCACATAAATAAAAGCCTCTTCGCTTTTTCCATTTGTTGGAGCAAGTGGTTGTGCGGCCGGCACATCATCCTGCACCGACTGGTAATATTTATTCACCGACTTAAGAAAACGTTCGAAGGTTATCGGTTTCAGCAAAAAATCGACCACATCCAGCTCGAAACCTTCAAGGGCGTATTCACGATAGGCAGTGGTAATGATAACTTTGGGTGGGTTCTTTAATGTTCTCAGAAATTCAACACCTGTGATCTGGGGCATCTGGATGTCCATAAACATCAGATCAACTTTGTGGTTGTGAAGTTCCTGAAGTGCTTTCATGGCATCGCCACATTCAGCACAAATTTCAAAATTATCAAGTTTTTCAATATGAGAGCGCATCAAGTCACGTGCAAGAGGCTCATCATCAATAACGAGGCACTTAGTTTTCATGGCAATACGGATTAGCTTTCGTTTTCTGTTAAATCCAAAGCATAAGCTTCGGTCTGTTTTCAATCTGTTATTAAACTAGTACGAGAAATAGAAATAGCGTTACACTTTACGGATAAATTTCTATACTAAATTCTCTAAAATTGTCATCAATGTTTTCCACCAACCTGTGTTTACCCGGATAATTATAGTGCAAACGCCGGATGGTAATTTTATTATTTTCATTGTCGGTTATATTAAAACTGTTTTCGCTCCAAAATGTAAATGAAAACAGCAAATACTTTCGCTCGGCTTTTATAAGGACGGTACTTTCATAGCTTTCGTTACACTCGTAAGCCATTTTTATTGCAGAATTTATAATTGGAAGAAGTAAAAGTGGCGGAACCACATACGATTTTAGGCTTCCGCTAACAATAAAATTGCTTGACAGCCGCTCGCCCAAAGCATGATTATGAATGGTCATAAACTCTTCAAGTAACTTTACTTCTAATTCCAACGGTATCAGTTCTTCTTTACCTTCATTAAGAAAACGATTCAGGAAATTCGAAATATTAATAATCATTTCCGGGGCGGTATCAACTTTTTTTAACGACTGCACTTCCAACTCTTTTATCAGTTCCAGTACAATTCGCGGCTGTAACTGATACTGATAAATCTCCAGCTCAGTTTCCATATTTGAACGCAGTAATACTTCTTTCTGATATTCGGTTCGGTACCAGGAGCTACCGGCTTTTATGGCAAGAAATACCAATATAATGTAATGATTTCCAATTCCGCTGATGATTATATTCTTAAGATTCAAAAATCCGGGATTAAACATTCTGCTTTTATCGAAAGGCATAAACACCAGGTAATTGCTAATCAGTAACTCAACCACTGAAAATACCATGAGTAAAACAACAAAACCTACTGCAAACAACAAGTAATACCCTTTAAAGAAAGTTTTGGGCAAAAGCCAATAAGCAATTATATAGGTGTGCGCTACAAAAACAGGCAGTGTAATAAGATAGTATATCAGCCAAACCAGCATGGAGTCGATTCCGTCATTCAAAGTTTGAATAAATGTGAATGCTATTACCCATGCCAACCAAAAGATGACATGCAAAATATACTCTCGTTTAGCGATATGTAATATGCCTGTCTTCATTTGTATTTTTTAATTCCAAACGCACTTTAAACCGGTCGCCAAGGTCTTTCACTTTCAAGTCGTACCCCAGTTCGTCGTACATAATATTTAAACGCCGTTTTAATCCGGAATAGCCACTGCCTTTTTCAATTTCTTTTGTTTTTTTCTGAATACCTTCAGGCTTGCTGTTTTCTGTCTCAATAATTATTTTTTCATCTGCAACACGCACAAAAATATTAATCCACGGTGCGCCGGCATCCAAACTGCTGCCATGTTTAAAACTGTTTTCCACCAATAAAAACAATATCATCGGCGGAATTTGTGCTACACTTAAGTTCCCCTCTGTTTTGTAACTCACGTGTAAACGCTTGCCATAACGTAATTTTTCAAGCTGCAGATAGTTCTCAACCAGTTCTACTTCATCTTTTAGCTTTACAAATTCTTTCAGACTTTCGTTAATAATATAGGTAAGCACAATTTTCATCCGGCTGATTACCTCGTTGGTTTTTTCAGGATTAAGCAACGACAGTGCATACAAATTATTAATGGTATTAAACATGAAATGCGGATCGAACTGCGATTGCAGAAGCGTTGTTTGTGCTTTTCGGTGTTGCTGCTCCAGTTTTTTTCTCAGGTTTTCGGCCAGAATATAATCTTTTACATACTTGGCGATGCAAAACAAAGCCACAATAAAAGTCATGTCTTTGGTATTTAAAACAATAGACCGTAAACTAAACACATTGTTTCCCGAAGCATTCTCGGGTGATATGGAGGCATAAAAAATATAATCAGAAAAAACCAGTTTTAATGCCGACAAACCAATTCCTACAAGTAAAAACACAACGATAAACCAAAACGGTTTGGCTTTTAACAAGAACTCGGGAATAAGAAGAAAAATGGTAATGTAAACATAGCCAAAAAAGAAAAAAGCATTACCCAATGTAATACCAAGAACCTGCAGAAGACTTACGTTTTCGTTTTGAACGAATAAAATACCCGTAAACAGTACCACGGTTACAACAAAGAATAAAATATGCCTTGTTCCACGGTACAGCAAACTGTTATTGTACAACAATTTGTTCATTCTGTTAACTTCCTTATCATAAAGGTAACAAGATTTGGAAAAGCTCATTCAGTTTCAGTTAAAAGAGAGAGCCTGAAATCGGTCGTTGACATACTGCCGCGTTAATTTCGTAGTTCATAAACTTCCGTTCATTGAAAAACCCTGTGCTTTTCAACACAGGGTTTGGGGTGAGATCCCCACTCTTTATTCGTAATTACCCATTCATTGTTAATTTGAAAAAACCCCCGCCCTCTGGCGGGGATTCACTTTTCATACTTCTATGAAAAAAAATTGCGCTGTACTAATTTCTTCTTAAAAACTGGCTTGATACTCTTCTTTTACCAAGTCGGGGAAATAACATGCAATCAAACCAAGTAAATCATCTTGCGATTTTTTGTTCTGGCAAATTACCCGCTGAGCGTAGTAAGCAACTTTATCCAACTTCAATTCCATCTCTTCTTTCGGAAGCTGCTGAAAACGAGGTTCCATCTTCTTTACTCCAAACACATTGTTTTGGCAGGCATATTCAATTTCAAACTCCGCTGTGCGAACAATATAGGTTTTGCATTTCTTTTCATCTTCGCATAAAACACCAATTCGTACAGGTGCATTGGTGTTTTCGTAAGTTAGTTCGAAAGTTTCCAACACCTGGTCTTCATAAACCATTGGTGCCTGTGAAATTGCTATAGTGTACTTTCCAAACTCGGTAAGTGAGTTTCCGGTCATCGCCTTTCCGTCTTTTATTTTTGCGGTGGCGCCCATGCTTAATAGTGCGATGCAAATGCTAAATAGAACTAGTTTTGTTTTCATCTCATTATAGTTTTAAATTGTTTTGGCAATTGATGTAACTCGCTTGTAGGCTTGTTCTTTTGTGGCAAGAAGTATACTTGCTCGTTTCATCCTGATACTGTTTTAATTGTTTTACTCCTCAAATTTATGTAACTATCTGATGTAATGTTCCTTAATTCAGTATTCAGTAAGTAACACCCAACAAACGTGTAGTTTTATTCTGCAAGACTCGTTAATGGTTATAGATCCACATTATTATGCATTTACCCTGCTAATTGTGTTGTTGGCTGATTGAAGAAATCAAATGCAATAAAATTGGGCTGTAAAACTTTTCGTTGTGTGTTGGGCTGAAAAAGAAAGTTTTATTTTAATTTGCAGGCTATGGAAATTGCTTCGCTGAGCAACATAAAAAAGGAATTAAAGAATCTTCCGCCGGAGGTTTTACAAGATTTGATAACCAAGCTGGCCAAGTATAAAAAAGACAATAAAGAATTGCTTAGCTATCTTCTGTTTGAAGCTTATAACGAAAATGAGTATATCCGCCAGGTAAAGGAAGAGATCGATCTGGAATTTATGAGCCTGAACAGAAGTAGTTTTTACCTGGCAAAAAAAACCTTGCGAAAAGTTTTAAAAACCACAAAAAAGCACATTCGTTTTTCGGGCAAAAAAGAAACAGAAATTGAACTGTTGCTATATTTCTGTAAAAAGTTAAAAAACTCGCGCCTAGATTACAAAAGAAGCCGGGTTGTTTTTAATATGTATCTGAACCAAGTAAAACGTATACAGAAAGTAATATCCATGCTTCACGAAGATTTGCAATACGATTACAATCAGGAATTGGAAGCATTGTAAAAACGAAGTGGCGGCATACAAATCTTCAGTTCATTCACGAACAACCAACCTAAAAAAGTGTTACTCTGTTAACGTTTAATTTTATATCTTTCATAGAAATAATGCACATGCGAATTCTTTTAACCGGAGCTACCGGATACATAGGAAAAAGACTGTTGCCTGTATTAATAAATAAGGGACACCATGTAACTTGTGTTGTACGAGACAAACAACGCTGTGCATTTGGCGAAAGCATTGAAAAATCGGTTGAAATTATTGAGGCCGACTTACTGGACAAGGATAGTCTGAACAAAATTTCAAAAGATATAGATATTGCCTATTACCTGGTGCATAGCATGTCCGACTCGCGCGATTATGAAGAACAGGAAAAAGTATCGGCCATTAATTTCAGAGAGCGAATAAATGAAACCAATGCCAAACAGCTTATCTATTTGAGTGGAATTGTTAATGATCAGTCGCTTTCAAAACACCTGAAATCGCGGTTAACCGTTGAAACAGAACTGGCTAAAGGAAATTATGCACTTACCACATTACGCGCCGGAATAATTATCGGATCAGGTAGTGCATCTTTCGAAATTATTCGCGACCTGGTGGAAAAGTTACCGGTAATGGTAGCTCCCCGTTGGTTAAAAACCCGTTGCCAGCCCATTGCTATTTCCGATGTTATCCGCTTTCTGGAACTATCGATTAACAACCCGCAAGTATTTAATAAAAGTTTCGATATTGGAGGCAAAGAAATACTTACCTACAAACAAATGCTGTTGCGCTTTGCAAAAGTACGGGGATTAAAACGCGGGATTATCACGGTGCCGGTAATGACTCCAAGACTTTCGTCATATTGGTTATATTTTGTTACATCAACCTCTTACAAACTGGCTTCTTCGCTGGTTGATAGTATGCGGGTTGAAGTGATTGCCCGCGATGATGAGCTCACCAAACTCTTTAACCTGCAATTGTTAAGCTACGAAGAGAGCCTTCAACGAGCTTTTAAAAAGATCGAACAAAATGAAATTATTTCGAGTTGGAAAGATTCGTTTGTTAGTGGCCAATTGCACGGACAGCTCTCCGATTTTATAAACGTACCCAAATATGGCTGTTTCACCGATGTTCGCATAATGGAAACTCCCTCGGTAGAAAATGCCATTGCAAAAATATGGCGACTGGGTGGAAAAACAGGTTGGTACTACGGAAGCTGGTTATGGCAAATACGTGGTTTTATGGATAAACTGGCCGGGGGCGTGGGACTTCGCCGTGGCAGAACAAACGAAGACAGCATTAGCGAGGGCGATGCCATTGACTTTTGGCGCGTTATTTATGCCAACAAAACAGAAGGGCGCTTATTGCTTTATGCAGAAATGAAACTCCCGGGCGAGGCCTGGCTCGAATTCAAATTTCGCGGAAATCAGCTGATTCAAACTGCAACTTTCCGGCCAAAAGGACTTTGGGGAAGACTTTACTGGTATATGGTAATGCCACTTCACGAATTTGTTTTTAGAGGAATGATTTCGAATATTGTCAAATTCTGAACACCTACATTTGTAGAAAGATATGAATACATTTAACATCGTTTGGTTACGAAGAGATTTACGACTTACCGATAATACTGCACTCATCCATTCGCTAAAAAGTGACAACAAAACAGTTGTACTTTTTATTTTCGATTTCAATATTCTGGATGAGCTGGATAAAAATGATGCGCGTGTAACTTTTATTCATCAGCAACTTACTAAACTTCATAAAGAACTGGACAAAATAAATTCGGGGCTTTTGGTAAAAACCGGCGAGCCTTTAAAAATCTGGCAAGAACTTATTTCTGATTTCGAAGTTGGGGAGGTGCATTTTAACCGCGATTACGAACCTTATGCCACGCAACGTGACGAACAAATTCAGCAACTTCTGCAGAAAAATGGCATCGCTGTTTTCTCACATAAAGACCAGGTAATTTTCGAGCCCCACGAAGTATTAAAAGGTGACGGAACACCATACATCGTTTTTACGCCTTACAAAAATAAATGGCTCGAACATTTTGATCCACAACAAATAAAAGTTGAAAAAAAACTAGAGACGGATTCGTTCGTTTCCATTGATTCCTCTCTTCCAACATTAGAGGAGATTGGTTTTCAGAAATCAGAAATAAAGGTTCAAGAATACGATTTATCAGAGGTTGATAACTATAGTGAAACGCGAAACTTCCCGGCACTGAATGGAACCAGTAAACTCAGTGTTCACCTGCGATTTGGTACGGTAAGTATCCGGCAAATTGTAAAGCAGGTGTATAACCAATCACCCGATTTTTTGAGCGAACTGGTTTGGCGCGAGTTTTTTATGCAAATTCTCTTTCATTTTCCACGGGTGGTAAACGAGAATTTCAGAGCCAAATACAACGGCATACAGTGGCGCAATAACGAAAAAGAATTTGGTCGCTGGTGTAAGGGAGAAACAGGCTACCCAATTGTTGATGCCGGAATGCGCGAACTAAACCAAACAGGATATATGCATAACCGCGTGCGTATGATTACCGCCAGCTTTTTATGTAAACATCTGCTTATCGACTGGCATTGGGGAGAGGCATACTTTGCTAAAAAACTGCTCGATTTTGAACTCTCGTCAAACAATGGCAATTGGCAATGGGCGGCAGGAACCGGTTGCGATGCAGCCCCCTATTTTCGTGTTTTTAATCCTACTGAGCAGGTAAAAAAGTTTGATAAAGAAATGCATTACATAAAAAAATGGGTACCCGAATTTCAGAACCTTAACTATCCTGCTCCTATGGTCGATCATAAAATGGCCCGCAACCGTGCGCTGGAAACCTACAAAAAAGGCATCTCCGGTTAAATGTTTTAGTTGTTGCGGTAAACCAAACAACCGGAACATTTTATTATCTTTAACCTACCAACTAAAAAATCTGATATGAACAAAAAAAGCTATTTGCTCGCCTTCCTTTTGCTTCCCCTAATGACTTTTGCTCAACTGGAAAATGTACAATCAACACTTGAGATTTTTAATATTGTGACCAACGAACGTGAAATAATCCTTAGTGAAGAAGCCCATTTTGAAGCTCCAAACTGGAGTGGCGACGGAACTTTTCTGCTTATCAACCAGGGAGGAAAATTGTATAAAGTTGATCTGAAATCGAATAAAAAGACACTTATAAATACGGGCTTTGCCGACAGATGCAACAACGACCACGGCATTTCATTCGATGGCAAGTGGCTGGCAATAAGTCATCAAGCGGAATCAGAACCGGTGCCCGGAGAACCCACAAAAAAAGGATCACGAATTTATATTTTACCCATTGAAGGAGGAACACCCAAAGCGGTTACCCCAAAAGTACCGTCGTACTGGCATGGCTGGTCGCCCGATGGACAACGACTTGCTTATTGTGCCGAGCGAAATGGCGAATATGATGTTTATACCATTTCTGTTGATGGAGGAGAAGAAACTCGTTTAACCACCGAAACCGGTTTGGATGACGGCCCAGAATATTCACCCGACGGAAAATATCTTTATTACAATTCAATGGCGTCCGGCAAAATGGAGATCTGGCGAATGAATGTTGATGGCTCAAATAAAAAACAGTTAACCAATGATGCTTATTCCAACTGGTTTGCACATCCTTCTCCCGATGGAAAATATTTTGTATTCATTAGCTATCATGAAGATCAGGGAAGTGGCCATCCGGCAATGAAAGAAGTTTCGCTACGTTTAATGAATCTTTCGGACGGATCGATAAGAACACTGTGCTCTTTCACCGGCGGACAGGGAACCATTAACGTTCCTTCGTGGGCACCAGATGGAAAACGTTTTGCTTTTGTAAGCTACAAATACATCAAATAATATTTACAGTACCAACTCCATGACTGAAGTTTAAAATCCCTTGTATACAAGCATTAAGTCATGGGCAATTGCTTATATTTTAACGACGAACAAAATTACCAAACAATAATAACATGAATACTGAAAACACCTTCAACGAAGAAAATTTACCATCAGAAAAACAAACGGAAGTAAAACCTGAAACATTGGAACTTACCGAAGAAATAAACCACAACCTACACAGCGCCGGAAAATGGAGCCAGTTTTTGGCTATCCTCGGATTTATAGGTGTCGGTTTTTTGGTACTGAGCGGTATTACGATGAGTGTTGTGATGGCTTTTCTTCCCAATAACACTGCTGATTTCTTTCCCTTCCCGATGTTTTTAGTCGGTTTTCTATACATCATTTTTGCCGGAGTTTATTTCTTACCTGTTCTGTATTTATACCGTTTTTCGAGCAGTATAAAACAAGCCGTTGCATTAAAAAAACAAGATCAGCTGTCCAGCGCATTCAACAATTTACGTGCACACTATAAGACTTTTGGCATTATTATGATCGTTTTCATGTGCCTCTATCCAATACTAATCATTGGCATGGTACTGTTCGGATTTTTCTCAGGTTTTGGTGGCGCAGAAGGTATTCCGATGTAAAAAAGATTTCAAGATTGTTTTTTAAATCGATGTAGATTGAATAAGATTGTTTTCACGAACAAAGCTCCCGGCGAGGTATTCGAAACCTCTTACTTTTGCCTTGCTTTTGTAAAACTTTGTGGTATAAAAGGAGCGCTGAGTTTGAAAATATGGACAACTTGAAACTTACAACCAGTAACTTCATTGTTGCAGATCTCTCACTTTGTTCGAGATGACACTAAACTCAAAACTTTGCCCCCTGAACTCCCAACAATTTCTTACTTTTGCGGCAGAACAAAAACAAACAAAATGAGCGACGACAAAAAGATAATTTTTTCGATGTATAAGGTGAGTAAAACCTACCCACCCAACAAAACAGTAATTAAAGATATTTCACTTTCGTTTTTCCTGGGAGCCAAAATTGGTATCATCGGGTTAAACGGATCGGGAAAATCTACCCTGCTGAAAATTATTGCAGGTCAAGACGAGGCTTACAACGGCGAATTGGTATTTGCTCCGGGATATTCAGTAGGATTACTCGATCAGGAGCCTCAACTTGATGAAAGCAAATCCGTTATCGATTTGGTGAAAGAAGGCACACAGGAGACAGTAGATGTGTTAGCGCGTTACGAAGAAATTAACAATGAATTTGGCTTGCCCGAGGTTTATGAGAACCCTGATAAAATGGACGAGTTGATGAAGGAGCAGGCCGAGTTACAGGAAAAAATGGATGCATTGGACGCCTGGAACCTCGACAGCAAACTGGAACGTGCCATGGATGCGCTGCAATGCCCGCCTAACGACCAGCCCATAAGCGAATTATCGGGTGGTGAACGCCGGCGTGTTGCGCTGTGTCGTTTGTTATTACAGGAGCCCGATGTGCTGCTGCTTGACGAGCCTACCAACCACCTTGATGCTGAGAGTATTTTGTGGCTGGAAGCGCACCTCGATCAATATAAGGGAACGGTTATCTGCATCACGCACGACCGTTATTTCCTTGACAATGTGGCCGGATGGATTCTGGAGCTCGACCGCGGACAAGGTATTCCGTGGAAAGGGAACTACACCTCGTGGCTGGAGCAAAAATCGAAACGATTGGAACAGGAAGAAAAAGGCAGCCAGAAACGCAAAAAGACACTGGAACGCGAATTGGAATGGGTGCGTATGGCGCCGAAAGCACGTCATGCAAAAAGTAAGGCCCGTTTGAGTGCTTACGATAAAATGCTGAATGAAGACGCCAAACAAAAAGAAGATAAGCTGGAGATCTTTATTCCGAATGGACCACGCCTTGGCGATAAAGTAGTTGAAATGGAAGGTGTGAAAAAAGGTTTTGGCGACAAACTGTTATTTGAAGACCTGAGCTTTAAATTGCCGCCCGCCGGAATTATCGGGGTTATTGGCCCCAACGGTGCCGGAAAAACCACGCTGTTTAAGCTGATAATGAAACAACTGGAAGCCGATAAGGGAAGTATTGATATTGGCGATACCGTAGAAGTGAGTTATGTAGACCAAACCCACGATGCCATTGATCCGGAAAAAACAGTTTACGAAGTTATTTCGGGTGGAACAGAGACCATAATGCTGGGCAACAAACAAGCCAATGCCCGCGCTTATGTTGGCCGTTTTAATTTTAACGGAGCCGATCAGGAGAAGAAATGCGGCGTACTTTCGGGTGGCGAGCGCAACCGTCTGCACCTGGCAATGGCACTAAAATCGGAGGGCAACTTGCTGCTGCTTGATGAGCCAACCAACGATATTGATGTAAATACGCTGCGTGCGCTGGAAGAAGGTCTGGATAATTTTGCCGGTTGTGCGGTGGTAATTTCGCACGACCGCTGGTTCCTCGACCGTATTGCCACACATATCCTGGCATTTGAAGGCGACGGTCATGTTCATTTCTTTGAAGGTTCGTTCTCGGAATACGAAGAGAACCGTAAAAAACGTATGGGTAACGAAACACCAAAACGTTTTAAGTATAAAAAACTGATGGCGTAAGAAGCTCAGTGATTCTCCATTTTTCTGAGCTTAGCGAAGCAAAAATGCGAAGGATCACTATATCGGAAACCAAATACGCAAGCAAAGCCCCGTTCTGTAGTTGTTTCAGCATACAGAACGGGGCTTTTCACACTACGTCAAACCCCAATAATCTAATCGCAAAAAGGGAATTGGACTTCCTACTCCTGATTCGTTTTCCGCACACAGCAAAAAGTCCGAATACGTGGTACTGGATTTAAATTTTCACAGGTAAATAAACAGCTGTAACTGCCCAAATTATTCTTTTCAAGTATAAACAATTGCAGCCAAAATGCGTTTATAAAACATAATCCCAAGCTATAAAACCGAAACATGAAATCAATAAAAAGCAACTTTTATTTTTTTAACAGAAACAATTGAAATACCGAAACATGAAATTAATTGCATTATCCATTTTATTATTCCTTAATATTCTTCAACCCAGTAAAGCCCAAAATATTCAGGCTCCCTGGTTAGATATCGAACTTACAAATTATCAATATCCATATCCGGTTTCTACCTTACATCTGCATATTCAGGAGCAAGATTTAAAAATGGCTTATATGGATGTTAAACCAGATAATTATAACGGAAAAAACATTGTTCTGCTGCATGGGAAAAATTTCAATGGAGCCTATTGGGAAACAACTATTACTGCATTGACCAACGAAGGATTTCGTGTAATTGCTCCAGATCAGATTGGTTTTGGAAAATCATCAAAACCCGATCACTTTCAGTATACATTTCAACAACTGGCGCAGAATACAAAAACACTGCTTGATTCGCTTCAAATAACAAAAACAGCCATATTAGGTCACTCTATGGGAGGTATGTTGGCCAGTCGCTTTGCTCTAATGTATCCGGAAACAACTGAAAAGCTGATACTTGAGAACCCCATCGGGCTGGAAGACTGGAAACTGAAAGTACCTTATAAACCAATTGAGTGGTGGTATAAAAATGAACTTCAGAAAGATTTTGAAAGTATTAAAGCATACCAGTTAAAAAGTTACTACGATAACAAATGGAAACCGGAATATGATAAATGGGTTAATCTGCTTGCCGGATGGACGCTAAATGCCGATTACAAAACTATTGCCTGGAATGCAGCACTAACCTACGACATGATATTTACTCAGCCGGTGGTTTATGAATTTAAAAATATTCAGGCACCTACACTTTTAATCATTGGCACAAGAGACAGAACAGCATTGGGAAAACCGCTTGTATCTGCCGAAACCAGAAAAACGATGGGGCTATATAACGAGCTGGGGAAAAAAACACAGAAAGTAATCCCAAATGCTCAATTAGTTGAATTAGAAGACATAGGCCACTTACCGCACATTGAAAAATTTGATGCCTTTATAACCCCGTTGTCAGATTTTTTAACCAAATAACCTGCTACATATTTCATTAATATTTGGTGTCGCTCGTAAGTGTTTATAATAATTACGGGCGACACAACTTTAAGGCAAAATCTTATCATTGGCAAACTAATACTTCTGCAGCAACGCCAGCAACTTCCGGTCAAGTTTATGGCCATGCCAGTCTTCGTATTCAATGTCCTTTCTTCCGGAATCAAGAATTCCAAAATCGCCTCTAAAATTCCACAAAGCAAAGCCGATGTTGTGATCGGCCAATACACTGATCACATCCTCAAACCAGCTCAGAAAAACCTCGTGTGGTGTTTCGCGCCAGCAACCGCATTCGCCGCAGTGCACACCTACCCCATTTTTTACGGCTTCAATCCAGGGCTTGTAAAATTCCACAATTGTTTCCCGGCTAAATTTCTGTCCGTCAATTTCGCCCGGCCAAACCGGCATTGGCGCATCATCAGGATTTTCCCACACCCACGGTGCGCGGTAATGCGACACATAATGCGGATAATATCCACGACAGCTCTGACCGATTTCCAAATCGAAAATCTCAGGAATTACATCGGCACCAACATTGTTTCCATCGGCCACCACCAAATGATTTGGATTATGACTGCGAATGGTTTCCAACGCCGTTTTTGCCACTTTACGGTACAATGATCCGGGTATTGGTCCACGTTGCGAAAACTGGTCGTTCATGTCTTCGCGGGTGCAAGGTTCGTTCACTAAATCAAAACTGATCTGCTTGTTGGAATACGAAGCAAAACGTTTGGCCCACATTCCCCAATGTGCATAAAACGCTTCCTGTGCCTCGTTATCCTGCCACAGGTTGTATGGCTCGTTAAAACCGGCATTTACGCAAAATCCCGGTGCGCGGTGCAGGTTCAAACTTACATGCAGTCCGTGTTTATTGGCCTTATCCACCAACTGCTGAATATTGTCGACTTCTTTCTCATCAAAATTCAATACATCATCGGGCGTAATATCCTTCGATGTATCGTATTTAATGTATCGCGGATACGCCATAGGGAATCGGACAAAGTTAAATCCCCAATCGGCCATCCACTTAAAATCTTCTTCAGTCGAGCCATTGGAATTACTCCCCTTTCCGGGATTAAAATAATCGAGCAGGTTAAATCCGCGCCAGTGCGGTAAGGCATTAGAAGTTCCTGCCTGCGTTGCCGATAGAGTCCCTGCCATACTTACTCCGGCAGTTACCAGTCCGGTTGCTTTAATAAAATTTCGTCGTTGCATAGTTGGTTTAAATTGGTAAGGTTCTCAAAGGTATCAATTCTTTCTTATTTTCTGAAAGGTCTGCTGCTTCCCCGGAATACAAAGGTCATCGTTTTGTTTTTACGAAACGGGGTACATATAATTTACCCTTGACAAAGCCAACAAGAAATATGCTTCCCTGAATTTAAATTTATTCACCAGGTATTTTAGTGCCACAGTATAGTTATCCAATCCGTACTATTTTATATATTAACCGTACTAAACAATTATTTCTACTAAAAATATCATCTTAAAAAATTATGGTAAAAACTATCATTATTATTGCATTTTTTCTTTTTACAGTTGTTGCGGGTTCAAATGCCCAGCGGTTAATGGTTAGTCAAAATGGTCGGTATTTGGTAACCGAAAAAGGTGATCCATTCTTTTGGTTAGGTGATACTGCCTGGGAACTATTGCACAGGTGCGACCGCAATGAGATAAATATGTATCTGGGAAAAAGAGCATCTCAGGGATTCAATGTTGTGCAAACAGTTGTTCTGGCTGAGTTGGATGGACTCAATACTCCAAACCCTTATGGAGACACACCTCTTAAAGACAACGACCCCCGTTATCCAAATGATCAATATTTTCAACATGTTGACTATGCAATCGAAAAAGCTTCTGAATTGGGGATGTATATTGCATTGCTACCCACATGGGGAGATAAACTCAATACAAAGAGCTGGGGAGAAGGGCCAGAGGTGTTTAATGTAGATAATGCCAGATCGTTTGGTGAATATATTGGAGCTCGATATGCGGATTGCGACAACGTTGTTTGGATTATTGGTGGAGACCGAAATCCCCGGGAAAATTCACAGGATGTAAAAATATGGAATGCAATGGCTGAGGGAATCGCCTCTATGGCAGGCGGATATAAAAATACTTTGATGAGCTATCATCCTCAGCCAAAAGAAGGCGGGGGTTCTTCCACCTGGTTTCATAATGAAAAATGGCTCGATTTTAACATGCATCAAACAGGACATTGCGCCAATCAAGGTACATACAATCACATTACACATGACTACAATCTTCGGCCAATAAAACCGGTATTAGATGGCGAACCGCTTTACGAAGATCATCCCAATTGTTTCAACGCAAAAGAATTAGGCTACAGTATACCTGACGACATCAGGCGAATAATGTATTGGAATGTATTTGCAGGTGCCTTTGGCCAAACATACGGATGTCATGATGTTTGGCAAATGTACAAATTAGATAAAACTCCGGTAAACCAACCTTTACGCCCCTGGCCCGAAGCACTTGATTTACCAATGGCCAATCAAATGAAACATTTAAAAAATTTAATGCTTTCCCGGCCTGTCTTAACCAGAATACCAGATCAATCCATGGTTATGGATCCACAGCCCGAGGATAACAACTATGTTATTGCCACGCGAGATAATAATGGTACTTATGCAATGATTTATTTCCCGACTGGAAAAACAACATTCCTTGATTTCTCGGAGCTTAAAGGAACTACTTTTAACAGTTGGTGGTTCGATCCCCGCACGGGGAATGTCTTCATGGGGCCATCATTGGATAAATCAATTAAAACCAAAATAGAACCACCTACTTTCGGTAAAGGGCAGGATTGGGTATTGGTTGTCGACAATTCACGGGAGGCTTATAATAAACCTGGAAAAACTGTTTACTACAAAAAATAATCATCCTGTATACGAGTGCATCGTGTGATTTATTTCCTTCAGATTAGCCAAAAATAATTTAACTTAGTCAGCTAAACTAAACAACCTAATTATGAAAATTCTAATCTTATTCCTTTTAAGCTTGTTTTTTGCTTTTACCACCCATGCCCAGAATTCAAAAATTAATGTAGTTGTAATTGGCGCTCACCCCGACGATGCTGATGTTGATGTTGCTGGTACGGCTTACCAGTTTGCACAAATGGGGCACAATGTATTGTTTGTTTCGCTAACAAACGGCGATGCCGGACACTATAACAAGGGTGGCGGCGCACTAGCCAAAATAAGAATTAAGGAGGCTGAAGAAGCAGGCAAACGAATTGGAGTTACTTATAAAGTTCTCGATAATCATGATGCAGAACTGATGCCAACGCTTAAGTTGCGGCACGACATTATCCGGATCATCCGAAACTGGAATGCCGATGTGGTTATTACGCACCGTCCGTACGATTATCACCCCGACCACAGGAATACAGCCATTGCCGTTCAGGATGCGGCTTTCCTGGTAACCGTACCCAATGTGGCTCCCGATGTTTCGGCTCTAAAAGTAAACCCGGTATTTTTGTTTTCGCACGATAATTTTCAGAAACCCAATCCTTTTCAACCCGATATTGCTGTTGATATTTCGGCAGTATACGATAAAAAAGTTTATGGCATGGCAGCCCACGAGTCTCAGTTCTTTGAGTGGCTTCCTTGGCTTAACGGAAAGCTAGAAGAAGTTCCGGACAACGAGCAAGATCGTTTGGAATGGTTGGGAAAAATGCGTTTAAACACACCAACTCCTGCCATGCGTAAATCGCTGGAAAAATGGTACGATGCCGAAACTGCCGAAAAAGCTCAGGCAGTAGAAGCTTTCGAAATTTGCGAATTCGGCCGACATCCTTCAGATGAAGACATTAAAATGCTATTTCCGATGTTAGGTAAATAACAGCTATTGCTTTTAAGTTTTAAAAAGATAAGTGTTAATAGACAAGAATAGTCGGCCATTGATAGTGCAAATAATATATTTACTTTTATACACGAAAAACCAATTAAGAATTTAATCTTCAAAAATAAAATGGGTAAAAAGGGATCAATGCCAATCTTCCGGACTGTGGACGATTATATTGCCAGTCAATCAAAGGAAGCACAACTAATTTTACAGGAGTTAAGAAGTATCATCAAAGAAGCTGTTCCTGAAGTTGTTGAGATTCCGAATTATAAAGTTCCGTCTTTTACGCTAATTCCGGGAACAAGACCCCAGCAGCAAATAATGATAGTTGCTTATGAAAAATATGTAAGTTTTTACCCGTTTCAAGCTACTATAGACCATTTTGCTGACGAGTTAAAAAGCTTTGAATTGGGAAAGGGAACGGTTAAGTTTCCCTTTAACAAACCGTTGCCGCAAGAACTCATTAAGCGAATGGTTAAGTACAGAAAAAGAAATTTTATGTAAAAAAAATTGGACAAATTCTGCCTGAGCACAATAAGTGTGAATTGGAAAATACGTGCTACCACAAAATCCATCCAACCTGGTAATCAACTTCGGGCTTCAAACTTCCGTGATTAAATGAAATTTACAGGAACCAGAGCAGCTGCAATAAAATTGCAGAAGTTTAACCATTAACCAGAAAATAAAACAATCATGATTAATAAAAACCACTTTAAAAAAAAATTAGTTTATTCACTGTTTCTTTTACTCCTTTTCTATTCTTGCAGTAACAAGGAGAATAACCAATCGGACCAGAGTAGTATGTTTATGGGTAATAGTCAACATACAGGTTATTATAATTCACCATCAGTAAAAACGGAGCCAGATATTCTTTGGAAAGTAAAAACAGAGGGACAGGTTATTTCGTCTCCCACACTGGCTAATAATATTATTTATGTAGGTAGTGAGGACCATAAACTCTATGCAATTGATGCAACTACAGGAACGGTAAAATGGACGTACAAAACTAACGGCCCTGTTCATTCTACACCATTGGTAGCCAAAGGGAAAGTTATGTTCTTAAGCTATGATGGTTTCTTCTACGCATTAAGTCAGAATAATGGAAAACTTGTATGGAAATTTAAAACCCGGGGCGAATCAATATTTAAGGTGAAAGACTACTATAATGGTTCCTTTCAACCCGACTTTTGGGATTTCTATCTGTCATCAGCCATTTTTCACAACGACCGGGTATATTTTGGTTCGAGTGATTCGAATGTTTATTCACTTAATGCTGAATCAGGAGAAATGATATGGACTTATAAAACAGGAGGAAGTATCCATTCGTCGCCTGCTATCTACGAAAACTCACTTGTGATAGGTTCCTGGGATAGCAAAATATACTGTCTGGATGCCGAAAGCGGCAAGCAAAACTGGTCGTACTCCACCGGAAGAGATACGGCACAATATATCTGGCTCGGAATTCAAGCCTCTCCTTCCGTTGAAAATGGCATTGCATACATTGGCTCACGCGATGCAAAGTTCTATGCATTTAGTATTGAAACCGGCGATACCTTGTGGTCGAATAATAATTTTGACAGGTCGTGGATGCCGAGTTCGGCTGCAATTGGTAAAGAAAATATATACACTGGTTCTTCTGATTCTTTTAGCTTTTTCTCAATTAGCAAAGACAAAGGAGACATCAATTATGCAACGAAAACCAATTCCTATACCTTTTCAAGTCCGGCAATCGATGATGAAATGGTGTATATTGGTTCTGCCAATGGCAGATTGTACGGGATTAACCTTGATAACGGGGAAATAAAATGGGAGTTTGAAACGATTGGTTGCAAAACAGATACAACAAATGTATTTAACACAGAAGGGAAAATGGACATGGAAAAGATTAAACCATTAGTGGCCGATATTAAAGACATGCCAACGCTTTCTTCTTTATATGAGGAAATTTTTACCAATACCGGTGCCATTTTATCTTCACCCGTAGTATCCAAACAAGTCATTTATTTTGGCAGTTCAGATGGCTTTGTATATGCAATAACCAACAAGTAATACTGTAGTTATACAAAAAAATACAACCTTAAACGTCCCCTGTTTTTAATAAAAAAAAGGATTCCGACTTTGCCGGAATCCTTTCAAAAAGTATCGTATTTCTATATTAAACAAGCTCAACATTCACGGCATTCATGCCTTTTTGGCCCATTTCTTTGTTATAGTTTACTTTGTCGTTCTCGGTAATTTCATCTACCAAACCAGTGTGGTGAACAAAAATATCTTCACCTGTTTCGTTTGATGTGATAAAACCATAACCTTTGTCGTTGTTAAAAAACTTTACTGTTCCTTCATTCATAATCGTAATCTTTAAAATTGTATTTATATCTATTTGCTTGTTTGTTAATTAATTAACAAACGTATAAGCCATTCCTTTTTTTCCGGCTCTACCGGTTCTTCCAATACGATGAATATAACTATCCATTGTTTGCGGAAGTTGATAATTGATCACATGCGTTACTCCATCCACATCGATGCCTCGTGCTGCCACATCGGTAGCTACTAAAACCCGCGTTTTACCCGACTTAAACAATCGAATAGCTTTTGTGCGGTAGTTTTGTGATTTATTACCGTGTATTACATCTGAATTGATGCCCGATTGGGAAAGCTGTTTGCATATTTTGTCTACATTCCGTTTTGTTTCGGCAAAAAGAATCACCTTATCAAAACCTTCGCCGCTTAATAAATTACGAAGAATCTGAAATTTATTCTCGTTTGCCCCAACGCGCAGAATGTCTTGCTCAACCGTATTGGCGGCATTATTAACATTGCTCACATTTATTCTAACCGGGTTTTGTACGAATTCACTAATCAGCTTTTGCTGCGTTTTTTCGTAGGTAGCCGAGAACAACATGGTTTGCTTTCGGTTCTTCATCAAGGCAATAATTTTCTTAATGTCGTTAATGAATCCCATATCAAGCATCCGGTCGAATTCGTCGAGTACCAATATCGGTGTGTTTCCCAGGCGGAGTGCGCCTCTCGAGGTTAAATCGTTTAGTCGTCCCGGAGTACCAACAATCAGGTGGTTCTTTTTCCGCGCTTTGGCAACGTCGTTGTTAACACTGGTTCCGCCAATAAAGCAGGCCGAAAACAGTCGATGTCCCTGAGTTAACGATTTAAATTCATCTTCAACCTGCATGGCTAGCTCCCTGGTTGGAACAACAACCAAACATGTGGTAGTGTCGTTTGCCAACATCTTCTCAATAACCGGAATTAAAAAAGCTCCTGTTTTCCCCGTTCCTGTAGCTGCAATGCCAATGAGGTTACGGCCCGAAATCAAATCGTTTATCGACTTTTGTTGAATTTCGGTTGGTTCAACGTAGCCCTTCCGTTCAATAGTGTTTTTTAAACTTTGGCTAAGTGGCATTTCGCTGAAGTTTTGCTCAGCTATAAAAGGAGTTTCTTCAACGCGAACAGCCTGTTTTACCAGTAATGCAGGATTTATTGTAGAAACGTTTTTGTTTCTTGTATTGCGTTTCTTTGTCGTGTTTCTATATCGTTTGTTATTCATGTATTCTTTTATTTATTATCCGGCATACCCGGGTATTCGTTTGTTTATTCAATATATTTTTTGTGGAAAATGCTGTGGTAAGTATTCTTTACACTATATCGCTTTGTGCTGCCGGACTGAACGATGTCAGCGATTTTTTAATTCCCTGACATTGCAATGTCAGTAAGGGATTTACTGATGCATTCCGGCCAAATAAACTTATTCGACTATAATACGGCCAGTAATTCAACAATACATCGGATTTATAAATCCAACAATTGTTTTTAAATCTGTTAACCTGCTTTAATACGATGAAATAAAGGGAAACTTGTAATGGTAAGAATGATAATTTTTTAATAGTTCTAATAATTAATTAAGACAAATTTTCTTTCAAAGAAATAAGTAAAATGGATTCGTCTTCAGAAAATTATTAGGAACAATTAAACTTGCAACGGATACTCTGTTGTGCCTTTTTAGCGGCAAACTTTTTACTAAACAATGAACTGCTGAATAAAAATCAGCGCTGCAAAACTACTCAAATAATTCCAACCACCAAATTAATCCGAATTATTCACCACAACCATTGGAAAACCATACCGCCAAGAGTTAGTGATATGTGTTCCTGCTTCTTTCGTAACCTATATTTCAATCTTGTAAAGTGCTTGCCATTATCTTCACGCATCTGCGTCGTTGCTAACCCCTTGAAATAGGGAACTATATCGGCGGGTTCAGACGCCTTGCATCTGCATAAAGCTAATGGCATGAATAATCCGGATTAAAAGCATTTAGTCCGAAAATCGCTGTCAAAATGCATCATTATTGGCAATTAATTGATAAAACAACTACCAATGTTAATTATTTCTGCCCCACCGAATATTGGGTTTACGCTATTATGTTTACATTTATTGCGCTAAAACTTTAAACCGTTGAATACGCGCCCTGAAATAACAGTTATAAAACGAAACATAACAAGTGTTGTTATCACTCCGTTTTGGGGGTATAACATTACTTTTAGTAATGAGATAAAGAAAATAACAACACCGGGTGATGATATATACAAATTAGCAGTAAGTGTGACGCAACCACATGACAAGACAATGCATCTTCCGTGAAATTAGTTGATATGAAACCTACATGACAATTAACTGACGCCCGAGAGAATGAAAATCGGGAAGGATGCGTGGGGTACCAATTCTATCAATGATTTGTAATTTAGTTTAGGCATAAGCCGAATAACTAAAAGCTGATAGAAATGGGAACTTCACAAGTATTATTCGATCAAGTAGTATCCCGGGGATGCGGACTTGATGTTCACAAAAAAGTGGTAACAGCCACAATTGATGGAGAAGGGGTAAAAAAGCAAACACGCGATTATCCCACCATTACGAGTTCTTTGAAAGAATTGAGAGATTGGTTATTGGGAAACGGTATTACGCACGTGGCAATGGAAAGTACGGGTGTGTTCTGGAAGCCTGTTTACAACGTACTGGAACCTGCCGGGTTGACAGTTTGGATAGTCAATGCAGCGCACATCAAGTATGTTCCGGGCCACAAGACGGATAAAAAAGACAGTGCCTGGATATGCAAATTATTGCTGGCGGGTCTGTTAAAGCCCAGTTATATTCCGCCCAAAGAGCAACGGGAGTTACGGGATTTGACACGTTACCGTACCAAATTGATACAGGGCAATGCATCGAACAAAAACCGTATAATGCGGCAATTGGAAGATGCCAATATCAAATTGTCCAGTATGCTGAGTTCTACCAGTGGTGTTGTAGCCACCAAATTGATAAATAAGCTTTGTGATGGAAAAGAGGTAACGATGCAGGATGTGGAAGAAGTTTATCACAAAAAAATCGGGGCAAGCAAAGAAGATATTTACGAGGCTTGCCAGGGTTTTATCACTGAACATCATATTTATATGATAGGCATCCATCGCCAGGAGATTGCACACAGCGAACAAACCATAGCGAATTTGAATGGGCGCATCAGAGAAATCCTGCAGCCTTACGATAATGTGCTGGAGTTGCTGAAAAAAGTTCCGGGCATCAGTTCAAAGAGTGTAGAAGACCTTGTTGCAGAAATAGGTTTGGACATGAGTGTATTCCCAAGCGAAAAGAACCTTGCATCCTGGGCGGGCATGTGCCCGGGTAACAACGAAAGTGCGGGCAAAAAAAAAGCGGAAGAACCACCCAGGGAAATAAACAGGTGAAAAATGTTTTAACAGAAATAGCCTGGGCAGCAACAAGAACAAAAGGTACATTTTACAAGGCAAGGTATCATCGGTTGGCAGCGCGTAGGGGCAAAAAACGGGCCTTAATAGCAGTAGGACATTCGATCCTGAAGTCTGTTTATCATATCTTAAAAGATACTTGTGAATACAAAGAGCTCGGAGCAGATTACCTGATTGAAAGGACGAAAGCAAAACGCAAAACATATCTAAAGAGCGAATTGGGCAAATTGGGATATACCGTTGAACTAAAGGAAGTGCCACTTGCGAAAGAAGCAGTTTAGTATAAACCATACAAAATTAGAAGGTCGATTTTTTCTGGCACCCGTTATTTGCGAATAATATCGAAGCCGAGTATGAAACTGACCTCAACGGCTAAGCACCCAAGAGAGTGCAAGAAGCACGAGTATGAAATTTTAATTTTCTTAGCTGTTGTTTCAATACTGTTAATCGTCAATAACCACATTTATCGTACCGATGAGTGCTCTCATTTCTTGTAATATATAGATAAGAAATTACAAATTTTAAACAAAAAATAGGGTGAATTAGCCCTTTATAAACAAAATATTTACGTATGAAAAAACTCAGAATAATATTTCATGGTGCAAGTACTTTTAGAATAATTTGCATTAGTATAATTCTATTTATTTCATCATGCGATAAAAGTGACAATGATAATTTAAACGATTATGAATCAGGTAAATTGAGAAATTTAACAGGGCTTGATGGTTGTGGTTGGATTATTGAGTTAGATGATAATTCGAAGTTAGAACCTATAAATTTAGAAGCCTTTGATTTGGAATTAGTAGAGAATAAAGAAATCAAATTTAAATATCAGCAAAGGGATGATTTAGGAAGTTATTGCATGGTCGGTATACTGATTGAGATTGATGAAATAATGGATGTGGCAAAATTATCATGTGACCAAAGAGTTATAATAAGTCCTGAAGAATATGAGAATGCACCTAATGACCCGTTTTCAATAACGGAAATAACAATTACGGCAGATTGTTTGAATATCAGATATTCAGCAAGTGGTTGTGATGGTAATACTTGGAAAATAAAATTGATTGATTCAGGAAATATTGCAGAATCCTATCCGTTTCAAAGAACACTGAGATTGTCACTTGATAACAATGAAGCATGTAGGGCAGTTATAGGAAAAGATATTTCGTTTGATATTAAGGACTTACAGATAGTTGGTGATGATAAAGTGATTCTCCATGTATCAGGAGAAGAAATACTATATGAATATTAGAGTAAACACCAGCTACCAACAAGAAATATAAGTCATAGCGGGGGTTCGAGAGTTTTTTGAAAGTTTATTACATTTACTCAGCAAATGGTGACCCGTGATAGTGAAGTAGCGCTGAATTTTCGCTACGAACTCATACACAAAACCGTTGGCAATAATTATCCACATCTGTATAACATAGAATAAACTAAATCGTCAAATAATAAACAATTTAAAATATATTTTATAATGAAATACACTATTCTGGTCATTATGTTTTTAATTTTTGTCAGTTGTAACACTGAAACAAAATCCAAGCAAGAAAATTCAGAAACTCCAACAAAAACTCAGAAAAGACTAAAAAAAATTGATCTTCCCATTGAAATAATACAAGCAGAAGTGTCATATTTAAGTAGCCCTATACATGCGAATAATACTACGCAGTTAAACTACGAATTGAATATTCTGAATAATTATAGAATACCCTTAAGTTTAAAAAAGGTGGAGATTTTTGATTTGCAAAACAATGATTTTCCAATAGCTGTATTTGATTCACTTTACATTGAAGAACATTTTGATAGACCTGGGGCTAACGATTTGGATGATTTGAAATTGATTTCGGGTAATGAATATGGAATTTTACATATTAACCTGGTATTTGACACGAACAAATCAACTCCAGACCAAATATTTCACAAGCTCTATTTTGAAAGGTTAAATAAGAAAAATGAACGCATAGTCCATCCGATGGAAGTTGCAATTGTTAATGTTCCTAAACCCACCGAACTTTCACTCGGATTACCTTTTAATAAAAAAGGAAAATGGCTGTACGGAGCCGAAAGTCATGAAGGAGCTAGATTTATAACCGAAGGAAAGGCCACCTACCCTCAGCGGTTTGGTATGGACTGGGTATTTATTGATAATGATGGATTATTGGCAAAAGACGATATTAAAGAGAATAAAAATTGGAATACCTATGGAATTGAATTAATATCGGTTGCAGATGGAAAAGTTATTGATATAAAAGATGGAATAATAGAAAATGAGCCATTATCTGAAGAGATGGCTGTACGCATAACGAAAGAAACTATTGGTGGCAATTATATTATCATCGACATAGGTAACAATATCCATGCTTTTTATGGACATTTAATTCCTAACAGCCTCAAATTAAGTATTGGCGATAACGTTAAAAAAGGACAGACTATAGGCTTACTAGGTAATAGCGGAAACTCTGATGCTCCGCATTTACACTTTCATTTAGAATCTAAATCCAATGACTTTTTAGGTGGAGAAGGAATACCCTATTTAATTACTGAATTTACTCAGTTAAAAAAATACTCAGTTGAAGAATTTGATCAATTATTTAATGAAAATAATGTTTCTTTAGACGCTTTAAAACCAATAGAAAAAAGTAATGAACTCCCGAGTGGATATGGATTAATTGAAGTTAAATAAATACTGCCAACACGCGGCATATAATATTGGGGTCTAGTTGGTGTAAGCATCCCCTTTTTTAAGACGATCTAAAAATCGATTTGTAAACGAATTTCCCCTTCATAATTGCCTAGCTCCATTAGGGAAAATGCTGAAAATGTCGTTTTCGTCAGCATAAAAGTGTAAAAAGCTGATTAGAAGTGTAAAAGCAATTGATAATAGTTTATATTTGTTTTTAGGACGCAATACAATAGTTTATAAAAAAGTTAAAAAAGAACAGGGTTTTTTACACTTATTACTGTGTTTTATCAGAACGCTGGTAGGTGTGGTAAAGTCTCTTCAAGTTGCAGTCTGTATAAGTATTGTTAAACTAAAATGAATGTATAATGAAACGAATTTTAGTGGCAGAAGACAACAGATTAATTCTGGAGACCGTTGCGCATAGTTTATCCAGAGAAGGCTATCAAATTATTAAAGCCGAGGATGGAAAAGACTGCTTAACAAAGCTCGAAAGCAATGAGGTTGATTTGCTTATTACCGATCTGTATATGCCAAATATAAATGGTCTCGAAGTAATTTCGAGGTTACACGAGTTTTATAAAAAGTTAATTCCGGTAATGGTTTTATCGGCAGCAGGAGCTGAAGAAAATGTGATGAAAGCTTTTGATCTTGGTGCCGATGATTACATGGTAAAACCTTTTAGCCTGATTGAACTAAATATGAGGGTAAAAAGACTATTATCTGCCAGGAAATAGTATATTTAGTTTCAATTAGAAACTCATAATCAATGCGACATATCAGCTTTGCGATTAATCTGTTGATTGTAAATTGTTTTGCTTTTTTATGTTTCGTTGCCGTTCCTCAAGTCGTTCAGGCGAAGCACTTGTTAATTGTACAAGCCGGCGTTTCAATTCAACAACCCGATACCGTTGAAAGTCCGGAGGATGAAAATGCTGTTATTGCTATTACTCAGGAAGCAACGGCTGAAAATCAGGAATTAAAATCTGCTGATACCATTCCCATAAAAAAAATTGATTCTTCAGAAAAACAGAAGCATCCTGATTATTCGGTACTCAGTATTTTTGTTTCAAATAAAAAAATTGAGCAATTAAAAACCAAACTGATTGAATACGGCGAACAACATTTGCCGTGGAAAGCCAGAAAGGTTTACCTCGAAGTAATCGAAAAAGTTTTTGATTAT
This sequence comes from Draconibacterium halophilum, assembly GCF_010448835.1. Taxonomy (NCBI): domain Bacteria; kingdom Pseudomonadati; phylum Bacteroidota; class Bacteroidia; order Marinilabiliales; family Prolixibacteraceae; genus Draconibacterium; species Draconibacterium halophilum. The sequence goes on from NZ_CP048409.1 coordinate 3,320,151, forward strand.
TCCATTTTGCTGCTTTTAGCTGCACTGATTTTATTCTTTATCAGCAACATTGCAATTGTGCTGCTAACTTTAAATTTTACCATCAAAAGAAAAAATCAAAAAGAAAAGTTCAAACGGATTTATGGGAAGATGTACGAAGAGGTAATTATGGATTACATTTTCGGAAACATCGACTGGGAAAAAGCACTGATTAAACTCAAAAAAATTAAGAATAAACCAAACCGCCGAATTCTAATCTCGGTTCTTATGAATTACAAAGTCAACTTTAAAGGCGAACTTGAACGATTTATTCCTGAAATATATTTGAAATTAAACCTGCAAAAAGATTCGCTTAAGCTGGCCAAATCGCGACACAGCCATAAAAAGGTTATGGGGATTATGGAGCTCACACACCTTTATCCGCAGGGGGCAAAAGGAATGATTCGTGCCTTAACTAATGACCCGAACGATTATGTTCGCACAGAAGCGCAAATTGCATATGTTACGCTAAACGCTGAAAATCCGTTTAGCTTTTTTGATAACTTAAAACAACCATTTGCCAAATGGGCGCAATTGTCGGTGTTTTACCTCATTCGGCTCAACCAAATACCGGTACCCGCGTTTGCCCGTTTTCTATCTTTTAAACACTACAATATCCGGAATTTCAGCCTAAAGATGATTACCTTTTTTCAGCAGCTTGAAGATGTTTCGGAAGTAATAAAAATGGTGGATAGCAAAATGGAAGAGACCCGTTTTCTGGCCTACCAAGCCATTAACGACCTTCGCTTATACGACAGCCGCGAATTGATAAAAAATAAATTTGATGGCGAAACAAAAAGGAACAAACTCGAAATTCTGAAAGCATTTAAAAATATTGGAGACCTGGATGATTTTACTTTTCTTGAGGAGGTGATGAAAACCGGTTCAACATCGTTAAAACTGGAAGCATGTCGCTCGGTGTATTACATGAGCGAGGAAAGCAGAGACAAAATTAGTAAGCATACAAAAAAAGAAATACCGGAACTTGAACTTTTAATAGCTCATGTAAAGGATCCGCGAAATTAGTTTATGGGAATTGTAAGAACAATAATAGAATCGCTATTTCTGATTTATACCATTGGTATTTTCAGTTTTTATTTTTGGCTTGCCGTTGTTTCGGCCAGAGAATTGACACGAAATGTTCGCGAAGCCAAAACAACCAACTTCGATGCGCTTCTGTCTTCTCCCTTTGCTCCCAAAATTTCGCTTTTGGCACCGGCATACAACGAATCACTTACCATTGTCGACAACATTAAAGCGCTGCTTGGGCTGTATTACCAGAATTTCGAGATAATTGTTATTAACGACGGCAGCAAAGACGATTCGCTGGAGAAAACAATTGCTGCATTCGATCTCGAGAAAGTACCGTTTGCGATTGATTATCAGATTCAGTGCCAGGAGATTCTTGGCGTGTATAAATCACGGGCAAAGGCTTACTCTAACCTTACCGTGGTTGATAAACGCAACGGAGGAAAAGCCGATGCACTAAACGCAGGAATTAACATTGCCAAAGGCGATTATTTTATTTCAATTGATGTGGATTCCATTATCGATCCGCACGCGCTGAAAAAGCTGATAAAACCTTTCCTTGAAGCAAGCGATAAAAAGGTAATTGCCGCGGGTGGTGTAATTCAAATTGCCAATTCGTGTGTAATTGAAAACGGGCACTTGGTGGAAGTAAATGTTCCAAGCAAACTTATTCCGCGTTTTCAGGTCATCGAATACAGCCGATCGTTTCTGATGGGAAGACTGGCCTGGAGCCGCCTCGATGGTTTATTGCTGATATCGGGGGCACTGGGTCTTTTCGACAAGGAGGTGGTTATAAACTGCGGCGGCTACTACACCAAAACCGTTGGCGAAGATATGGAGTTGGTAGTACGCATGCGTAAATACATGGCCAATCAGGGGATAAAATACAAGGTGGTTTATATTTCCGACCCCTTGTGCTGGACCGAAGCACCTTCAACTCTAAAAGTACTCGGATCGCAGCGAAACCGGTGGACACGCGGCACAATTGATACCATCATGCTGCACCGCGATATTTTTATGAATCCGAAATATGGTTTTATGGGAATGGTTTCGCACCCCTACTGGGTGTTTTTCGAATGGCTAGCCCCGATTGTTGAGTTTTTAGGCATAGCCTATTTTATTACCATAGCCTTGCTTGGGCTCGCCGACTGGTCGTTTTTTTACGTGATGTTTGGTTTTATATTCTTTTTTGCAATTATGATTTCGACCTATGCCATCCTTTTCGACCATCTTTCTTACAACCGCTACAAGAAAAAACGAATGATAATAAAGTTACTAATGACAACCTGGCTCGAGCCGTTTATTTACCATCCTTTAATTGTGTATTGGGGACTCCGGGGGAACTACGACTATTTTATTAAAAAGAAAAAATCGTGGGGTAAAATGACGCGCGCCGGCTTTGACATTTCGAAACAAAAAAAATAAAATACTGTGAAGAAGAATCGATTATATATCCAAATAGTAAGTGTACTTTTTATTTTACTGGTTACAGGAACATCGGGTATTCTGCAGGCTCAAACCTTTGATGAGGCCCGAAATTATGCCTTTAACGGCGAACGGGAAAAAGCCCGCAGCATTTGCCGTCAGATTCTTTCCGAAAGTTTTAATTCGGATGTAGCTTTGTTGATGGGCCGTACTTATGCCTGGGATGGAATGTACGATTCGGCAAGGGTGGTATTGCAGGACGTTTTAATACAGCGCCCCGAAAACATGGAAGCCTATGATGCGCTTTCGGATGTTGAGTTTTGGGCTGATAACAATGCTAAAGCCATTGAATATTGCAACGCAGCCTTAAAGCTGGAACCTGAATCGCCGAAGTTTACCCTGAAAAAAGCAAGGATACTTTACAGCAATGAGCAATACGAAGAAGCAGTTAACGTGTTGGAAAACTACCTACATGAAAACCCGGGCGAACCAGAATTCCTGCTCAAGTTAAAAGATTACAGGCTTGACTTGATGAAAAACAAAATCAGGCTGGTATACACCTACGATCATTTTAACAGCGATTTTAACCGCGATCCCTGGCATTTTCTCGCCCTGTCGTATGGGCGAAAAACCAAACTGGGATCGGTTATTGCACGTTTGAATTATGCCAATCGTTTCGATTCAAACGGGCTGCAGCTTGAAATGGATGCCTACCCGAAGATCAGCGAAAACAATTATGCCTACGTGAATTACGGATTCTCGTCGTATTCACTTTTCCCGGGAAACCGTTTTGGTTTTGAGCTGTACCACAACTTTCCAAAAGCCTGGGAAGGTTCGCTAGGAATGCGCTACCTCGATTTCAGCTCTTCGGGGGTTGACATTTATACCGCTACTCTTGGAAAATATGTAGGGAATTATTGGATCTCGCTGCGATCGTACGTCACCCCCGATTCTGACGGAACATCGGTGTCAGGCGCGTTGTCGGTTCGCCGCTATTTCGCCGATGCCGAAAATTATTTGGGACTTAAACTAAGCTATGGTGTTTCGCCCGACGACAACAGAAGACCAATAGATACGGAAAAGAACCTGACTTTAAAAACCAGGTCGGCAAGAGTGGAATACAACCGGCTAATTAAAAAATTATGGATTGTAAGTGCCGGTTTTAATATAGGTAGCGAACAACTGGAGCCCGGCAATTATTCGGGCTACTATTCATTCGATATAGGATTTTCGAGGTTGTTTTAATAGAGAATAAATGGGGAAAATTACCGATACATTAGGTTTGCTTGTGCGCACATTAAGGCGTTTTATCAGCCTGAGTTTTATTCTGGCCGGAATTATTCTGTTTGTGCGTTTATACGAGATGGTTATCACCTCCAATTACTACAGTTATCCGCCGGGTAGTTTTAGCTCGTTGCTTCTCGGAATAAAATACGACATCATTCTGTACCTAAGGGTTTCTGCAGTGTTGATGATTCCATTTTTACTGCTGGGTTTGTTCAGCCAAAAAGCCGCGCGTGTATTTTTTATTTCCGCTTCGGTATTTCTGGTGTTGGGCGATATGCTGCTGCTCAAATACTTCTCAACCGCAGGTGTTCCGCTGGGCGCCGATTTGTTTGCCTATTCCATCGAAGAAATCAACCAAACCGTACAAAGTTCGGGCGAGATGAATGTGTGGCCTTTTATTTTTATGGCCCTCTTTTTGGTTTACATTGTGCGGGTTTTTATCAAACACGTTTACTACAAGCTAAAACCGTGGACGCTCCTTATTATTTCGGCAGTAATGTTTACCTCATTGGCTCCGCTCGGGTTTTTAAAACCTCAACCTTCTGATTTTGAGAACGAATTTTCGCTTTATGCAGCCACCAATAAACTCAACTTTTTTAGCGAAAGTGTACTTAAGCGTTATGTTTTTAACGAGCAGTTAGACAATCAAACCTACACTTTTAAAACTAAAGTGGCCACTGCCGATGGTTCTTTTACTTACCTCGATGAAGATTACCCTTTCCTCCACAACGAAACAACACCCGATGTTTTGGGTAAATACTTTGAACCACTGGAAACCAAGCCGAACATTGTTTTTATTATTGTTGAAAGTCTTGGTCGGGCCTACAGTGGTGAAAGCGCTTACCTGGGCAGTTTTACGCCCTTTCTGGATTCGCTGATGGATAAGAGTTTATACTGGGAAAACAACTTAAGTACTTCTGGCCGAACCTTCGAGGTGCTTCCGTCAACCCTGGCATCGGTTCCGTTTGGCGACCGCGGTTTTACAGAACTTGGCGAAGATATGCCCGATCATTTAAGCCTGATCAGCATTTTAAAAACCCAGGCCAACTACACCAGTTCGTTTATCTACGGCGGTGAAGCGCATTTCGACAATATGGATATTTTTCTGAAACGGCAAGGGATTGATAAAATTATCGACAATACCAATTTTGGCACAGGCTATAAAAAAATGCCGCCCTCTGCTACCAGCGGTTTCTCATGGGGATTTGGCGATAATGAAATTTTCAGACGTTATATCGATGAAATAAAAGCCGATACAGCAAGTCCGCGAATGGATATTATCCTTACGTTGGCAATACACAGCCCTTTTGTGGTTGCCAACCAGGAATATTACATTTCGAAATTTAACGAGCGATTGGAAGAATTAGAACTTTCGGAGAAAACAAAAAACTTCAATCGGAATTATCAGCAACAGTTTTCAACGGTTCTTTATTTTGATGATGCCCTCAGGTATTTCTTTAGCGAATTCAGGAAACTACCTTCGTTTAACAACACCATTTTTGTTATTACGGGCGACCATCGTATGCCGGAAGTTCCGATAAGTACGCAGCTCGACAGGTTTCATGTGCCGCTGGTAATTTATTCACCAATGATAAAAAAGCCAGCTAAATTCTCATCGGTCGTCACGCATTTTGACATTACGCCTTCGTTACTTGCCATGCTGGATGCCGATAGTATAATTTCGCGTCCGAAAGCAGCAGCCTGGATCGGACATGGCCTCGACGACACAGAAGATTTCAGGGTTGCGAATGCTTATCCCCTGATGCGAAACAAAAACGAAATCCTCGATTTTATCGATGGAGAACGGATGTTGGCCAACAAAGTAATTTACCAGGTTTACGAGAACATGAACATTGAAACAGTTGATGAGCCTGACCGGGAAAAAGAACTTGAAACTAAACTCAACAATTTCCTGTTAAAGAATAATCATGCTATTAAAAACAATAAACTTATTCCCGACTCGCTGAAAGTGTATACTTATCGCGGGCAATAAATCAGGCTGAAACCGCGACAAGTGACTACCCAAATAAATTTTTTATATAATTTGACCACGAAATGGTTAACTCTGCCCCTTTGGTTGAAGCCATTTTCGCTCATGAGGGAAACATATGCAAAGTTTATTCATAGGTTCTGAAGTAAAATAAAACACGATGCATTGAAAATACATAGTTTTAAATCCATTCAACTTCGCGATTAAGTTCAGCTCTCGCATCACAGTTAAATCAGTCGGTTGGCGGATATGGACGCTCTTCGAAATCGGCAACGACAACTTGCAAGTGACCGTTGTCGGAAATATCAAATCAAAAATTTAGAAAAGTTGAAAAACATGGTTTTCTTTATGTGAATTTAGCACAATAAATACCAAAACTAGTTAATATGAAACTGATCCTACTATTCCTTACAGTCCTTCTTTATTTCCCATTAACCTTAAAAGCTCAATCTGTTTACACACAGATGCCTGATGACCCGGAAGCCCTTTATTTCACTTCTGAAAACTATGACATAGCGTCGGATGGAAAACACGATGTTTCTGATGCGCTTCAAAAGGCTATAAATAAGCTTAAAAAGGAAAAGAATTTTGGCATTTTATTCATTCCTGAAGGAAAATATTTGATTAGTAAAACCATTTATGTTCCAAAAGCAATACGCCTAATTGGATATGGAAAAAATCGTCCGGAATTTATTTTAGGTAAAAACACACCAGCTTATCAGGATGAAAATAACTACATGTTCTGGTTCACCGACAATTTGGTTGAGGAAGGCCGGCAGCCAAGGGATGCCGGTGCAGGGACATTTTATAGTGCCATCTCAAATATCAATTTCCGGATTGAAAAAGGGAATCCAAAAGCGATAGCGCTTCGCACCCATTTTGCACAACACAGTTTTGTAAGCCACTGCAACTTTTATACAGGCGATGGTTATGCCGGAATTTATGATCTTGGAAATGAAATCGAAGATCTGAAATTCTACGGCGGTGAATATGGGATTTCCACGGCCAGAACATCTCCGGGTTGGCCCATGATGATGATTGATCTGTATTTTGAAGGTCAGCGAAGTGCTGCCATAATAAGCCGAAATACCGGGATGACCATTGTATCCATGCATGTGAAGGATGCACCTGTAGCTGTTGAGCTTCAACAAGGTGTTTCGGATAGATTATTTATGGAAGACTGCCTTTTTGAAAAGGTAAAGAAAGGAGTAGTTATTGGGGTTGAAAACGAAACCAACAACCAGATAAACCTGCTGAATATTGCGTGTAACAATGTAGATATTGCTGTGTACTTCTCTCCCAGTGAAACAAGTATTGTTGGAAAAGGGAATAAATACCTGATCAACAATTTTGTATATGGTTTGGTCATGGATGATATGTCTGATGATTCCGAATATAAAACGGTCATCGATATGGAAGTCCTTGACCTTGTGCCCGAAAAGTTGGATAAGCTTATACCGGATCTGCCTCCAATGGATACATGGGTTAATGTCAAAGATTTTGGAGCTGTGGGCGATGGCAAAACAGATGATACACAGGCCATAAAAGAAGCGATTGCCAAACACAAAAATGTTTATCTGCCATCAGGTTGGTATCGGGTTACTGAGCCACTTAAATTGAATAAAGGAAATGCATTAATTGGTCTGCACCCTTTTGCCACTCAATTAGTGCTTGCTGAAAGTGAGGCCAATTTTAGCGGGTTTGGATCACCCGTTCCTGTGCTGGAGTCATCAGAAAGAGGAGACGATATTATCAATGGAATTGGAATAAAAACCGGCGGCTATAATAACCGTGCAGTTGGACTCAAGTGGATGGCCAGTGAGCATTCCATGATCAACGATGTGAAATTTGTAGGAGGACATGGCACCATGGCAAAACCAGGACAGCCTTCCCACGATAGAAGACGAGACCAAAATATCAGCAGCCCGTCGGAGCCGGTTTATTCGCAGGGAATGGATCTGGCCTGGGACAATCAGTACTGGAGCCTCTGGGTGACCAACAATGGCGGGGGAACACTCAAAGATATATGGACGGCTAACACTTATGCTAGTGCAGGTTTATACATCAGCAATACCGCTACCCCGGGAAAAATTTATGCCATGTCGTTGGAACATCATGTGCGACAAGAGGCTCGCTTTAATAATGTTGCCAACTGGGATTTCTATGCTTTTCAGTTTGAGGAAGAAGGCAGGGAGGGTAAAAACGCCCAAACGCTTAATTTCGCGAACTGCAATGACCTGATGTTCGCTAATTTCTGGATGTACCGCACCATTCGTGTGAATACGCCCCGGCCGTGGGGAGTGAAAGTATCCAACAGCCAGCATATTGATTTTCGTAATATGCGCAGCTGGACGCAGGTTTTGCATCTACCGGAACGTACGATTTTCGATATGGACAAAAACCTGATTGTATATCCGGGAGATTTTGCACGGGTGACCATAAGCGGAAAGGAAAAACAGAACAGAAATGAAAACCCCAATAGTATAGCCGAGAAATTAGGCTTTGGCTATGAGTTTGCTACCGGGGCTGTTTCTGACAGTAAGGGAAATGTATACTTCTGCGAAAACCAGCAGAAGCGTGTATACCGTTGGTCGGCTGAAACCAACACAATATCAATCTATGCTGATTACCCTTACAAGCCTTTTTCGCTGGCCGTTGACACCGAGGATAATTTGATTGTAATCTGCCGTTACAATCCTCAACCAGGATTTGTTGATGATAATCAGCCAAAAACAATAGAGACGCTGCCCGACAATAATCCCTATTACAGTGGTTGGGGCAATGGAGGCTGGGCAAGTCTGGCCTATGCCATAAATCCTGACCATGTGGATGACATGCAGCCACTACAACTTGTAAAAACAAATCAGGTGAAAAATGTAGAACGTGTAATCCACCCTACCCACCGGTGGAGAGAAAATTTTAAGGAGGTAGCCACAGGCATGGCCGAAACAAGCTTTGTTGCACCCGATGGTGTTACTATTATTCCCAACACTTTTGATCTTGGTCGCTCGGTGCAGCTTATGGCAGTTTCGCCAAAGCAAATCGAAGCTGTTTATGTAACTCATGAAGATCCTAAAATCACTTACCGTTTTCAGGTAGATGACAAGGGTATGCTCACAAATAGGAGCGAATTTGTAAAAAGAGGTGAGTACAGCAATGTGGTCGACAGCCGAGGTAATTTGTATTTAGCCGAAGGGGAAATATTAGTTTTTAATAATGACGGAAATGAAATTAAACGAATCAGTCTGGATGAACGTGTACATTCAATGACCTGGGGAGGTAAGAATAAAGATGAGCTATTCGTAACCACAAGCACCGCATTTTACAGGATCAAATTGTAAAAATTTAAACCATTAAACTAGCCAACTATCAAGAATGAAAAATGCAGAAGACTATTGTCCTGAAGACAAAAAAGACTGGAGAAATTGGCTTGAATTGAACCACAACAAAAAAGAGGGAGTCTGGCTCATTTTTTATCGGAAAAATTCTCCTAACTATAATCTAAGCTGGAGTGAGTCAGTAGATGAAGCGCTATGTTTTGGTTGGATCGATAGCACAAAAAGGACAATAGACAATAGGAAATACAAACAGTACTTCTGTAAACGAAAAGCAAAAAGCAATTGGTCTAAGATCAACAAGGAAAAAGTAACGATCTTAATTGACCAGGGATTGATGGAAGAAGAAGGATACAAAAGCATTGAAATTGCGAAAGAGAATGGTTCCTGGACAATTTTAGATGAAGTTGAGGCACTTGTAATTCCTGAGGATTTAAAAGCAGAATTTACGAATTACAAAGGCTCAATGGAATATTTTGAAAGCCGAAGCAAGTCGGTTAAAAAGATTTTATTGCACTGGATTGTTTCTGCCAAAAGAAAGGAAACAAGACGAAAGAGGATTTTAGAAATCGTAGAAAATGCGAGTAAAAATATGAAACCAAAACAATTTAGATAGAATAAAAACGGGGCACTACAAAACCTATACAATGCCCATCGGGATACTTCGCATAGCCAAACCATACCAACCCCTTACTCCAACTATCCAATCCCAAACCCCTATAACCCCAAAACCCCAATAGAATCAGTAGCTACAGTCGAAATAGCTTAAGATGTGATGACGATATCCAAAAATAGAATGTCGCCAGCCCACTTTTTAAGACAATATCCCGGGATATAGTGTCGATAGCCCTGGATATGGTGTTGCCAGCTTGGGATATTGTGTTCATATCCTTGTTTTTTGAGGCTATATCTTAAGATATGTATTACATATCCCTGGTTTTCGGGGCAAAAAACAGGGCTACGGGTTTGCCCGCCTTGGATATAGTGTTGCTATCCCTGATTATTGTGTTTAAAATCAGGGCTGGCGTTTAAGCGTTTTGCAACAGGGCTTCAAATTCCTGCTTTTGCACTTTGGCTGCATTCTTTCCGCGCTCGAGATAGTGTATCAGTCCATCGAGATTGGCTTCCTGCATAAGCTCCACATCAAAATCCTTATCTTTTAACTGAAAGATATCGGATAGGCCAGAATGCTTAAACAATTTAGTAAGGGCAAGGTATTTAGTAGTGTCGAGGCTTACAAAAGTACTCAGGCGGTCGATCTTCCAATAGCTGATATCCTCCTTGCCAAGACCCGAGATACTGCGTAAAGTATCGCCTTCAGGTGTACAATTATGAGTGATAAACAGAAAGGTTTTAAACAAGAGCACATCGTCGACCACATCGGCCACGAGATAGCCAATTTTAATGTCGTAAATTTTTACCGGCAGCAGCAAATTTCCACGATGTATCGTTAACTCGCTTATGGTGTTGGTATTCTGCCATAATATGTAATTGATTGCAGGTCGCTTCAACAAATCGAGCCGCTGACATAAACGTTTTATAGCGTGCGATTGGATATAAACATCGAGTTCGTTTTTTGTTCCATTGTAATTTTCACCAAAAACATTTTTCTCTACCTTAATCCACAAAAAATAAGGCTTTTCTGCATTTGGTTTACCAAGCCGAAAAGCAGGCCTTACCTGGTTATTGATGGTAAACTTTTTTACTTCGGCAGGTATACCATATATTTCAGGAACAATGCCAAAAGACGGATTATCTTTATATAAAGCAAGACTCCGCATATTCAAACCAAAGTACTTGTACTCAGGATTACTTAACTGCGTAATGATTTTATAAAAATGAGTGATTATGTAACTATACGCTAAGTTGAAAAAGCGGGATTGAGCCGACTTTAACATCTCAATATCAGGATCATTCTTATCCTCGAATGAATCAGCCAGAGCCTTTTGCAGTGCTCTGGTATAATCCTGAAGTAAAGAACACTGGTAGGCTGATACTATAGTATTCTCTTTAATCTCAATATTTCGTACACGGTAATATTCCTTTACTTTTTGTGTAATTCTTTTTAACTCAGCACCAGAGACATAACCATCAACTACTTCAGGATTCGAGATTCGTAAACGTCCCTCATATAAGCGGTGTTTATTGGTATTGGAAAGAACACGTGCGTCGGTTCTTAATCCAAGAATTTTAGCTGCTTCGATAACATCCCGAATGTAATTCTTATAACCACCGTTTGTTTGATGGGCAGGTTTTTTCTTTCGATTATTCTTTTTGCGGGCCATATGGAGTGATCTATGGAAAGGAAACCGTGCTGCCAAACACAACACGGTTTCAGCTTGTTTTACAAATACGAGTCAATTAATCTATTTTCGCAATTGTTTTAGTTTACGCACCAGGCTGTTGTCTTTTCCGAGCAAACCTTCTATGAGGCTAACAAAGGCCGATGCATCGTCGTACATTTCTTTTAATGCGGCGTTTGAAGCTTTTGTGGCATCGAGAGCAGCTGCCTGTGCTTCTTTTTGCCTGCCCTCAGCATCTTCGGCACTAGTAATTTTAGTGCGTAAACCACCTACGCGTTTAGCAGGATCGAAACCGGCATCGATAAGCGGTTGTGCATTTTGTTCAGTAATCACCGCTACCTGCGTAGCAAAATCACGTTTTTCTTTTTCATTTAGTGTTGTCATAATTTTTCTAAATTTAGACTGTTAATAATTTGTGTTATTAATACTGCCACCTGTATTGCTTACCATGGCGCAGGTGGTTTTTATTGTCTATTATGGAAACACATTGAGCTTGGCCGGGCTATCTTACAATTTTATTGAATAAATGGTGCTCTCAGGTATTTCGTCTACAAATTACAGCTTTATGTTCAGAATGTCAAGGCATATGTTCAATAACAACTTTTTTGGGAGGTATGTATAATTGAATCAAGAGACTATTCTTGCAGTAATACACGATGCTCGCTCCCGGTTTTGCACCGTCCTTCAGGGCGGTAATAAGTGAGAAAATATAAAAGGCTTTAGCGTTAAATCAATAAGATTAATGGCTAAAGCCTTTTTATCTGTGCTATTTCTGGTCACCGGGCTGAAACCACGGTGCAAAAAGTCAAAAATACTTAGGACTAATCCGCTATTGGATAACCAAACGAGTAAGTCCCTGACCCTACTGAAACGGTTACTTTCGTTCCGGTTTGTTTGGCCGCCGATTTTAAATCATCGGTCATAGTTATTTCTGCTACCTTCGCTTTTGGCAGTACAATCTCTGCAAAAGTATTTGCAGGAACAACAACGCTGTAATTCATTTCACCATTGCTGATTTCCCAGTCGGAAACGATCTTTCCATACATCGAATCGAAAGTTGCTTTTACATGGCTTAAACCACCACCCGGGTTTGGTGCCAGCAAGAATTTCTTATACCCTGGATTGTTTTCATCTACCTGAATACCGGCCACGTGGCTGTATAACCACTCGCCAATGGCACCATAAGCATAATGGTTAAAGCTGTTCATCCCTACATCCTGAAACGATCCATCGGGCTTTTGTCCGTCCCAACGCTCCCAAATAGTAGTGGCGCCCTGTGTAACGGGGTACAACCACGATGGGTATTCTGTACGGTTCAGCAGCATAAATGCCAGATCATCGCGGCCAATTGCCGAAAGCGTCGGGCACAAAATTGGCGTTCCCAAAAATCCGGTTGTCAGGTGTTTGAATTTCTCCACATCTTTTGCCAGGTAATCAGCCGCTTCATCAACCATGCTTTCCGGTAAAATCCCGAATGCAAGTGCAATAACATAAGCCGTTTGGGTATGCGAAACCAGGCGGCCGTTAGGTGTTACAAATTCATTGTTAAAAGCTTCCTTTATGTTTGTCGCCAGTTGATTGTACTTTTTAGCATCTTGTGGTTTGCCAATAATCGCTGCAATTTTAGCGGTCAAAGTGGTGGTATAATAAAAGTAAGCCGTTGCCAGCAGGTCTTTTTCGGTGGTAGCCCCGGGATAATCGGATTGTGTGGTGGCATAGGCCAGCCAGTCGCCAAAATGCGTATCTCCTGTCCACAGGAAATCATCGCCAGCGCGTTCGTTCATATAACCTACCCACTTGGTAATGGCCGGGTAGTTTTCTTCCAGAATACGTGTGTCGTCATAAATTTTGTACACCGACCATGGAATAATCGCCACCGCATCGGCCCATCCGGTAGCGCCGCCCTGACCGTTTAGTACATCGGGAATAACGTGTGGTACAACACCATTGTCCAGCTGATCGGCAGCTACATCTTTCATCCATTTTGTGTAGAAAGCAGCCACGTCAAAATTGTACCCGGCAGTCATACTAAACACCTGTGCATCGCCGGTCCATCCCAAACGCTCGTCGCGCTGCGGACAGTCAGTCGGCACATCCAGAAAATTGCCTTTTTGTCCCCACTGAATATTGTGCTGAAGCTGATTGATCATTTCATCGTTACAGGCAAATGTGCCGGTTGGCTCCATATCCGAATATATCACTACACCTGTAATGTCTTCCTTTGATGGTATTTCATCAAAACCAATTAATTGCAAATAGCGAAATCCGTGGAAAGTAAAAGTCGGCTCATAAGTAATTTCACCATCTTCAGCAAAAATATAGGTATCGGTACATTCAGCACCCCGCAAGTTGGCGGTATAGAAATTACCCTCTTTATCCAGTACTTCTGCAAATTTCAGCTGTACTTTTTGCCCCGCTTTACCTTTCATTTTAATACGCACCCAGCCCACCATATTCTGGCCCATGTCGTAAACTATTTCTCCTTTTGGAGTAGTAATAAATGCAATTGGTTTTAGTTCTTCAACAGCCTTTACCGGAACGCCTTGAGGAGCCACTAACAAATCTTTCGGCTCATCAATTTCCTTCACACTTTTCCAACCAGTCTCTGTATATCCGGTTTCGGTCCATCCATCCAATTCCAAACGGGCATCGTAAGTTTCGCCATTGTAGATATCAGATTTCCGAATCGGGCCGTTACTTACCTTCCAATTCTTATCGCTTACAATCCACTCGTTGCTTCCGTCGGTATAATCAATTTTTAGCTGAAATAAAAGCGCCAGTGTATCTCCATAGTAACCATTGGCACTTACCCAACCAATATTTCCGCGGTACCAGCCATCGCCCAAAACAACACCAACTGCATTCTCATTCTGCAACATATTGGTTACATCGTAGGTCTGGTATTGCAAACGTTTATTATAACTCGTCCAGCCCGGAGTAAATAACTGGTCTCCCACCTTTTCACCATTCAGAAAAAGTTCATAAAGCCCATGCGAAGTGACATAAACCCGTGCCGACTTTATATTTTTTGAGGTCGAAAATTCACTGCGGTAATACTGCGCCGGTTTCGAGTCTTCTGTCTCCGGTTCGTTAGACAAGGTAATCCACGAAGCGTTCCATTGTTCGGGCTCCAAAATCCCCATTTCCCAGTAAGTAGGATTACTCCACTTGCTGGCTTTTCCATTATTATCCCATATCCGAACCTGCCAGTAAAAGCGCTGCATCGATTCAGGTGCTGGTCCTCCATAAATCACATTCACCGACTGATCGGATTCGACCTTCCCCGAATTCCAGATTTGCTCCCCTTTTTTCGATAAATCCGATGCTGATTCGGCCACTCTGATTTCGTAAGCCGATTGTTTAACATTTTGTGCATCGGAAACAAGCTGCCAGCTTAAACGCGGTTTCAACACATCAATACCCAACGGATTTGTATGGTATTCGCAAACAAGTTTGCTAACTTCTGTTTGGGCCAAAACCCCAAAAGAGAATGCCGAAAAGGTAAAAACAAAAATTAGTGAATGGAGTAAAGAAACTAATTGCTTCATTTTATTTGATTTATTGGTTTAGAAAAGTAATGCTTGTAAAGTTATGTTTATTGAACAGGAATAACAATACCAACTTCAACTGTTTTTATGATTTCTGTCCGAATGTTAGCAGGGTTCTTCTGTGACACTTGTCACCCAAACGAATAACAATACCAGATTTTGTCAAGGAAACAGAACTTTTTTAATAAAAAAGTGTAATTTTCACCAAAGATTCAGAACAGATTTCTAATAATCTGGGAAAAACAAAAATCAAAGAACAAATTAGAATTTTTACTACATAATACATTTAAAGAAAAACACATTTATTATGGTCAAAAAACTACTCTATTTGTGCTTTTCCGGAATGCTTGTTTTTATAAGCTCCGGCATTAAAGCGCAGTCTGACACCGGGTTTGGAAAGTACCACACCAACCAGGAAATTCAGCAACTATTAAAAGAATTTTCTTCGGAAAATGCCAAATTACACACCATTGCCGAAAGTCCGGGAGGCGAACCTGTTACAGTACTGGAAATCGGTGCCAATTTAAAAGACGTTCCGGCAATTTTTGTAGGTGCCAATTTTGAAGGCAATGTACCACTGGCATCGGAAGGAGCCTTGTACCTGGCGCAACTATTGCTCGATTCAACCGCTTACACCAAAGATGTAAAATGGTATATCATGCCGCAGCCAAATCCTGATGCTGCTGCCGATTATTTCTCGGAATTAAAAACCGGAAAGACTACCAACCTTTTTAAGGTAAACAACGATGGCGACGAGGCAGTAGGCGAAGATGGTCCCGACGACCTCAACGACGACGGACTGATCACCAAAATGCGGATTAAAAGCATTGAAGGCAAGTATATCGTATCGGATAAGGATGCCAGGCTGATGAAAAAAGCCGACAAACAAAAAGGAGAAAGAGGCGAATACAAAGTACTTACTGAAGGATTTGACAACGACAAAGACGGGAAATACAATGAAGATGCTACCGGCGGAATTAATGTTGGTATTGCTTTCCCACACCTTTTCCCATACGAAAATAAGGAGGCCGGTTTATTTGCCGGACAAACACCTGAGGTATATGGAATAATGCGTTTTATTTACGATCACCCCGAAATTTCGATGGTCTATACACTGGGTTCCTCAAACTTCTGCCTGGTACCGCCAAAAGGAGGGCGGAAAGGCGATGCCAACCTGGAGCGGATTAAAATACCACGACGCTATGCCAGCATGCTTAACGCCGATGCCAGCAAAACCTACACCATGGACGAAGCAATAGAACTGTTTAAAACGGTTGTTCCTGAGGGGACTGAAGTAACTTCAGCGCTGGTTGCAGGTTATCTTAGCCTGGGACCGGCATTAAATCCTTTGGAAGACGATCTTGTTTTTTACAAAAAATATGCTGCCGACTATAAAAAATATTTGAAAGCAAAAGATTTCAGCACCGAAACGCTTGACCCAACTCCGGCCCAAAATGGTTCGTTTGAATTGTGGGCTTATTATCATCTGGGAGTACCATCATTTAGTATGCGATTATTCTCTGTTCCGAAAGTAAAAGAAGAGAAAAAGGATGATGATAACGACGACTCTGATGACAAGAAAAAGAAAGAAGAAAAGCCGGAGGAGAAAGATGAATTAAGCGAAAAAGACAAAGCACTGCTGGCCTATTCAGACAATGAACTGGATGGAGCAGGATTTGTAGCGTGGACTAAAGTGGATCATCCCGACTTTGATGAAGTTGAAGTTGGAGGCTATGCTCCCTACCTTGAGACGACTCCAAAAGCAGAAAAAATTGAATCGTTAGCAGCAACTCAGTTGCCTTGGTTGCTTAAATTGTCGACAGAACTTCCGGAGTTTGCGATTGCCGACAAAAAAATGACCGACATGGGTGGAGGTATTTATAAACTGGAATTGTATGTGGCCAACTACGGCGCACTTCCCTACCCCATTTCTATGGGACAGCGAAATGGTCAGCCCGCTCCTGTAATTCTTACGCTCGATGGCGATATGGAATTATTGGAAGGAAAACTGCGCACACCGCTTGGAGCAATTGGTGCCAACCAGGTAAAAAAATATACCTGGCTGCTGAAAGCAAGTAAAAACAAAAGTATTACTGCCGGCATTGAATCGGCCGTTTTTACCGATGTAGTTGAACAAATTAAAATTGGAGGTTAATCATGATACGCAAGATATTTTCATTATTAGCAATATTCTCGTTGGCTGTTACTGTATTTGCCGCCGACGAACCAAAGATAGAAGTACCGCTCCGTTTCGACCGTTATTACGATTACGAAGAAGTGGTTGAAGCGCTTGAAGTACTAAACCAGGCCTATCCTGAATTGACCAGTCTTGAATCAATTGGAGAAAGTGAAGAAGGATTAAAGATCTACGCGCTTACGATCAACAACAAAAAAACCGGTGCAGAACACGATAAACCGGGTGTTTGGCTTGACGGGAATATTCACGGCAACGAAATTCAGGCCGGCGAAGTGTGCCTGTATTACGCCAATATGTTGTTGACCAAATATGGCGAAAACGAACAGGTAACAAAAGCGGTTGACAGCAATGTGCACTACATTATTCCTGTAGTGAATGTTGATGGTCGTAACCACTTTTTTAAAGATGCACATACGCCAAGTTCTAGCCGAAGTATACGTGTACCGAAGGATGATGATGGCGATGGTTTATTCGATGAAGATGCCCCTGATGATCTGGATGGCGACGGCAGCATTTGCCAGATGCGTATAAAAGATCCGAACGGAAATTATAAACCCGATCCGGAAGATCCACGAATTATGGTTCGTGTAAAACCCGGGGAGAAAGGTGAATACACCATTTTGGGCTCGGAAGGCATTGATAACGATGGCGACGGAAGATTTAATGAAGATGCTGAAGGTTATCTCGATCCCAACCGGAACTGGGGTTACCACTGGCAGCCTCCATACGTTCAGCGAGGAGCCGGCAACTTTCCGTTTTCCGGCGTTGGAATAAAAGCTGTTGATGAGTTTGCAGCCAAACATCCGAACATTATCGTTAACTTTTCATTCCATAACACAGGCGGTATGTGGCTGCGTGTTCCTGCTGATGATAAGACATCCGTTCCCGCTTCGGATATTGCTGCTTACGATGTTATTGGTAAAGAAGCGATAAAGATTACTCCTGGTTATGTTTATATGGCATCGTACGAGCTTTACCCCACTTACGGCGACTCCGACGGACAAATGTTCTATGTGCATGGTTCGTATACTTTTGTGGGGGAACTTTTTATGCGCGAACAGGAAACTTATAAAGAAAAAAGCGACAAACCTGCTGCAAGCACAAATAGCAGTCGTACCGAACGTAACCGCGAACAATTGAAATTTAACGATAATGTGGCACAGGGCGAATTGTACAAGGAATGGAAAAGCTACGACCACCCCGTTTACGGCGAAATTGAAATCGGTGGTTGGGTAAAAATGAGCTCTCGTTTGCCGCATCCATTTATGTTACCCGATTTGGTTCACCGCAACGCTTCAGTAGTTTTGTTGGCTGCTAACGAAACGCCAAAAGTGGAAATGGAAGTTTTTGAAGTAAAAGAGATTGGTAACAACCTGAAACGAATTCGGGTTCGCTTAAAAAATAAAAACGGTCTATCAACTATGACTGCGCAAGCTGTTAAAGATAAATTGTATACCATCGACCACCTGAAAGTTTCGGGCGCCAAAGTTATTGCCGGTGGAAAAATTAATGATTACCGTCTTGATCAGGTAGCTTACAAAGACCACAAACCTGAAGTTCAGTTTTTTGCTATACCGGGTCATGGAACAGCCGAATACGAATTTATTGTTCAAGGTAAAGGAGATGTAAAGTTAGAATACATCTCACAAAAGGCAGGAAATACAAGTACTTCGGTTACTTTGTAAAGAAGAGATTTGATGATATTAAAAGAGTGCTCGCGTCCGTGAGCACTCTTTTTTTTTTACAGAATTTTAGTCACCTGAACTAATAAAAAAATCCCGGCGTCCACTCCGGGATTTTTTATCCAGTTTATTAACAACTAAATGAATTTTTATTAATTCAACTCCTCTATTTCTAGCGGGGTTTGTATGGTACAAACATAGTTATGTAAAAACAATATATACCGGATGAGATACTTAAAACAGATAGTCAAAATGCTGAAATCTGACTGCCGAAATACTGATGCCCTAACTGGTTGAAATATTATGTGATTGATTTAATTAAGGATATTACCAATTACTTGCACTATCAGGGGTCGGATATACACTGAAATCACACGGATTAATTTGTAGCTGAAACCAAGGCGATAAAAAGGTATACACTTCCGTGAATCGGTTCAGCCTGTTCGAGGTACAACTTACATTAAAAAGAAGTCTGGCAACTTCAAACAAAAAAAATCCCGGCGTCCATTCCAGGATTTTTGTTTTATCACAATATAACAGGGTTTGTATAAATTCTAACTAAACTATCTATTGAGTTTGTATAGTACAAATATATGTGCATTTGATAAAACTGCAGTTATTTTTCTGCTGAAACAACACAAGATTAAACTGATATTTACGGGTTTAAAACACTTACCTCCAAAGGTGTAATTCCTGATCATATTATTTCAAATACCGAAACACCTGCTCTTTCCGAAGTCCGTCGTCAACCCAAACAGCTTCAACGCCCAGTTCCACAACTTCGTGAATGTTCCGGTGTTCATCGTCAAAGAAAACCATATCTCCGTAGTTGAGGCCAAAATGTTTTTTGATTTTTGAAAAATGCTGAATTTTACTGCTTGGGTATATTTCTTTCAGATCGAAATACTTGTCAATATCAAAAAGGTGAAGTAAATCCTGCGCCCACCCGGGTTCAAAAGTTCGTGAGGCTGCAGCGATTTTCTGGTTGTTCCTTTTGAGTTCCTCCAATAAAGGAATCACATCAGGATATAATTCTATTTCGCTGTTCGACTGATCAAGTAAGGCTCCGTTGCTCCAGTAATAAGGCGGATTGGTGGCATCGCACCAGGTTCCTCCGGCATCCCAAAGAGTAAAATCCAAATCAAAAACGAATAACTTCATGGGGGCGAAAATAGAGAAAGTATTGAGATTTGTGTTTTATATCAACTCCTTAGAGCCAATATAAAACACAAATTTAAGTCTTTAAAATCCCAGGCTTACGGGAAGCCACATTGAGATTTCAGGAATATAAGTTACCAGCAACAAACAAACGATCATTGCTATAAACATCGGAATAAGCGGTCTGATCACTGTTTCAATTTTTACCTGGCTAACGCTGCAACCAATGAATAATAGCGATCCAACCGGAGGCGTTCCTAAACCAACACTCAGGTTCAGTACCATAATAATTCCGAAGTGAACAGGATCCAATCCTAAATTAGTAACGATTGGTAAAAATATTGGTGTAAAAATCAACACTGCCGGAGTCATATCCATAAACACTCCCACAAACAGCAAGATCATATTTATAATCAACAGAATGACAAATTTATTATCGCTTAATGCCAACAGCGCTTCACTAACGTTTTGCGGTATATTTTCGTAGGCCATAATCCACGATAAACCGATACAGGTAGCTACCAGCAACAATACAAATGCGGTGGTTTTTACTGAACGTAAAATTACGTCAGGAAGATCTTTCAAAGTCAATTCGCGATAAATAAATGCCAATACCAGCGCATACAAAACAGCCACCGCCGATGCTTCGGTAGCGGTAAAGAAACCGCCCACAATACCACCGATAACAATTACCAACATCAGCAGACTCGGGAAAGCCCGCCAAAAAGTATGTAAGGCATTTAAAGCACCTTTCTTATGTTTGCTTCCGTAATAGCCAATTCCTCCTAAAAACAAGACAGCAAGTCCTCCATAGATAGCCGTTGCAACGCCCGCAGAAAATGCGCCGTTTACTTTAATCAGTCCAACAACTACTAAGGCTAATGATGCAATTACAGCAAAGAATTTACCGAGGTTTCGAACCATTCCTTTAAATCCAAAATGCTTGTACGAAAACATACCCATCGCAACAGCCATAATCGCTAAACCAGTTAAAATACCCGGTGCATAACCGGCAAGGAAAAGCGCGGTAATAGAAACACCACCACTGGCCAGTGAGTATACAATAAGGATATTACTCGGTGGAATAGACAAACCCGTTGTTGCCGAAGTAATATTTACTGCGGCACTAAAGTTTTTGTCGTAACCTTCTTTGTTCATTTCGGGCATCATAATACTACCAATTGCCGAAGCAGATGCGGCAGCAGAACCGGAAATAGCACCAAAAAGCATGTTGGCAAAAACATTTACAAAAGCCAGTCCGGCAGGCCAGCGACCAACCAAAACACGCGCAAAGGCAATAAGCCTCATAGCTATCCCGCCCTTGTTCATTATATTCCCTGCCAGTATAAAGAACGGAATGGCTAATAGTGCAAAACTATCCAGCCCCGTTGCCATACGCTGTGCAAATGTTGTTGCTGCAGCCAGGGGCATAATGGAAACCAGCATCGTTAAAATCCCTGAAATTCCAATACTAATAGCAATGGGAACTCCAATTACAAGTAAAATAATAAAGCTTACAACCAGTACGATTACTCCTAGAAATTCCATTACTCTTCAATATTTTGGTTCAGTGAATTATCAATAGCATAATAAATAATAAGCAGTCCGCTAAACGGAACAATAAGGTAAACATAACCCAGTGGCAAGGCCAGTGCTGCCGACTTTACATTCAGATAAAAACGTGTGTAAACCAACCACGAGCCGCCAAATACCATCACAAACAAGGCAAATAAGCCCACCAACGTATAAATAAAAGTTTGCAGTCGTCGTCTTTTTACTCCTTTCATTTTCTGAAGCATCAGGTCGATGGCCAGGTGTTCGTTTTTACCGGCCACATAAGCAGCCCCCAACATACCTACCCAAATTAAAAGAAACCCGGCCAGCTCGTCGGTAAACGAACTTGGTGCGGCCAACACATAGCGGCTAAAAACCTGCCAGAGCACATCAATAACCAATATGCTCATAATCGAAACCAATGTGATCTCGATTACTTTATCTACTTTTTCTCTGATAGTCATAATCTGTTTCTTATTGATTTCTACTTAACAGCTTCGATACGACGCAATATGTCACCCAAAACTTCGTCTTCTCTGTATTTATCTAACAAGTCAGAAACCTGCTCAGCAAATTTTGCTTTGTCGGGATGATGAATTGTAACACCATTCTCCTGAACAATGCGTAAGGATTCTTCAACCGATTCGGCCCAGTATTTCCGTTCCACAGGCACTGATTCATCGGCTGCTTCCTGCAACCATTTTTGTTCCTGCTCAGTTAAGGTATTCCACACTTTTGTACTGATGATCAGTACATCGGGAACACAGGTGTGTTCGTCTAATGAGTAATGTTTACAAACTTCGTAGTGATGCGATGTATATAAACTTGGCTCGTTATTTTCCGCACCGTCAACCACTCCACTTTGCAGCGCAGTGTATAATTCGCCCCACGAAATTGGTGTTGGTGAACCACCTAAAGCACGCACCATTTCCATGGCAGTTTGGCTTTTCATCACCCTGATTTTCAGACCTTTTAAATCGTCGGGAGTCATAATGGGTTTATCGATGGTATAAAAACTACGGAATCCGGCATCATAAAAACACAAACCACGAATCCAGTATTCTTCGGTCCCCAGCAGTAACTCTTTACCTATTTCTCCATCAAAAACTTTAAATGAATGTTCTTTCGAGCGAAAAACATACGGTAGTCCCAGTGCCTTAAACTTTGGTGTAAAACTCTCCATTACCGCAGCGGAAACTTTCGTAATTGCCAAACTCCCGATCTGCAACAATTCAACACATTGCTGCTCGGAGCCCAACTGCCCGCTGGGGTAAATATCGATGATTAGTTTTCCTCCTGATTTTTCAGCTAAACGTTCGGCCATAAACTCCATTCCCTTATGTACCGGATGCGTAGGATCGAGACCATGAGCCAGTTTTAGCACTTTATGTTCTTTGACTTCGGCACATCCCAGAAGAAATACCACAACAAAAACCAAAGAAAAAGTTTTAAAGATTTTAGTTCTCATTAGATAAAATTGATTTAGTGTATCGCCATTTCAGACGTACGATTTTATGTTGTCAGGTCACTGATAATTTTCAACGCCCCGGCACATTTTTCGGTAATATATGCATAATTTTTTTCGGCCAAAACTTCTTTTGGGAACAACTGCGATCCCATTCCAACACAAGTTACTCCGGCATCGAACCATTGTTTCAGGTTCTCTTTATCCGGAGATACACCTCCGGTTGGCATTATGCTGGCGTAAGGCATTGGTCCTTTTACTGCTTTTACAAAGCTTGGTCCTCCCACCTGCGATCCGGGGAAAATTTTCACCACCTCGGCACCCAATTCGTGTGCACGGCCAATTTCTGTTACCGAACCACACCCCGGACTCCAGGCTATTTTGCGTTTATTACAAACTTTTGCAGTAGCTTCGTCAATTAGCGGAGCAACAACAAAGTTGGTTCCCATAGCAATATACATGGCAGCTGTTGCCTCATCAACGATAGAGCCAACGCCCATTATCATTTCAGGGCATTCTTTTATCGTCCACTTATTCAATTCTGCAAATACATCAATAGCAAAATCGCCACGGTTGGTGAATTCGAACAAACGCACACCGCCATCGTAGCAGGCTTTTACTACGGCTTTGCAAACCTCAATATCCTGATGATAGAACACCGGCACCATTCCGGTTTCTTTCATTTTTAATGCTACTTCTATTCTTGAAAATCTTGCCATCTTATTCTTGATTCATTTATTTTTCAATTCAACCACTTCGTTAACTGGTAACGTTTGTCCCCCACAAAGGGGGGCAAGATTTTTCAATTTACTTGAAAAATCAGGGGGTACAAATTCTACCCCAAAATATTATTAGAACGATTATTTAATTAACGTTCATCTATTACGGCGCATGTAGCAGTTCATTTTCAATCCGCTTTTCAGGATGCGCCGTCTTCTGCTATCTTCTTTTTATCCCCGCCCTGGGCTACCAATATTTCATCCCTACGGGATTAAAGAACGTTTAGCAAATGTGCCGTTTCCCTTTTCTTCTTTTCAATCCCGCGCTAAAGCACGGGGTTATTTATATTGAACTCCGATGCAGTTCTACTTTTGCCTCGGCTATCGATCAACACGAGCACTTCCGCCGCCGATTATTTTTTCTACTTCCGATAATGTCGCCATAGTTGTGTCACCCGGAGTAGTCATTGCCAATGCACCGTGTGCTGCTCCATATTCCACGGCTTTTGCACCGTCGTTAAACTCAAGGAAACCATAAATTAAACCGGATGCAAAACTATCTCCACCGCCAACACGATCCATAATTTCAAGATCTTCGCGGTGCTCTGCTTCATGAATTACACCATCAGCATAACAGATAGCGCCCCATGAATTTACCGTTGCCGTTTTAACGGTGCGCAATGTTGTAGCTATTACCTTGAAGTTTGGAAATTCTTTGATTGCATTTTCAATCATACCTTTATAACCGGCAAGATCCAGCTCTTTCAGATTCTCTTCGTTACCTTCTACTTCAAGCCCTAAACACGCCGTAAAATCTTCTTCATTACCGATCATTACATCCACGTATTTGGCAATTTCACGGTTCACTTCCTGCGCTTTGGCTTCTCCACCAATAGCTTTCCAAAGCGATGGACGGTAATTCAAATCGTACGAAACAATAGTGCCGTACTTCTTCGCAATTTTCACGGCTTCGATAACCGTTTCTGCAGCAGTCTCCGAAAGTGCGGCAAAAATACCACCGGTGTGGATCCAGCGTACGCCCAGTGTTCCAAAAATATATTCCCAATCGATATCACCGGGTTTTAATTGCGACGCTGCTGTATTTCCGCGGTCGGAAACACCTTTCGCACCACGAATTCCAAATCCTCTTTCAGTAAAGTTTAATCCGTTACGAACGGTACGACCACAACCATCATAATCTACCCATTTAACGAATTGCGTGTCCAACCCACCCTGAAGCATAAAGTCTTCAATCAGGGCACCAACTTCATTATCCGCAAGTGCAGTTATAATCGCTGTTTTCTTTCCAAAACACCTTCTCAACCCACGTGAAACGTTATATTCTCCACCGCCTTCCCAAGCGCGAAACTGACGTGTTGTTCTTATTCTGCCTTCTCCGGGATCCAGTCTTAACATTACTTCACCAAGAGAGATACAGTCGTATGTACATTCGGATTTTGATTTAATTTCCAATTTTGCCATGATTTAGTTTACTATTAAATGCAATCGATTGCAAAAATACTATTCTTCTATACAAATTTGCATGATTGCCTTAAAATCAATGTGTTTTTACTAAAAATTAAAATAAGCTTTCGCATTATTGAAACTGATATTTTCAACCATGCTTCCCAACAGTTCCATATCGTATGGAATCTCACCATTCTCAACATCGTTACCCAGCAAATTACATAAAGTACGACGGAAATATTCGTGACGGGTATACGACAGATAACTGCGCGAATCAGTTAGCATTCCTACAAAACGACTCAACAAACCAAGGTTCGACAAGGCCTGCATTTGACTTTCCATGCCGTCTTTCTGATCGAGGAACCACCAGCCAGAGCCGTATTGCATTTTCCCGGGAACAGAACCGTCCTGGAAGTTTCCGATCATTGTTGCAATCAGCTCATTGTCGCGGGGATTCAGGTTGTATAATATAGTTTTCGATAATTTATTCTCCATATCCAGTCGGTCCAGCAGTCTTGACAGTGGTCGTGCAATATCAAAATCGCCGATCGAATCAAACCCTACGTCGGCTCCAATTTTGTTGAACAATCGGGTATTGTTGTTTCGTAAAGCGCCAATATGAAATTGCTGCGTCCACCCCCGCGAGTGATCCATAATTCCGAATTCGTATAACATGCACGACTGAAATTTCACCACTTCTTCTTTCGTAAGCGTACCGCCTTTCCGAACTTTGCTGAATATCTTTTCAACTTCTGCTTCGGTGTAATCTTCAGCCAAAACTGTTTCAACACCATGGTCGCTCAAACGACATCCGTTCTGGTGGAAAAATTCGTGACGATTATCCAGCGCGTCCATTAAATCTCCAAAGGTGTAAATATTTAGGTTCGCAGCTTCTTCCAACTTACTTAAATAAGCATTGTAGGAAGTTGTATTCTCCACTGCCATGGCTTTATCGGGGCGCCATGCCGGAAGTACAGCGGTTTCAAAACCATCGGCTTTAATGGCACGGTGATACTCGAGCGAATCCACAGGATCGTCGGTAGTACAAATGGTATGCACATTGGCCATTTTTATAATTCCGCGGCATGAATATTCAGGAGTTTGCAATTTGGCATTACATTCTTCCCAAATCTCTTTTGCAGTTGCCGGACTCAAAACTTTATCGATTCCAAAGAATTTTTTTAGTTCCAGGTGTGTCCAGTGAAACAGTGGGTTACGCAAAGTGTGTGGCACCGTTTCGGCCCACTTTTCAAACTTCTCCCAGTCGCTGGCATTTCCGGTACAGTATTTCTCGGCAACACCGTTGGTACGCATGCCGCGCCATTTGTAATGATCGCCATACAACCAAAGTTGGGTAATATTATCATACTTTCTATCCTCGGCAATCTCCTGCGGATTAATATGACAGTGGTAATCAAAAATCGGCATTTTTGCCGCATGATTGTGATATAATTCCTTTGCAACATCGGTTTGCAAAAGGAAATCTTTGTCCATAAAAGTTTTCATAATGAATGAAAAAGTCGGAAGTCGGAAGCCCGAAGTCCGGAGTTATTTTATAAGTCGAATAATCTTTTTAAGTGTCTGTCGTAGATATTTTCTTCCACACAAGCGCCAACCACATCGGCGTATTTTTCCAGCAATCCGGTGTAGCGCTGGCCCATTTCGACAGCAACTTTATAACCAACGTGAATTAACTGGCGGAAGTTCGGATTGTAATCAGCATGACCGGGAATATGGCGCAAGGTGTTTCCAAATTTTTCGCCCGACCAGCTTTCCACTTCTTCTGATGAAGGAAGCTTTAAACCATCGATATCTATAACATCAGCATACGGGGCACAAAGTTCTTCTTTTCTTTCCAGTGCTTTGGTATAAATTTCTTTGGCTGCAGCCAAACCTTCGTCACCCGAAATAGCCAATCCAATCACTTCTTCCAACCAGGTTGTTCCTGCTGTTTTTACATGAATTCCCTTGTCGTACTTTTTTATAATCTCAGCCATTACCGGGTAAATGGTAAATTTATCAGATCCCGAGTGAACGCTGAGTTTCAGATCGTCTGGTAATCCAAATTCTTTTACAGCATAATCAATCACCAACACATCCTGCTCAAATTCTTTGGCAAACTGCTCCACATCGCCTACATAATCAACCCCTTTATTAAAACGCCCCGTAAATTTAGGAGCAATGGTTTGTGCCGGAATATTTTCGTTGGCAATCATTTTCAAAATGAAAAACATGTCCACCGGAGTTTGCGGAGCCTCAACTTCGTCCATTGAAACCTCGGTAACAAAGTTGCCTTTTCCTTTTACAGCCTCAATATGCCGGTAAATCTTACCCGCCTCTTTAATTGCAGCCAGATATTTCGAAGTAACCTCTTCTAAAAGTTCATTTGAAATCTCGATTGATTCATTAATTCCGGGAATGTTAACCTTCTCTCCCAGCAACTTGCACGTTTCTTTAAAAGCTGCCACGTCTTCAACCGACGACTCGTTACCAATATACATAGCTACATCGAGCGTAAAAAAATTACTTGGCGCTATAAAGCGGTCTACGTTTCCCATATTGATATGATCGGCATCCACAAAATAGGGATTTTCCCAGTTCAGTGCTTTTACTGCGGCATCGGCTTCAATACGCGTGCCCGCTGGCTCGGAATGCACGATATCGTGTTCACGGTTTGATTTATTCCAGACCGGTGTAACAGCAATTCCTTTTTGATTTGCTTTCATCAGGGCGCGTAATTGTGCCACGCCTTCATGATTGAAGCGGTCGCCCACTCCAAAACTATATTTTCCAATTTCCATGGTACGAGTTATGTTTTAAAATTTTCAGAAAAAAATACTCCGTGTACGTGCACGAAAGTAGAATTATAATTTAAATTTCGCAAATAAATCATGCTGTTTAAAATCATTCCACCAATCTCTCACCACCACCTTAAACACTGTATATCTACTACTTACCAAGCCCACAGAAACACAAATAAAATTTAAACAATTGTAAAACCAGGAAAAGCACACACACGAATGAGTAATTTCAAAAAATTCTGATGATTATGTGTGTTCAAAAATTCTATCTTTGGAATTTATTAATCTAGTCCAATACGACTTTGTAATTTTTTTCATATCTATGCGTAAATTTAGTGTACTAATCAGTCTGTTTTTCTTCACGTATTGCCTGATTGCCCAAAACCAACCAGCCGATTGGGAGAACCCAGCCGTTTTCGACATCAACAAAGAAAAACCGCATGCCAGCCTTATGCCGTTTGGTTCGCTTGATGATGCTTTAAAACAAAAACCGCATCAATCTGCCTTTTATAAAACCTTAAGCGGAACATGGAAATTTAACTGGGTAAGAAAACCTGCCGACAGGCCTGTTGATTTTTACAAACCCGATTACGATGTTTCCGACTGGAACGACATCCCCGTTCCGGCAACTTGGGAACTGGAAGGTTATGGCGTACCAATATATGTTAATCATCAATATGAATTTTCGGATTACAAACATCCCGTTTCACCTGAAATGAAATTTGTGGATGACATTTATCCCGCTAATCCCGGGCAAGTGCCACACGATTATAATCCGGTTGGTTCATACCGAAGGACATTCAACATTCCTGAAAGTTGGGACGGCCGACAGGTTTTTATTCAGTTTGGAGCCGTGAAATCGGCCTTCTATTTATGGATTAACGGCGAAAAAGTAGGTTACTCGCAAGGAAGTAAAACACCTGTTGAATGGGACATCACAAAATATTTAAAGAAAAGCGAAAACATAGTAGCCGCTGAGGTTTACCGCTGGTCAGACGGCTCCTACCTCGAGGCACAGGATTTTTGGCGGATAAGTGGTATTGAACGCGATGTGTATCTTTATTCTACTCCCAGAGTTCGTATCCGTGATTTTTTTGCAAAACCGGACCTGGATGCAGAATATAAAAACGGATTGTTTAGTCTGGATGTTGATTTGAGCAACCACACATCAAAACTAAAATCAGGAAACTACACCGTTAAGTACAATATTTTTGATGAAGGAGGATATTCTTTATCAAGCCGCGAGGAATCAGTAAAAATTAATAAAAAGGGAAGTGCCACGGTTCATTTTTCCGGAGGATATATAAATAATGTAAGAAAATGGACTGCCGAAACACCCAATTTATATTCGCTGGTAATTAGTTTGATTGATAGTGATGGCCAAACAGTTGAGGCCGTAAGTTCAAAAATTGGTTTCCGTAAAATTGAGCTAATTAATGCAGTGTTTCATATTAACGGTGTTCCGGTTACTATTAAAGGCGTAAACCGCCATGAGCACGACCAATACAAAGGTCATGTGGTAAGCGAAGAGGCAATGATAAAGGAAATTGCACTGATGAAACAGTTCAACATTAATGCCGTGCGCACCAGCCACTACCCCAACGATGAACGTTTTTACGATCTGTGCGACAAATACGGTTTATATGTGACGAACGAAGCCAACATCGAGTCGCATGGAATGTACTACGGAGAGCATTCGTTGGCTAAAAAACCGGAATGGACACCGGCGCATGTCGATCGAAATATGCGCATGGTTGAACGCGATAAAAACCACCCTTGTGTAATTGTTTGGTCGATGGGAAATGAAGCCGGCGACGGTGAAGTGTTTACCGCAGTTTACAAAGCCATTAAAGAACGTGACCCATCGCGCCCCGTTCAATACGAACGTGCTATTATGGGCGACAATACCGATATTTTTTGCCCACAATACCCTAGTGTTCAGGCATTGGAAAATTACGGATCAAAACATCAGACGAAACCATACATTTCAAGCGAATATTCGCACGCCATGGGAAACAGCAACGGTAACCTGGTTGATTTGTGGGAAGTGTTTAACCGCGACCGGAACGACCAGTTACAGGGCGGGTACATTTGGGACTGGATAGATCAGGCGCTGGTAAAAAAAGCTGACGACGGCACTAAATTCTGGGCGTACGGTGGCGATTACGGCGAAGATATGCCAACCGACTATAACTTTGTTTGTAACGGAATTATCTCGGCTGATTATACTCCACATCCGGCTATGTGGGAAGTTAAATATGCTTACCAGTATGTAAAAATTGAACAACTCGATAATAGCAAATACCGCATAACCAATATGCACGATTTTATTGATCTGAGCGACTACGAAATCAGCTGGACATGTACCCGCGATGGGAAATACTGGAGTTCCGGCGTTTTGGAAAACATTAACCTTAAACCGGGCGAATCAACCAATGTTGATATTGATTCAAACATTAAAATTAATTTTGATGATCCTGAATCACATCTCTTTTATATTGATTTTTCAGCTAAACTGAAAAAAGATAAACCTTTCAGAAAAGCAGGATTTGAAGTCGCTCATGAGCAATTCTCTCCCGGAATGAATGTAATCGTTCAAAATCATGATGATCAGAAAGCTAATTCGCCGGTATTAAAACTGGTAGAATCGACAAATGAATTTATTATGAAAGGTCAACAATTCATGATTGCTTTTGACAAAGAAACAGGTACAATTTCTTCGTATAAAATGAACGGAACTGAGTTAATTCAAAAAGGGCCGCAGGTGAATTTCTGGCGACCAGCCAACGATAACGACAAAGGCAGCAACATGCTAAACCGACTGGGAATTTGGCGCGAAGTTTCCAGAAATTTAAAACCGGAAAGTGTTTCAGCTGTACAAACCGATGACAGTAAGATTCACCTTACAACAAAATACAATATTGAAGAGTTGGAAGCATCGCAGTCGGTCGTTCAGGTTATTGACGGAAACGGCAAAATTGAGGTAACCAGTACTTTTGAAACTTCGAATACCGAGCTACCCAACATCCCTAGAATTGGAATGCGCTGGGAAATGCCGATGAATTTTGACAACCTGAAATATTTTGGTCGCGGGCCACACGAAAATTATATCGACCGCAACCGCAGTGCTTTTGTTGGTATTTACGAAAGTAAAGTGGCCGATCAGTATTTTAACTATGTGCGTCCGCAGGAAAACGGTTACAAAACTGATGTTCGTTGGTTTGAGTTGAGGAACAAAAATGGCATCGGATTAAAAATATCGGGCGATCCTGTTGTTGGATTCTCCACCCTTCTTAATCCAATCGAGGATTTTGATATGGAAGACATGAACGATTATCGCCACACCAACGACATAGTTAAAAAAGACGGAATATTTATATGTACTGATCTTAAACAAATGGGCGTTGCAGGCGACAATTCCTGGGGAGCACAACCAATGACGAAATACCAAATTCCAGCTAAAGATTATCAGTATAGTTTTACGATAGAACCTGTATTTTAGCAAAATAATAGTGAAAAAGTGACAGCTTGACTTTGAGTCAGGCTATCACTTTTATCATGATGAAATTATTGTACAGTAAAATATATAAAGGGCACGAATTCAGATCATTCCTTTTATATCTATCTCGTTAAGTTCAATTAAACCTAAACATCTTCTTTAACTAATATGTAAAAAATTTTATAAGTCTTTCTGCCGAAATAAAATCAAAAAACAAGTTACTCATTCCTTCCATTTTCAATTAGATACTTTTTAGTCCTGTTATACAAAAATCGCTAATTTCATGCACCTTTTAGTGCATTCTAAATTAGCTTCTTAGCTAAACATTTCTAAGCCATATTCGTTCTATTTGCGACAGATTAACAAGAATCGTTTATGTATTTAGAAAAAGAAAAACCGGAAACAAAGAACCAGATATCTGCAAAAGAAGCACTACAAGATTATTATATCGCGCGATTAAGCCGCCAGTTAAGTATAATGGGGCGCCGCGAGGTGCATAACGGCCGCGCACATTTTGGTATTTTTGGCGATGGAAAAGAAGTGGCTCAAATTGCTTATGCCAAAACTTTTAAGAAAGGCGACTGGCGCTCGGGTTATTACCGCGATCAGACCTTTATGCTGGCGCTGGGGTTACTGGAACCGATAGAGTTTTTTGCCATGATTTACGGCGATACCGACGATGAGATTAATCCATCCACCGGCGGACGCAATTTCAATAATCACTTTAGCACAAAAAACATAACCGATTCGGGAAAGATAAAAAACCTTGCTGATCAGTACAATTCGGCTTCTGATATTTCATCTACCGGAGGACAAATGCCACGTTTACTGGGGCTGGCACAAGCTTCGAAAATGGTTCGGCAACAACCGGAATTAAAAAAGCATTTAAACAACAATGTTACGGGTAACGAGGTGGCATTTGGAAGTATTGGCGATGCCAGCACTTCTGAAGGAATTTTCTTTGAAACGATAAACGCAGCCGGAGTGCTTCAAGTTCCCATGGCTGTAGCGATTTACGATGATGGTTTTGGAATAAGCGTACCCATTGAATTGCAGACTACAAAATCAAGTATTTCGGAAGCGCTGAAAGGTTTTGAAAAAGAAAAAGGCAGCAACGGTGTAGACATTTATAAATGTAAAGGCTGGAGTTATCCTGATTTGGTTAAAACCTTCAAAAAGGGAATTGATAATTGCCGGAAAAATCAGTCGCCGGTGGTTTTTCACATAAACGAAGTTACACAGCCACAGGGCCATTCTACTTCGGGCTCGCACGAACGATACAAAACAAAGGAGCGTCTGGCCTGGGAAAAAGAGTACGATGGTGTTAACCAAATGCGTAAATGGCTGCTCGATTCTGGTATTGCCGATGAGGACATGTTGAATGAGATTGATAAATCGGCACAAAAAAGAGCAAAAGAAGCCCGAAAAAAAGCATGGAATAATTATACCGAAGGGTACCAAAAAGAACGGACAGAATTGATCTCGATTCTAAAAAAGATTGACAAACACAGTGAGCTACAAAGTTTACGTCGATTTGAAAAGGTAACTGATAAAATTTTTCCAACACGACGATCGCACCTTAGTTTTGCCAAAAGGCTAAAGCTCGAACTTCATAGCATGCCCGAGCTTGAAAAAGAACGCGACATTTTAAAAGATTGGATTAGTCGTTTTGAAGAACGTACCACCGGATTTTACAACGGAGAATTGCACCGAACCGGACCGGACGCTGCGCTAAGGGTTAAAGAAGTTGCGGTAGAATATGAAGAAAACGCTACTGACGTAAACGGATCGGTGGTTGTAAATAAAAACTTTAATGCCCTGTTTAACAAATACCCCAACCTGGTAACTTTTGGCGAAGACACCGGGAAACTGGGCGATGTAAACCAGGGAATGAAAGGCATGCAGGAGAAATACGGCAAAGTTCGTGTTGACGATGCCGGTATTCGCGAGGCCACAATTATTGGCCAGGGAATTGGACTGGCAATGCGTGGCTTCCGCCCCATTGCAGAAATTCAATATCTCGACTATCTGATTTATGCACAGTCGCAATTAAGCGACGATCTGGCATCGCTTCAATACCGCACCAAAGGGCGGCAGGCAGCACCGTTAATTGTACGCACACGTGGTCACCAATTACAGGGAATATGGCATGCCGGATCGCCTATGCAGATGCTTTTGGGGTCGATACGAGGCGTGTACCTCTGTGTCCCCCGAAACCTGACGCAAGCCGCAGGCTTTTACAATACCTTACTGGAAGGCAACGATCCGGCACTGGTAATTGAGCCATTGAAAGGTTATAATGTTAAAGAAAAACTTCCGGCCAATCACGGCGAATACAAAGTACCACTTGGTGTTCCGGAAATCATGCAAGAAGGTACAGATGTTACCGTTGTAACTTATGCATGGAACGTTCATCATGCGGTAAAAGCAGCAAAACTTTTGCAGGACTTTAAAGGCATTTCCATTGAAGTTATCGATGTGCAAACGTTAATGCCTTTTGATGTGAACCACACTATTTTGGAATCTATCAAAAAAACAGGAAAAGTAATTTTTATGGACGAAGATGTGCCAGGTGGCGGAACAGCTTACATGATGCAAAAAGTAGTCGAAGAACAAAAAGCATTTGATTATCTGGACACTGCACCACGAACACTTTCGGCACAAGAACACCGTCCTGCATACGGAATCGATGGTGAATATTTTTCGAAGCCAAACGTGGAGTTACTTTTCAAGAATGTTTATGAAATGATGCGAGAAGTGGAACCTGATCGCTTCCCTGAGTTATAGTTTTTAACTCGTACTTTCTTAAATAGGCTGTAAATTACTCGCACGTCTTTTTTATTTCAAATGTTCTGTGCACAAGGTTTGCGTTTCCTGCAATATTCACTATAATTGCATACCTAATTCAACAAAATGAACCGTATATTATTTTCTGCAATTATTTTTGCATTCCTTGCATTTTCATGTAAACAAGAAACAACAACTGAAGATTTTTCAGCTTATGTAGATCCGTATATCGGCAGTGATTATCATGGCCATGTTTTTGTTGGTGCCAACGTTCCCTTTGGTGCCGTACAGCTCGGACCAAACAATGCGCAGGAAACCTGGGACTGGTGCTCAGGCTATCATTATTCCGATTCGGTTCTGATAGGTTTTGCACACACACATTTAAGCGGAACAGGTATTGGCGATCTTGGCGATTTGCTTTTTATGCCCGTTTCCGATGAATTTAACTACGAACAAGCATCAAACGAAGCTTACCCGTGGAGTGCACTTTATTCGCACAACGACGAGCAAGTTAGTCCGGGGTATTATTCCATTAACATCAACGAATACAATGTTCAGGCAGAACTGACCGCCACCGAACGTGTAGGTTTTCAGAAATACAATTTTAATGCTCCCGGAAACTCTAAATTGATTATCGATCTGGCCTACGGTACAGGCTGGGACAACCTTACCAAGGCTGACCTTCAACAGGAAGGAGACCACAGCATTAGCGGATTTCGTTATTCATCGGGATGGGCAAAAGACCAAAAGGTTTATTTTCATACTGAGTTTTCGAAAGCAATTAAAACACTTAAAATATTACGCCAGAACGACAAAGGGATTAACACTGTTCAGCTTGAATTTGAAGGTAATGGCGAGTTGCTTGTTAAAACGGCAATTTCACCGGTTAGTACCAATGGTGCAAAAAACAACCTAAGCACCGAACTTACTGATTGGAATTTTGCAGCTACAAAACAAACAGCGCGCGAAAAATGGAATACCGAGTTGGGCAAAATAAAAATTGAAACGACTTCTCCTTCTAATAAAACAACATTTTATACCGCCTTGTATCACACCATGATTGCACCATCGTTGTTCGACGATGTTAACGGCGATTACCGTGGTGCAGATGGTAAAAATTACACAAATCCGGGTTACGATACTTACACCACATTTTCGCTGTGGGATACTTACCGTGCAGCACACCCGCTGTTTACGCTGGTTCAGCCCGAACGTGTAAACGACATGGTAAACACGATGTTGAGCATTTACGATCAACAAGGCAAACTTCCGGTATGGCATTTACACGGCAACGAAACCAACACCATGGTCGGCAACCACGCCATTCCGGTAATAGCCGATGCTTACTTAAAAGGCTTTACCGGTTTTGATGCAGAAAAAGCTTTTGAAGCCGTAAAATCGACCATGTTGATGAACGAGCGCGGCCTGAACTTTATAAAAGAAAAAGGTTATATACCGGCTGATTCAACAGTTGAATCGGTGGCAATGGCGCTTGAATATGCTATCGACGACTGGTGTGTGGCAGCGATGGCGAAAAAATTGGGAAAAACAGAAGAT
This sequence comes from Draconibacterium halophilum, assembly GCF_010448835.1. Classification (NCBI taxonomy): domain Bacteria; kingdom Pseudomonadati; phylum Bacteroidota; class Bacteroidia; order Marinilabiliales; family Prolixibacteraceae; genus Draconibacterium; species Draconibacterium halophilum. Next base: position 3,355,972 of record NZ_CP048409.1, read on the forward strand.
TTTGAATTATTTGCCAAACGAGCAAAATACTACGAGAACTATTTCAATAAAGAAACCGGCTTTATGCGTGGACGAATGGCCGATGGTAGCTGGCGCACACCTTTTAATCCTGTGCATTCGGAGCATCGTGCCGACGATTACTGCGAAGGAAACGCCTGGCAATATACCTGGCTGGTTCCCCACGACATTAATGGATTGATTGATCTTTTCGACAATGAAACGGCTTTTGCCAAAAAACTCGACGAGCTTTTTATCACTGAAGAAACATTAAACGAAGGTGCATCAAACGACATTTCGGGATTGATTGGAATGTATGCCCACGGAAACGAGCCGGGGCACCACGTGCCATACATGTTTGCTTTTGCCGGCCAGCAATGGAAAGCTGCCAAACGCGTTAACTTCATTCTGAATGAAATGTACACCGACCAACCCGACGGACTTTGTGGCAACGAGGACTGCGGACAAATGTCGGCGTGGTATGTCTTTTCTTCGCTGGGCTTTTATCCTGTAAATCCGGCTAACGGTGTTTATGTTTTTGGCAGTCCGCTTTTTGAATCGGCAAGCATTGAATTAGCTAACGACAAAACTTTTCAGATAACAGCCAAAGATCTGAGTAAAACAAATATTTATATTGACTCCGTTACGCTAAACGGGAAAACTTACACAAAAAGCTACATCACACATTCTGATTTGCTTAAAGGTGGTATACTGGAATTTACCATGACCGCTGAACCCAACAAAGATTTTGGCCAAGCAGAAGACTGTCGTCCAAAATCGGGCTACTAATAGCTGGTTTGCCCAAAATAATTCTATTTTTGCGCCTGATTTATACCTATACAACAACTTAATAGACTCATTACAATGAAGCATTTTTTATTGATTTGCCTTGGCGCAATCTTGTTTAGCTGCACATCCAAAGTCAGCACGCAATCAACAACAACGCCCACAAAACTGGTGGACATGGTAAACCCGTTAATGGGTACCGATTCAGAATTCAAACTATCGAACGGAAACACCTATCCGGCCATTGCTCGTCCGTGGGGAATGAATTTTTGGACACCCCAAACCGGAAAAATGGGCGACGGCTGGGGTTATACCTATGATTCGTATAAAATTCAAGGGTTTAAACAAACACATCAGCCCAGCCCGTGGATTAACGATTATGCGGCGTTTTCGCTGATGCCGGTTACCGGAGAACTTAAATTTAAAGGCGCAGAACGTGCCTCGTGGTTTTCGCACAAAGCAGAAGTGGCCCAACCGCACTACTACAAAGTATACCTGGCCGACTACGATGTAACAACAGAGTTCACGCCAACCGACCGCGCTGTGTCATTCCGTTTTACTTTTCCGGAGAACGACAATTCGTATATTCTTTTGGATGCATTCGATGGCGGATCGATGGTGAAGATAATTCCTGAAGAACGTAAAATTGTTGGTTACTGCCAGAACAATCACGGCGGTGTACCTGCCAATTTCAAGAATTATTTTGTAGCCATTTTCGATAAAGATTTTGAGGTGGTAAAAACCTGGAAAGATGAAAACCTGCAGGAAACTACCGAAGCCCAAAGTTTCCATGTGGGTGGTATTGTTGGTTTTAAAACAAAAAAAGGTGAAGAAGTAAATGTAAAACTTGCCTCATCATTTATCAGTGCCGAACAAGCCGAATTGAATCTGAGCAGAGAGATTGGCGACAAATCGTTTGAAACGATTAAAGCTGAAGGCGAGCAAATCTGGGAAAAAGAACTGGGCCGGATTAAAGTGGAAGGCGGCAGCGAAGCCGAACAAAAAACATTTTACTCGTGTCTTTACCGCACTTTGCTTTTCCCGCGTAAATTTTATGAATTTGACGCCGACAACAATATTGTACACTACAGTCCTTACAACGGCGAAGTTCTGCCAGGCTACATGTTTACCGACAATGGTTTCTGGGACACATTCCGTGCGGTATTCCCGTTCTTTACGCTGATGTATCCTGACCTCAACAGCCAGATTATGGAGGGACTGGTAAATACTTACAAAGAAAGTGGCTGGCTGCCGGAATGGGCAAGCCCGGGGCACCGCGGATGTATGATTGGTTCCAACTCAGCATCGTTGATTGCCGATTCGTATTTAAAAGGAATCCGCGATTATGATATTGAAACACTGTACGAAGCTATGATAAAAAATACCAAAGGGCACATGGAAACCGTTGAATCGGTTGGGCGTTTTGGTGCAGAGTATTACAACAAACTGGGTTATGTGCCATACAACGTTGGCATTAACGAAAATACAGCCCGCACATTGGAATATGCTTATGCCGATTACTGTATCTGGAAACTGGCAGAGGAGCTGGGTAAACCTCAGGAAGAGATTGACCTGTTTAAACAACGTGCCCGCAATTTCCACAATGTTTACGATCCGGAAAGCAAACTGATGCGTGGTAAAAACGAAGATGGTACTTTCCAGTCGCCATTTAGTCCGTACAAATGGGGCGATGCTTTTACCGAAGGAAACAGCTGGCATTACACCTGGAGTGTATTCCAGGATATTGAAGGCTTGAAACAACTGATGGGCGGCAACGATGATTTTGTGGCTATGCTCGACTCTGTTTTTGTTGTTCCTCCAATTTTCGACGATTCTTATTACGGGGGGACTATTCACGAAATTCGTGAAATGCAGATTGCCGGAATGGGCAACTATGCACATGGCAACCAGCCTATTCAGCATATGATTTATTTGTACAATTATTCCGATCAACCGTGGAAGACACAAGCGCACGTTCGCGAAGTGCTTACAAAATTATACTCGTACCAGGCTGACGGTTATTGTGGCGACGAAGACAACGGTCAGACATCAGCATGGTATGTTTTTAGCGCGATGGGATTTTATCCTGTTAGCCCGGGAACTGACGAGTACGTGCTCGGATCGCCACTGTTCAACAAAATCACGGTTACCCTCGAAAACGGTAATGAGTTTGTGATCGACGCAACAAATAACTCGAAAGAAAACGTTTATGTAAACGATGTTGTACTGAACGGCGAGACGTACAACAAGAACTTCCTGAAACATGCTACCATTCAAAATGGAGGAGAGCTAGTTTTTGATATGGCTAGCCAGCCAAATAAAACACGCGGAACGGAAACAAGTAGTTTCCCTTACTCGATGACTTTTGAAGAATAAAAGTACAAAGGCACTTTCCTGCAATGTGAGTTTTAATCCTGCATGGCGGAAAGTGCTTTTCTTTTGATCCCCTCTCAAAAAAATCTGCTCCTCCTTATAAAAACAACATTTTTCAGTTCATTACAAGAGCTTAAAATTCGACAAGTTGTAAAACCTTGTGCCCAAAATTTGTGTTCTATCGGTATAAACTTTTAATGAAACGATTATGCAAAGTAATGCAGTAGGCTGGTTTGAAGTGCCGGTTACCGACATGAACCGGCCCATGAAATTTTACGAAACCGTTTTAGATGTAAAACTAGACCGCAACCAAATGGGACCACTGGATATGGCATGGTTCCCAATGACTGATGAAAGCTACGGCTCAACTGGATCACTCGTTTGCCACCCCAAGTTTTATAAGCCTTCAACTGAGGGAATTATAATTTATTTTACGGCCCAATCCGGCGACCTAAATAACGAACTATCGCGCATTGAAGATGCCGGCGGTAAAGTATTACAGCCTAAAACAAGAATTTCGGATGAATATGGATTTATGGCGTTGATTATCGACAGCGAAGGCAACCGCGTGGCCTTGCATTCAAGGGGATAGTAGCTTGCCAAAGCTAAGAATAACTCCGTGGCGAATAAAAAGACCAACATCTCAATCGTTATCCTCGATATTTTTCAGGAAATTATTACAGATGGATTTAGAAAAGACAGCAAGCAGTTTAAGAAAAATATTTTCGAGGTTTTCCCTTGTAGCTTCTACTCTATCTCAATTTTCAGCACCTGTTTTGTTGAAGAAGTTACTTTAAAACGGTTATCCAGTCGGTGCCCCATAATCCACACGATTTTTTTACCACTGCACAGCAGCCAGGTATTTTCTTTTTCGTGCAGTGGAATTTTTTGGTCGATAAAAAAATCGCTCACCTTTTTAAAACCGGTCATTCCCAGTGGCTGGAAATAATCGCCTTGTTGCCATTTACGCATAAGCAGCGGAAATTCTACTTCATCCAGATCTACACAAGCAATATTCCGGTCTTTTATAATCACAAAGTCCTTAACATCTAATCGTTCAATTGAAATACCGAAAGGCGCAAACAATTCCATATCTTCCTTTTCGATATAGTAAAAGCGATCCTCATCGTTTTTTAGTTCAGATAAAAACAGGGCATCACGATCTTTTACCAGGCGGTGTGTTTTTGAGAAGAACTGTTTCCCTGAAACGTTGTTCAAACTTTGACAAACAGCATCCACCACACTGGCATTAAAACCGTACCCCGACAAGATCTCGAGTAATACTGTTTTGGAATGAACCGATTGTTGCAAGGCAGAAATAGAAATTAACAACTGGTCTTTTTCTTCCGTCAAAATCTCATTGATTTCGCTTCCAACAGCCGCCGCATAAACATCGTAGGCAGCTTTCAGATTCTCAACGCTGGCCATGAAGTTTTTATTGAACGCCGGATTCAACTCCGAAAATAATGGTAGGATTTTATGTCTCAAAAAATTACGCTGATAAACCACTTCATTATTCGACGAATCCTCGCGGTAAGCAATGTAGTTTTGGGTAGCGTATTTTTCAATGTCTTGGCGACTGGCAAATAACAGCGGACGTATCAATTTCCCTTTTTTTTCTTTTATTCCGGTAAGGCCTTTTATTCCCGTTTTCCGCGAAAGGTTCAGAAAAAATGTCTCAATCAGATCATCCTGATGATGAGCCGTTACAATCAGGTCGTATTCATACTGCTTACGAATGCGCTCAAAAAACTCATAACGCAATTCGCGCGCTGCCATTTCTATAGAAATTCCTTTAAGATTTGCATAGTCCGTGGTATCAAAAGTTTCGAAATATGCCGGCGTTCCATGCTGTTCCACTTTTTCGTGCACAAAAGCCTCATCATCATCCGACTCAGCTCCACGCAAGCTAAAGTTACAATGGGCTATGCCGTATTCAAACTCCGAATGTTCGAATAAATGCAACATGACCATACTGTCAATTCCGCCACTAACAGCCAGCAAAACTTTTTGTCCAGGCTTAATAAGTTGCTTCTCCTTTATATTTTTTATGAACTGATCGAACATGGATTGTTTTGCTATTTATTTCCTCTCTTTCTGAAAATTATAGTACTGAAGCGAATAAGCGCTAAGCGGTTAGAATCGCTAAGCGCGTTGTTGTAACTGATTCTGTCATTTCGAAGGAGGAACGACTGAGAAAACTCTTCCTTGAAGAACAGATTTCTCCTCATTCTTCGTCGAAATGACAAGCAACTACTTCTTTATTTTACCCACCGCCTGCGCTATGTTCAAAATCACTTCAACCGATTTAAGCATCGAAGGAATGGGAACAAACTCAAATGGCCCATGAAAATTATGGCCCCCGGCAAAAATATTAGGGCAAGGCAACCCGTCGTATGATAAACGTGCGCCGTCGGTTCCTCCGCGAATAGCTTTGATTATCGGTTCAACACCGGCATCCAACATGGCTTTTTCGGCTATGTCGATAATATATTTTACCGGCTCCACTTTTTCGCGCATGTTGTAGTATTGATCAGTAATTTCCAACTCAACAATTTCTTTTCCATATTCCATATTAATCAGTTTAACTACCTCTGTCAGTAACTGCTTTTTATCTTCAAATTTGCTTTTGTCGTGGTCGCGGATCAGGTAAAACAACTCAGCTTCTTCAACTCCGCCATTCATCGAAAGCAGATGGAAAAACCCTTCGTATTTTTCGGTATGTTCCGGACGTTGAGTTGACGGTAACATGCCAATCAATTTGTGCGCAACTAAGAGTGCGTTAATCATTTTATTTTTGGCCGCTCCGGGATGTACGCTCAATCCTTTAATTTTAATCGTGGCACCGGCTGCATTAAAGTTTTCAAACTCCAGCTCTCCAACCTGCCCGCCATCCAGGGTGTAGGCAAAATCGGCTCCAAATTTCTTCACATCAAAATAATCGGTTCCTTTACCAATTTCCTCATCGGGCGTAAAAGCGATGCGAATTTTTCCGTGCTGGATATCTTTTGCGTGTAGCAAAGTTTCGGCAGCAGTTACAATTTCCGCCACTCCTGCTTTATCGTCGGCTCCCAACAGCGTTGTACCATCGGCAGTAATAATATCTTGTCCTTTGTAGTTTAATAGCTCAGGAAACTGCTTTGGATCGATACAAACCTTGTTCTTCAGAAAAATCGTACAACCATCATAATTCTCAATGATCTGCGGTGCTACACTTTCACCCGAAAAATCAGGGCTGGTATCCACATGGGCAATAAAACCCACCACAGGACTATCGCTAACTCCTTTTGCCGGAATAGTTGCCGTAACATAGCCGTAATCATCCATTTCCACCTCACCTAATCCAATCGCTTTTAACTCTTCAACCAGTTTTTTCATAAAAACCAACTGCCGATCGGTACTCGGATAAGTTTTACATTTTGGATCGGAAGTGGTGTATTGTTTCGCGTAATTGATAAATCGTTCTACTACTTTTTCCATTCTGTTATTCTGTCTTTTTAATATTCTATATTTTGTTATATGCAAATTTATACTTTTTGTTCACTATAAAAACTGATGCTTGTTCTATACATCATCGGAATTAAAGGTAAATCCCAAACGTTTGCCGGTTACCATTTTCGAATGACTCATTTTTTGCCGCATCTGATCGACCGTGGCCACTTTTACCTGATCGTAAACCGGCATCAGCAAATCGAACTCAATACTGTACTGAATAGCTGTTTCAACAATTTGTCGAACAAATCCGGGAGAAATGGTATCGTTGGCAAAATCTTTCACTACCTCGTCGGATTGTCGTTTCCCTTCAACAAAAAAATGTTTGTCTTTGTTGATGAAAATGCGCGCAACGAGGTAGCCCAAATCATTAACACGATTGTATTTAAACGAGTCGGCCAGAAAATTATAAATATTGATAACGCCACAATAAGCACGCATAGCGTCATCTTTAATGTATTTTGTTTTCCACACCGGGTGTTTATCATCGAATTCGAACACATTAGAGTGCATACTAAAAATCAGCAGATCGCCACCCACTTTAAACTCAACTTCAAAAGGTCCTCTGTCGCTGTAATGCGGTAAAGCCACATCCGGCACCTTGCCTTTTACAGCTTTCAAATAATCTATTTCAAGCTGATTTAGAACTTTTTTCAGGATAGTAAATGTTTGCCGGGTATTCTCGTAAATCTGTTGTTTTACCGTTGATTTGATAACCAGTGCTTCAAGAAACGAAGCCCGAACTTCTTTATCTGACATAGCGTACAATTATTAACGTTTAAATGTACGTATTTACTGAAAAAAAAGAAAGCAGCCCAGTTGAGCTGCTTTTAATATTTTTTCTCTTACGTCATGCTGAATTTATTTCAGCATCTTATTTTGTACAATTGAGACTCCGATCCGTCAACTGACGGACGGAATGACGGCAATTAATAGGCCAGTGCAAATAAAACTCTGCGTTTTGAAGGTTTACCTGAGTATATACAAACACCTTCTTCCTCTTCGTATTCCAGCGGCATACAACGAATGGTTGCCTTGGTTTCGTTTTTAATAGCTTCTTCGGTTTCAGAAGTGCCATCCCAGTGTGCCGAAATAAAACCTCCGGAAGTTTTCAACACCTCTTTAAACGCTTCCCAGGTATCCACTTTTCGCGTATTTTCGGCCCTGTAATCATAGGCTTTCTGGTAAATATTTTGCTGAATATCTTCCAGCAATTTTTCTACGTATTCTTCGATATTTTCAAGTGGCGTAACTTCTTTTGTCAGGTTGTCACGACGGGCAACTTCCACCGTCCCGTTTTCCAGGTCGCGTGGTCCAATAGCCAAACGCACAGGAACACCTTTTAATTCATGTTCTGCAAATTTATAACCCGGTTTGCGTGTATCGCGGTCGTCGTATTTAACGGAAATACCTCTTGCTTTCAATTTAGCAACAATTCCATCCACCTTTTCGGTAATAGTTGCAAGTTGCTCCTCTTTACGATAAATAGGAACTATAACCACCTGGAAAGGCGCCAGTTTTGGAGGAAGCACCAATCCATTATCGTCAGAATGCGCCATAATTAACGCTCCCATCAAGCGGGTTGAAACCCCCCATGATGTTGCCCAAACGTAATCTTCTTTGCCCTCTTTATTTGCAAATTTAACATCAAAAGCTTTGGCAAAATTCTGCCCCAGAAAATGCGAAGTTCCCGATTGTAATGCTTTCCCATCCTGCATTAAAGCTTCAATAGAGTAAGTTTCCAAAGCACCGGCAAAACGCTCGTTGGCCGATTTTAAACCTTTTATAACCGGAACAGCCATAAAATTCTCGGCAAAATTGGCATAAAGGTTAATTATCGTTTCAGTTTCCTCAATTGCCTCCGCCTTTGTAGCATGGGCAGTGTGACCTTCCTGCCACAAAAACTCGGTAGTACGCAAAAACAGGCGGGTACGCATTTCCCAACGCACCACATTTGCCCACTGGTTACAAAGAATTGGCAAGTCGCGGTACGACTGAATCCAGTTTTTATACGTATTCCAAATTATGGTTTCAGAAGTAGGTCGTACAATCAATTCCTCTTCCAGTTTTGCATCCGGATCAACGATCACTCCTCCATTTTCCTCGTCGTTTTTTAAACGATAGTGAGTTACTACGGCACACTCTTTTGCAAATCCTTCAACGTGAGCAGCTTCTTTACTAAAAAAAGATTTTGGTATAAATAGCGGGAAGTATGCATTAACGTGTCCGGTTTCTTTAAACATACGGTCTAATTCGGCCTGCATTTTCTCCCAAATGGCATAGCCGTAAGGCTTTATAACCATACACCCCCTTACCGCTGAGTTCTCGGCAAGGTCTGCTTTAATGACCAAATCCTGGTACCATTGTGAATAATTCTCGCTGCGCGAAGTCAATTCTTTAGCCATAATCTAATATTTGGTATAGATTTTGTTTTTAATTGTATAAATTTTGAGCTTACAAAGAAAGTAATTATTATTGACATTAAATAAACGGAGGATACCTTATGAAATCAAGATTAACATTATTAGGATTACTGGCTATCATACTTGGTGCCTGTACCACGGGAGGATATGTGTCTGGTACTTATTCCGACGACATCTATTTTAATCCGGGTGAAGTTCCTCCTCCAATAGCAGTTGAAGAAGTTGCTGAAGAGCCGGTAGAAAAATCGGCCAACGCGATGATCATCAGCAATATTGAAAGAGAGGAAGATGGTTCTAACACCATGAACAACTACATCTTTGAAGGATCAGAAGAAGATGCCGATGTGTTGCGCTACAACATGGACCAAATGGAAATGGAAGCCAGCGACACGACTGTATATTACAACGACGACGAGATGAAATACGTAATAAACAATTATTACGATGGAGATGAACTGGATTACGCTTACCGTATCCGCCGTTTCCACCGTCCGTCTTTCTACGATCCGTTTTACTGGGATAGCTGGAGTTATTACGACCCATTCTACTACGATCCTTATTATTATTCATCAATGTACTCACCTCGCTGGTCGCTTGGCTGGTCGTTGGGTTGGGGTGGATTTTATTCTGGTTGGGGTTGGAATTCTCCATACTATGGCTGGGGCCACGGATATTACTCACCTTATTATGGTGGAAGATATTATGGTAGTTATTATGGTGGCTGGTACGGTAAAGGAAGCTATTATGGCGGAGGTTATAGTGGAGGCTACTACAATAACGGAAGAGATTATGCGTATGGCCAACGCCGATCTTCAGGAACGAACGTTTACCGTGGTGATTCAGGTCGTCGATCAACATCTGCAGTATCGGCCAGAAACGACCGAAGTGGAACAGATAATGTTAATAAATCGGCAACTCGCGACAGAAGTACAACGACTTCAACACGAACAAGAGTAGCAAACGACCGGACAGCGACAAATAATGCAAGAATTTTGACCGAAAAAAGGAGAACTACGAGTACCACTACTCGTCCGGCTACCTCAAAATCGGCTACAACACGTACACAAAATTATACTCGTTCGGGTTCGGCAACAACAAACCGAACTTATACCCGACCAAGTAGTAATGCGCGTACAAACTATACAAAACCGAGGGTAGTTACTTCTACAAATAATCGATCGGGTTCAAGTTACACTGCTCCAAAATCAACGTCAACTTATAACAGATCGTACCGTTCAAGTTCGACTTACAATCGTAGTTCGAGCAAAAGTAGTTCTTCAAGAACATACCGTGCACCGTCTTCAACCAAATCGGGCAGCAGCTACAGAAGCAGCACTCCAACACGAAGTAGCGGCGGCAGTAGCGTAAGAAGTAGTGGAAGTAGCATAAGAAGCAGTGGCGGTTCGTCAGGCGGATCAAGAAGCTCTGGTAGTTCATCAAGAAGTTCAGGTGGTTCATCTCGCGGTGGAGGCGGCGGAAGAAGATAGATTTCAGAAACATAAACGACAAAAACTATTTGCCATGAAAAAAAAAATTAGCATACTTTTTTTAGTCCTTTTTATGCCCTTTTTTATGCAGGCACAAGACTTGCTCGATGCACTTCGCTATTCCAACATCCAGGTATCAGGGACAGCACGTGCCGGAGCAATGGGTAATGCCTTTGGAGCTTTGGGCGGCGATTTTACTTCTATCAGTATTAATCCTGCCGGTCTGGGAGTTTACCGCTCGTCGGAACTTACCCTTACGCCAAAATTTACATACGGCAGAATGGAAGCGAATTACATGAATACGTTGATGGAAGATAACAAATACAACGTGGCCTTAAATAATTTGAGCTATGTAACTGTTATTCCAACAGCTTCGCGTAGCGATGTTGGCCTTATTAGCGTTAATCTTGGAATTGGCTATAACCGCCTGAAAGATTTTAACAGCAACTCGCTCATGGGAGCCTCTGGTGTAACAAGTTCTTTTCTGGATGCGTGGATTGAAAACACAAACGGTGAAAACCCATATGTAGATCCAACGACATATGAATTTTATGATGATTTGGCCATTGCCGAATATGGTGGTACCGATTTAATATATAAAGAAGAAAATTCAGATATTTGGAAAAGTGATATTCAAATAAATCCGTATGACCAGAATATAGAAAATGATCCGGTAGCACAACGCAAAAGTATATCACGTTCTGGTTCTATTGACGAATATAACTTTGCAGTTGGTTTAAATTTTAACCACAAAGTTTATTTAGGGGGAACATTGGGCGTTACCGATATTTATTACCGCGAATCGAGCACTTATGAAGAATGGGATGATCAGAATATAATTCCAAATTTTGAAAGTTTACAATTTGATGAATACCTGAGAACAACAGGAACAGGATACAATTTTAAATTTGGGATAATCTATAAACCGACAAACGAAATACGTTTGGGAGCATCAATCCACACACCAACTTTCTACGACTTGCACGATTTTTACCATACCGAAATGTATGCAACGATTAATTATACTGACGGCACACAAAACCAAGAGGCATTATCACCTTTAAGTAATTTCGACTATCGTTTAAATACACCTCTTCGTGCAACATTTAGTGGGGCTTTTGTTATTGCCAAAAAAGGATTGATCAGTGTTGATTATGAATATGTTGATTATTCTTCAGCCAAACTCAGAAACGGAGATTTCTCTACTGCTAATCAAGAAATTAAGGATGCCTATAAATCGGTAGGAAACATACGGGTAGGTGGCGAATTGCGTGCAACTAATAATTTAAGTTTGCGTGCCGGTTACGAATATTATCCGACTGCATATAAATCAACAGCATTTGGAAATGACCAATTTAAAGCCGACGATAAACTAAACATCTATTCAGCAGGATTGGGTTATCGTTTTAGCAGCTTTACCTTTGATATTGCTTACCGCTTAACCGATATTATGGAATATGAACTTCCTTACAGTTCTCCCGTTTCAGGTATTTACCCTGTACCTGAAGCAGCCGGTTTTGATGGTTTAACACATGATGTAATGTTTACCTTGGGATTTAAATTCTAGTAAACCAAAAGATATTTTTCAGAAAGACACATTCCTTTTGGGTTGTGTCTTTTTTTGTGCTTTTAAATAGTGATGCTCTCACTCTGAGTGAGGGTATCACTAAAGGGAGGAGACACCATCTCTTTTGCATTTAGTTTATTATGCATTTAGTTTTGTTATAAAAGCCTCTTTAAAACTCAAACTAACCGGCAATTTTACATCGCCGAGTTTTACGCTGTTCCCTTCTAAATAAACCACCTTAACAAGCGAAACCACAAATGATTTATGGATGCGGGCGAATCGGTTCTCCGGTAGCTGGGCAATAAAATCTTTAAACCTCCCGTGCACCATCAACGATTGATTTTCGGTAACAAAACGCACATAATCACCCTGTGCTTCCATGTAGATTATTTCGTTGAAATTAAGCCGGTAATCCTTTTATTGGCACGCACCATTAAATGTTGCCCGGTGCTTTCTGTGCTTGAGGAAAATCGTTCGAGTGCCCGGTTAACCGCCGTTCGAAACCTTTCGAATGAAACAGGTTTGAGCAAATAGTCCACCGCATCAACCTCAAAACCTTGCAGTGCAAATTCGGGATAGGCGGTAACCAAAATAAACAGCGGCGGTTCTTTTAAACTTTTCACAAAACCAATTCCGCTTAATTTGGGCATGTTTATATCTAAAAACAGCAAGTCGATGTCTTTTTGTTTTAACAACTGACCGGCTTCCAAAGCATCATTACAAACTCCGATGAGCTCCAGTTCAGGACAGGTCTCAACAAAATCGCGGATTACATCCTGCGATAAAGGCTCGTCGTCAATAATAATACAGTTTAACATTTTTGTTTTGGCCATGCCCAATTAATTCAATTGCACCTGTAAAAGTACTTTAAATGTTTCTTTGTTATCCGAAATCCTCAACTTGTGTTGATTGGGATAGATCATTTCCAGACGCCTTTTTACGTTTTCAATTCCAATGCCGTGGTATTTAGCCGAGAGCGGATCGTTAGCCTTCCCTTTGCTATTTTCAACCTCGAAATGTAAAACCTTACCCGCAACTTCAACTTTAATGTTCACGAAGGCGTCATTCGCACCACCTTTCATTCCGTGTTTAAAGCTGTTCTCAACAAAAGGAAGAAATAATAAAGGCGCTATCTTCCTACCTTTTATATCGCCAATGGTATTGATTTCAATTTTGTTTTTCCCCGACCGGAGATTCTGCATATCGATATAATTCTGCAGCATTTCCACTTCTTTTTCCAAGGCGATAAAATCGACATCCGACTCGTAAATAATATGACGCATTAAATCGCTGAGCTGAACAATTTTTTCAGGAACTTCCTTCGATTCTTTTCTTGCAAGGCTATAAATGCTGTTCAATGAATTGAATAAAAAATGTGGATTGATCTGCGATTTCAAAGCTTTTAACTCGGCCTGCGACTTTTCCTTTTCCAGTTCTTCGGCACGGAAATATCCTCGCGCCAGGTGCAATAAACTGGATATAAACAGGTAAATGGCAAAAAATAACGAAATGTCCCAAAAGCTGTAGTAGGCAATAAAGTAATAGCCTGTGAAAATGTAATCGATAAGGCTATCGAATAACAACAGATAAAAACCAGCCCCAAAAGCAATCGCCACAATTATGGCGACAGCGTAGTTAAAATAATTGCCACGCTCCCAAAGAAGAGGAAATAGCAATTTCAAATTAAGGTAAACCACACATACAATAGGCAGGTGAAATACAGCCGTGTAAATAAGGTCGATCTGTTTAACTTCGGCCGACACTTTTAACACATTCATCAGAATTAAAAACGATAAACACCAAAACAGGATATGTTGTAACACCCTGTTTTTAATTAGCCGGCCTAGTGTAGTTTTTAAGTAGCTGTTCATTTTTTTCGAAATAACTCTACGGCCAATCCGTCTTCAAACGCCTCTTCCGAATCCACATATTTACTTACAAATTTTTGTAATTCTTTTGGTTTGGCTGTGAGCAAAATAAAATCACCGTTATCCTCGTGATGAACCCTGATCTTGTTTTCCTTAATCAAATCTTCCAGCCATTCCGGATCGAACCATCGGATTTCGAGTTTGTCATCAAATACAGTTAATTTGGCAAAAGTGTGTACCGGGACCAGGTGCAGGTCAGCTAAGGTAATGTTATCGTCATCACCGTAATCTTCGATGTAAAAATCCAGGAAATATTCATCTGCCAACTTAATTACGTGTACTTCAAATTTCGATTCTTTCACTATGTCATTCTCGTTTGAAGTAAGGCTAAGTACGTATCGTTTTTTGTTGCGTATTCCATCGTTTTTATCACCCACAAACGGATGGGTGAAATTCCACGAATCATCAGAACCACTAAAAACAACATCCTGGTTATCGTCTTCAAACCATTCGCCCAATAGCAAATCGTTTTCAAACAGATCACTTTCAGTATATAAAGGGTAAAAGGAGTAAACAACACACCCCGACAACAGAAGTGTAATTATTGCAATAAGCAGAATATTACGTGTTTTCATTTTGATTGTTTTTTAATTTCTACTCAAATTTACAGGACTTTGGTTGCCCAAAAGAATTTTTTCGTTGAGATATGGCTTTTTGTCGTTGAGATAAAAAACACCAATCAGGAGCAAAATGAAAACAGCCTAAAACGATTAAAATAAGTAATTAAGTCCGATGTAAATACCGGAATCGCCATCGCGTTCATCTACGGCCATACCGTAATCGCAGCGAATTATAAAGTTTTCGTTCATCGCTACGCGAAAGCCTAAACCAAATGAATAGTGCATTTCTTCCGCTCCTTTATCAAAATAATCCTGGTTTCTACCTGCATCTGGTAAATTTTCCAGGGTTGTAAAAAAGTTTTCCTTTGTGACGTCAATTTTATCGGTAACACGACCAAAATCAGCAAAAGCATTCAACCCCAAATAAAAGTTGTTATTGATAAACTGAAAGCGTGCAAATTTCCAGCGAGCCTCCACATTTCCCATAAAAACGGCATCGCCAACTACCCGGTTTCTTAGTATTCCACGTAATGAATTGGCACCACCCAAACCTTCCGAGGTAGCACTTTTCATTACCGATGTAATTAATTGTGTTTGATAATAAAACGGTGCGTTTCCGGTAAGCGTTGTCTGGTACGCCAAGCGGTAAGCAAAAGATAAATCGTTAGGTACAATTGTAAAATACTGACGGTGAATTAAGCTCAATTTGGTAAAACTGTGCTCGCCACCCAAAAACTCGGGTGATGCAAGCAAAACTGCTTCAGTCCACACACCTTTCATCGGGTTAGGACGATTATCACGTGTGTCGTAAACAACACCGGCTTTTACAGTTGGCACAAAACCACCATTGGCATCCTCATCCGAAATAATTCCCCACTCCCTATATTTCTCGTATAGTCCGGGTTCTTCACTATGAGGAGGCAACAGATCATCATCGTCCTTATTTTTATTTAGTTTATCAATATCAACGTAATCCAGTTTAAAGTTCAGGAGGTTGAATCCACCAATCCAGTCTATTTTTTCGCCGGCAAGGTCTCCTCGCAAATCAACCTTAAAACGAAACAACTTCCGATCGTATTTGTAAAACATGCGTGTTCTGTAAGCGGCAGCTTCATCGTCATACCAGTCTTTGTTTACAACTGCATCGTAACCATTGAATCCATAAAAATCGTACGCTCTGTCGCTTAGGTAACTAATATCAACCGAAGTTCGGAGTCCATCAATCAGTTTATCCGAATCGTAGTTAAAACGGTTTATGCCACTTCCCTTGGTAAACCTCGACACCTCCAGATAAATGCTATGATCGTACTTAGGATATCGGCTTCCATCACCATAATCAAACAGGTTAATTAAACCTCCGTACTGAAATCCCAGGTCGGTATCGAAAGTTACGGCCGGCAATGCCCCAAAACTCCAACCTTGTTTGGTTACACCTTCTTGCGCTCCCGACAGTAAACAAACCGATAAAAATGTCCATAAAAACAGAAAACGTTTCATGTTATTTGAATTTAGTTAGATTGAGAAAAAAATTCATGTAGCAACATGCTGAATGATTTGTAAACGAATATATAAAATTAAACCGAATTCGATAATCCCCTTCTTTTTGATTATTCTCCTTGCCATTCGTCATTATTTTATTTTCTTTTACAATGCTTTATTAATTTTTTCAAAACTCATTATTAAGTCTGGACCAAAATGAAAACAAATCGCAGAGGCTTTTTTAAGATTTCCGGAGCTGCCGGAGCAGGAATGGTAGCCGGTGGGCTGTCATCGTGTAATCAGCCACAACAGGAAGAATCAGCCTTGCAGTACATTAAAGATGCGGCTGTAAACACCACTCCGCAACAGTTTAACATGTGTGGCTATGCCGCACCAAAGCTTGATAAAGTGCGTGTTGGTTTCGTGGGTATTGGCGACCGCGGATCGGGTGCTGTAAAACGTATGACCTACATTGATGGTGTTGAAATTACAGCATTGTGCGATATTCGGCAGGCTGCCGTTGATGGGGCTCAAAAAATTCTCAACGATGCCGGCTTGCCAAAAGCAAAAGAATTTGTTGGCGACGAAAATGAGTTTAAAAAACTTTGCGACAGCGGTCTTTGCGACCTGGTTTACACTGCCACTCCATGGGAATGGCATGTGCCGGTTGGGCTTGCGGCAATGGAAGGTGGCGCACATGCGGCACTTGAAGTTTCGGCAGCTAAAACAATGGACGAGTGCTGGCAAATGGTTGAAACATCGGAGCGTACAAAAAAACATTGTGTGATTCTTGAAAACTGCTGCTACGATTTTTTTGAGTTACTCACGCTGAACATGGTTCGTCAGGGGGTTTTTGGCGATTTAATTCACGGCGAAGGAGCTTATATCCACAATCTGGATTACTGGCATTTTAATAAGCCACAAGATGAGAAAATGACTGACGGCGCCTACACAAAAATGTGGCGTTTGTACGAAAATCAGCGAAAAGCCAATGTTTATCCAACACATGGTTTAGGACCAATTTGTCAGGCAATGAATATTAACCGCGGCGATAAAATGGATTACCTGACTGCAATGATTTCGGAAGATTTTACGCTAAAAAAGCGTATTGAAGAAAAAGCAAAGGAAGATCCGTTTTTTGAAAAATTTGTAGGAATGGATATGCGCGGCAATATGGATATGCAAATGATTCGTACCAACAAAGGCCGCACAATTCTTATTCAGCATGATATTTCTTCTCCCCGGCCCTATTCGCGTATTCACATGCTGAGCGGAACCAAGTGTTTTGCACAAAAATGGCCCTTGCAACACATTGCTTTTGGCCATGAAGTGGTTGACGAAGCCGGTATGGAAGAACTGCGCGAAAAATACGAACCGGAAATTATTAAACGAGTTGGCGAAATGGCGAAACAAGTTGGTGGCCACGGAGGGATGGACTTTATAATGGACTGGCGCCTGATTGATTGCCTACGCAACGGACTACCCGTTGATATGGATGTATACGACGCAGCAGCATGGAGCTCGATTACACCTTTAAGTGAGTGGTCGATAGCCAACGGTTCGAAACCCATTGAAGTGCCTGATTTTACACGTGGTGCATGGAAGACCAACAATCCGCTGGAACTGACATTGGCAGGAGGTGGAACAACCAAAGTTCGTAACCTTGCAGATGCAAATGCCGAGGGACAATTAAATATCTAATCAATTCGCACAAAAACTTTTGAAAGGGCAGTAATTACTGCCCTTTCTTTTTACTCACTCTATTACCCGGGGTAATAGAATTACACGTTTCTTGTCTTGATATTGTTTTCTGATGTTTTGAATAGGAAAACCGCCGATAATATACCGGCGGTTTTATTCTAACCAAATTATCTATTTATGAAAAAAATCAGCCCTCTTTAGTTTATAGGACAACTATGTTTACAAATACCCTTTATCTTTTATAAAAAAACCGCCGTTCAAATAAATGAACGGCGGTTTAACCTAACCAAACTAATTAATCGGTTAAAACAGTATTATTACTATTTTGCCCACCATAGTTTTGTGTCTTGTACATCAGGTCCCTGAATGGCAACTGCTGCATTATAATTATCGCCATTAGTATTAATAACGCCATTACCATAGCGCATTCGCTGTGGGTAATTTCCGTTAATATCACCAAGTCCAAATATATCTCCATCCTCAACACCGGCTGCAAGCTCGGCAGGATATCCCATATCGCGAACGATTGCCCATGCTTCAAAACCATCAGTAAATGCAGCAATCCAGCGTTGTGTTGCAATTTTCTCCAGGTTTTCTTCTTCTGTTCCGTTTAACATTGCCATATCTTCCGTAGCTAAATACGTATCAATATCGGCATCGCTAACATCCCAAAGTTTCATCGCCAAACGAATACCTTCCTGGTATAAGTCTTGTGCGCTTCCTGTACCAATACCGCGAACAGCAGCCTCGGCCTGCAGGAAATACGCTTCGGCAGAAGACATAATTAATTCCGGACGGATTTCGCCATTGTTCTTTTTATTGATAACTACCTCAGCTGGTTTCGAGAAGAAATTGTAACGGGCAAAAGAACTCATTTTCCCGTTTAGGCGGGTTGGTTGTCCCACATAGTACATATTTTCAGGCATGGTAACCTCAACGCTACCATCTTCAAGTGTTACATCTGTGTAATCAACACCTGCATCCTCCAATATACCCAAAATATATTCTACGCGCATTTCGAAATTCTCCACTTCAGCGCCTTCTGTAGGCTTTTCAAGTTTATGAGTTCCGCCTACTGCAGGCTGAGCATAAATAGCCAAACGAGGATCGTTATTGTCGCGTAACAAGTCGATCATGGTTTTACTCATTGTCCAGTCTGAACCGGCACCAAAGTTATACCAAACATCTCCGTAACAGGCACTTCCCCACTGCGAGATCTCTTCGTCTTTTTGCATTAGCACGTTATCGCTTTCGCCATCAAGTAATTCAGCATTTAATGCCGACGAAACTGCAGTTTGAGCGAAATCGGCACCTGGTGCACCGTAAGCTCTCATTCCAATGCGAAGTTTTAAGGTGTTTGCCAAACGTTTCCACTTTTGCAAGTCGCCACCACAATAAATATCATTATCGCCAACATCGTCAACCGCTACACCGGTGGCAGTAGCATCGCCAATAGTAGCAATGGCTTCATCCAACTCTGTAATAATTCCCTGGTAAATTGCTCTTTGTTCATCAAACTTAGGAAGTACAATATCAGGATTTGTTGCTTCCGAGTATGGAATCATTCCAAAAACATCGGAAAACATCTGAAAGTACAAACCTTTGGTAATTTGACCAATAGCGTACATGTATTCATTTTCAAACTCACCACCTGGTGCAGTAAGTTTCATAAAATTATCAAGGCTACCAACGTAACCCGACAACCAGTCCCAGGCTGCATCAGTGTAACCACTGTTGTAGGCATATCCCAACTCATCCGACCACCAGCTGCTGCTGTGTCCGAAACATATCTGACCTGAATAACGGTCGGTATGTATTATGTGTGCACGCCAGTAAGGATAACGGTCGGGCGCATATAAACGATACTGAGGAGTCGTTAAAAAGTATTTCGCACTCACCTCATCAACCGTAAATGAATCCGGTTTTGTATTGATTTCGTTGAAATCATCGGTACAATTGCTCAGCAAAAATACCGCTATAAACATTACGAATATTTTTAATATATTTTTCATTTTGCCGGTCCTCCTTAAAATTTAATGTTTACGTTGAATCCGATACTTCTTGCAGTTGGTAAGTTGTACGACAAAATACCCTGTCCGTTGTTACCTGTTCCAAGGCTCGATTCCGGATCAACATGAGGAATGTCCTTATAGATAAAGAACAAGTTACGTCCAACCAAACCTATAGTAGCCCCCTGAATAAAGGTATCTCGAATTAACGACTGTGGCACTTTGTACGACAGTACCAATTCGCGCAAACGAACGTTGGTTTGATCGAACAAATATTCTGAAGCAATTCCTGAAACCGACGACCAGTAATCCTGGGCGCTAATTTCAGTAGTGTTCTGTGTATAAGAACCATCGTCTTGAAGTACTACTCCGTCAACAAGAATACCTTCTTCACGATATTGAAGTGTTTCTTCTACCACACCACTGCTAACCAGCGCTGCATTGGTTTGTGAATAAATCTTTCCACCAATACGTGCATCAATCAGGAAGCGCAATGAAACGTCTTTATAAGTAAAGGTATTAGTAAAACCGGCAGTCCAGTCGGGCTGCGAGTTACCAAGATATACCTTATCGGTTGAAGCCTGCGGACGACCATTGGCATCTACCACAATCTGTCCGGCGTCATTAGTTCTCCAGGTAGTTCCGTATAAATCACCGTAACCTCCACCTACAGTTGCCTGTAAACGAATATTTCCTGAGTTTGACTCATTGAAAACATAGCTATCAAGATCTTCAGTAAGCTCAACGAGTTTATTGTTGTTTTTAGAGAAGTTGAAACTTGTTTCCCAGCTAAAATCACCTGTTTTTACAGGAATACCTCCTACAAGTAATTCAACACCTTTATTGCTTGTTTCACCAATGTTTTCAAGGAAGTAAGAATAACCTGTTGAAGAAGGAACCGGCACATTAAAAATCTGGTCGGTAGTTTTTATATTATACCACGAGAAATCGAAGAATAAGCGATTATTGAACATACTTGCTTCCATACCAATTTCGAACGAAGCAATATTCTCAGGTAATAAATCCTCATTTGGTTTTGTTGAAGGACGCGACAACTGAGTTAATCCCAGGTAACCATCGTTAGCCAGGTTATAATAAGGATACAACTGATAAGGACTTGTATCGTTACCTACATTTGCCCAGCTTGAACGTACTTTTAGTAAATTAAATATCTCTTCATCAGGATCGATAAAATCATTCAGCAATAATGAACCAGTTACTGATGGATAGAAGTACGAGCGATTGTCTTCAGGTAAAGTCGACGACCAGTCGTTTCGACCGGTAACGTCCAGGTAAGCAAAGTCGCGATATGATACCGATGCCTGGAAGTACAATGAGTTAACCTCTTTCTCCCTTAACGGAGTATAGCTTGGTGTTTGAGTTACCGCATTAGCAACTGTTGCACGACTTGGTATTTTAAAATCTTCACCATAAATACTTTGGTATTCGTATGTACGATACGAGTGGTTACCACCGGCATTTACCGACAGATTGAAGTCAGGAGTAAGATCTTTGTTAAACATCAGCAGGAAGTCGGCATTTGTTTCCGTTACCCGTGTATTGCTGAATGTTAAACGACCACTTGTATAAAAATGGTGACCCGGCTGATTAACAGATTCTGATTTCATGATCGTTACATCGGTTCCCACTCTTGCAAAAGCCGATAACCATGGAGCAATCTCGTAATTTAATTTACCAAATCCGAGAACACGCTCTCTTCTGTCATTTCTCATATCGTTATACAGCATCCAGTAAGGATTGGCTCCCAATGCACCGTATGAGATTGAGTTCAACGACTCTTCAGGATTTTGATAGGTTTTCAGATCTTCAATATCCACGTTACGAGGCATATCGTATACATATGCCAAAATACCTTCCGATCCCTGGTTTGCTGCATTGTTAAGTTCTTGCCAGAAATAAGTTGCCTTAGCATCAAGCGTTAATTTATCATTTAAATCAACTACTCCACGCAGGTTAAAGTTGTGGCTTTTTAGATCTGAATTCGGGATCATCGACTCCGTTTTGTTATTGGTGTACGAAAAACGAATTGAATGACTCTCGCCGGCACCGGCAATCGCAACCGAATTAATGTATTTTGCACCTGTCTGGAAGAAATCTTCAACATTATTTGGCATCGCCGAATAAGGTCGTTCTACGCCGGTGTAATACATCTGGCTGCTGCCGTCAAGTCGTTGTCCCCACGAGCCGGTTGAGTTTTTCAAATCTTCAACATTACCGGGTACGTTGCCCTGGCTACCCTGACCGTACTCGTTCTGATAGTCGGGAAGTAACATTGGGTTGTCGAAGGTAATGTTCGAGTTTACAGAGATTCCCAAACCTTTTCCTTTTGTACCCTTTTTAGTAGTAATTAAAAGTACACCGTTACCTGCACGCGAACCATACAATGCCGCTGCGTTTGGTCCTTTCAGTACCGAGATCGACTCAATGTCGTCGGGGTTGATATCGGTTATACCACCGCCGGTTACCGTACTGCTATAAACGCTACCACCACTATTCGATCCGGTTGCATCAATAGGAACACCATCAACAACAATTAATGGCTGGTTGTTACCTGTAATCGAGTTGTTACCCCTGATGATTACACGCGAACCACTACCCGGGCTACCTGAACCTTGTGTTACAACAACACCGGCCACTTTACCCACTAATGAGTTGGCAGGGTTATGGTCTTTAACAACAGAAATGTCGTCGCCACCAACTTCGGTTACTGCATAACCCAACGATTTCTTTTCTTTGGAAATACCCAAAGCGGTAACAACAACTTCTTCCAGGCCAATTTGGCTCTGGGCCATTATTACGTCAATTGTTGAGCGGCCGTTAACGGCTTCTTCCACCTTTTGCATTCCTACAAAAGAAAATTCGATGGTTGCATCGTCAGCAACAGAAATAGTATACACACCATCAATATCGGTGATTGTACCATTAGATGTTCCCGATTCAATTACTGAGACTCCGGGAATCCCGAGGCCATCATCTCCGGTAACTGTCCCAGTCACCGTTTGCTGCGCGTATGCACTACCTAGTAATGCAAAGCACATTCCTAAAATCAAAAAAATCTTTCGCATAGATTTTGAATTTAAATGAACTAGAAATAGATTAATACTTAAATTATTTATACATATCGCTAAAAAGTTTTTGAAAAAGTTTTGCTGTAATTCCCAACAACCCGGACTGTTCCCAATTATCGGAAATAACAATTTCAATATTGCCTGATATTTGTTCCAAACAGTGCTGATTAATTGCTTGCTGAATAGGTGTAAGAATGTATTGGTTGGCACGCGATACAATTCCTCCTATAACAATTATGTCAGGATTTAATAACTGAATGGTATTTGATAATGCTTTTCCCAAAGCCTGGCCAATGTCGTTTAAAAGTTCTATGGCCAGTTCATCTCCGAGCTTTGCTGCGTCGATAACATCTTCGGGTTGAAGTTCTTCTATTTTATGCTGAAACCGATTGGTTAGTTGTGATATTTTTCCTTCTTTAATGGCTTCTTTGGCGCGCTTAATTAATACACTTGCAGAAACCACTGTCTCTAAACAACCTCGTTTACCACAAATACACAGGTCGCCATCTTCGTTATACTTGGTGTGCGAAAGCTCCCCTGCAAAACCGGTTGAACCGTTATACAGTTTACCACCTAAAATAAGCCCGATTCCCAGGCCCCAGTTCCAATTTATAATAACGGCATCGTTATGGTCTTTGGCAGCTCCAAAAACAAACTCACCGTAAGCTTCCATGCGGGCATCGTTATTCACATAAACCATTTTACCGAATCTCATTGTTAAACGTTCGGCAACATTTCTAAAAGCTTCCTCTTTTATCGTAAAGTTTATTCCGTTTATTGAATCTACCAAACCCGGCATGGCCATTCCCACTGCAAATACTCTATTATAATCAATGTCATTATCGACCAGTATTTGGCGGGCTTCAGCGTATAGTTTGTCAACAAGATTTACATCATCAATGGAAGTTCCAACAACGGTAACCGGTGCAACAAGTTCGTTATGCGAATTATAAACACCTATTTTTCCTTTAAAACGTCCCAATTCACACGAAATAACAAAAATACTATCGCGCTTTAAACCAAATAAGGTGGGACGTCTTCCTCCTTTCGACTCGCCACTTCCCCGAACTTCAACAAGCTTGCTCCCTCCAAGATCTTTTAATAAAGAAATGGCTGTTGGTAAACTAACTCCTATTTGTTTTGAAAGATAGGTTGCTGAAAGCGTATCATTCTCATATAAAAGACTTAAAATCTTCTTTTTCCGACGATAATTTTTCAAGGCATTGCCGGTAAGTTTCTTATCTTTTATATTTTCAAGAAGGATCATTTTAAAATAGTCTAGTTAAGTAATTCTAATGCAATTTAAAGAAATTTTTAAATCAAAAACAAATGTTTGTTAATTATTTTAATAAGTCGGTGCTGATTACAAAAATTGTTCGCACTATAACATCAATAAATAAAGTATTCAAGTATATTGTACAATAAGGTGCCGCTAAAACAGGGACCGTCTGTTTGTGTTTAACGTTAATTAACAGTACCAATTAAAAACAATAAATAATAAAATCATTACTTTCAGAAAACTTATTTATTTGCACAAGTATAAAAGGGATACATTGAAGTTGAAGGCGCTTTTAAAAAATATTTTATTATTGTTGCTTCTGATGACGGGCACAACGGTGAGCGCACAGATACCACCACTCGACACCTCGATAGTTATCCAAACACCCAATCTTCAACAGGAACAATTTTATGATACTTTGGAAAACCGAGCCAATCGACGTAAACTTACCGGCTGGCTGTACGATGCAATAATTACACCTCCCCGCCCCTATGTTGACAAGAAGGCACTGGCACTTGATTATTTTAAGAACTATGAAGGAAAGATTATTGCCGAAATAAAGATTAATGCACTTGATGTTTTTGGGCCAACTTGCACCGACACAACAAAAAAAGCCGATCATTGGGCTGAGCGTGCTGCCAATAAAATCCACACAAAATCGAATTTAAAAACCATTCGCAAACTATTGCTCTTTAAAATTGGCGATAGGCTCAATCCGGAGTTGATGTATGAAAACGAAAGGATTATCAGGGATTTGTCTTATATAAAAGATGTTCGGATTTATTTAGAACAGGATCCAATCTATCCGGGTTTGGTTAATGTATTGGTTTTAACTAAAGATCGTTTTTCTTTTGGGGTTTCCGGTGGAGTAAATGGCACCCGTTCAGGAGACATCGAAATTTATAACCGCAATATTTTTGGTGTTGGCCACGAAGTTTCGGTAAAGTTTGTTGGCCATGTTGAAAAGGAACCATACCTGGGTGTTGAAACCTTTTATACCATTAAAAACATTGCCGGCCGGTTTCTTGATATTCGCCTTGGGTATTTGAATACTTATCGGCGAGAGGGCTTTGCCATTGATTTTAACAAACCCTTTTTAACACAAAATATAAAGTGGGGTTATGGTGGTTATTCGGCACGCATGTTTCGAACAGACCGGATTACAAATAACGATCCGGTTAAAGTGGACGACCCGATGGATCTTTCGGCGAATTACATTTGGGGTGGACGAAGTTTTAATATTAGTCCACGACACGAAAATGCTACGGAGCTGGTTGTATCAACAGGCATTAACAACTGGAACTTCTTTGAAAGACCTGCAGTGGCTCCTGAAAATAGTCACTTCTTTTCCAACCATACGCTTTATATGATGGGGCTAACCATATCTCAGCGCCGCTATATTCAGGATCAGCTGATATATAGTTACGGAATTACCGAGGATATTCCTGAAGGTTTTAAAAACGAGTTGATTTATGGCTACGATGCCAATGAATTCGGCGACCGCCACTACCTGCATTTTTTTACTTCCAACGGTAATTTATTGCTGAGCCGAAATGGCTATTTATTTACAACCGCAGGAGTTGGAGGTTATTTAAAAGAAGGCCATTTTGAAGAAGGGATGATTTATGGCGATGTCAACTTTATTTCAAAATTACATACTGCTGGCAGGAAGCGCGTAAGAACATTTGTCGACCTAAACTATACACTTGGCATTCGTCGTTTCGATATTGAAAACCTGTCACTTGAGGTAAACGATCATATTCGTGGTTTCGACAGCGATATTGCTGTTGGCAAACAACGTTTAAACTTAAAGCTGGAGCATGTGGTTTTTCTGCCCAGGCAGTTTTACAAATTCAATATCGCACTATTTGGCTTTGCCGATGTTGGGGCAATTGGCTCAAATAGCGAACTAATTTTTAAACAGGATTATTACACCGGGCTAGGTCTTGGCATTCGTTTACACAACGAGAACCTTGTTTTTGAAACGTTCAGGCTACGATTGGCATTCTATCCTTTCCACCCGGATGATGAGAGCTTTATAGGATTTGCTCTCGACGAGCAATCGAAACAACGATTTATTTCGTTTGAACCCACCGGACCCGAACCTGTGCGTTTTGAATAGATTTGTTGAAGAAATTAAAATAAAACACCAAGCCTAAAACTGGAAATAGATAAAGGGTTGCATTTCGGCTGATATCGATTGGTAAACAACAATAACGACAACAGCAGAAATTATGGCTTTTACCCACATTGGTGATGCGATAAACCAGTTTTTTGCCCGGTCTTTTAAATCGTAACTTAGCCAGTGTGTAACAAAACCAAATAACATCATCAGGAACACCCATTTGTAGGCAACAAGCACCTCGGGTATCATTGAGAGTTTAAGGTCGGTAGCAATTTGATGCAGCATTCCGCGCACAACCTCCATCGACTCGGAGCGGAAGAAAACTCGGGTAAATGTGATAAAACTAAAGGTTACAGCTATTTTCCAAATGTTTACAAATCGGTTATTCAGTTTTTCCCACGGACTTATTTTCCGCCAAAATTTGTATATGACTAATCCTACTCCATTTAATCCTCCCCAAATAATAAACTGCCACGATGCACCATGCCAAAGTCCGCCGAGCAACATGGTTAGCATTAGGTTAATATTGGTATCGATATGGCGTTTTATATTAGGGAAGAAATTTGCCAACAAAGCAAATAGCAGCACTAACGCTGCAAATATCGGCACTAAGATCAGCTTCCCAGCCAAAAGCACAATAATGGCAAGAATAATTCCGAGGCTCATATAGCTAAACACCGATCCTTCGCGGTTTCCGCCAATGGGAATATATAAATAATCTTTCAGCCACGATGAAAGCGACATGTGCCAGCGTTTCCAAAAATCAGCAACACTTTTGGCTTTATAGGGCGAATTAAAATTTTGCGGCAACCGGTAGCCCATCAACAGCGCAACACCAATGGCAATATCGGTATAGCCCGAAAAATCGACGTATACCTGCAATGAGTAGCCAAATAATGCCATCAGGTTTTCGAATCCTGAGTGGGTAATCGGATCAGAAAAAACCCGATCGACAAAATTTACAGCAATGTAATCACCAATAAATATTTTCTTTATTAATCCTTTCAGAATGATAAAAATTGCCCATCCAAACTCTGTTTTTGTGAGGCGGTAATCTTCATAAATCTGTTTTACAAATCCCGATGCACGAACAATTGGACCGGCAACCAACTGCGGAAAAAACGACACATAAAAGCCAAAGTCGACCAAATTGTTTACCGGTTTAGTTTCGCCACGGTACACATCAACCGAGTAGCTTATGGTTTGAAATGTAAAAAACGAAATACCAACAGGTAACAATATCTGGTTCACCTCGAAATGGGTTCCTGTAGCCTGATTAGCCCACAATGCCAGGTGGTTTATCACCTGCAAATCGCCTCCAAACATTGCATTTATACTATCAACAAAGAAATAGGCATATTTAAAATAGGCCAGCAAACCAAGGTTTATGATCACACTGGCGGCAATGAGTAGTTTCCGGATTAACTCATTCTTCGATTTGTAAATTCCTTTCCCAATAAAAAAGTCGGTTAGCGTGCTGAACAATAGTATAAAGAAGAAAAAACCACTTGATTTGTAATAGAAAAACAAACTCACCAGGAATAGATATCCGGCACGAACACTGCGGTTCTTATTCTTATACACCAGCGAATACCCGGCCAATACAAAAGCAAAAAATGCCCAGAAGAAAAAGCGCGTAAAAATAAGCGGCGCCGATTTGTCGTACAGAAAAATATTCCGTAACAGTTCTTTAATTTCTATTTGTTGTAGTAAATCCAAGTAGTTCTAGTTATCATGTCATTTCGAAGTCTGCCTGCCGGTAGGTCGGGAGTCAAGCGACTGAGAAATCTGCCTGTTTAAGCTCCGTTCTCTTCCTTCTTCCTCGAAATGACTATTTATTGTGAGTTCTTTTTTATCAATCAAAAAGTTTTCAAAATCCTTCATCAGCGCACCAAAAAACAAATCAGCAATCATTAAGTAACCTTCGCGGGTAAAATGAATTTTATCGCTCCGTGCCAGTCCGTTATTCTGCCACAGCACAACAGAGTTTAATCCTCCCATTACAGAAAACATATCCCACACGCCGGCATCATACTTCTTCGCCATTTTAAACATACTGTCTTTTACCTTTTCACCATTTTTATTTACGTATCGACGATACAGATAGCTGTCGTTGTTGGTGGTAAAAACAATAAGCGAGTTGGGTGCAGCCGCTTTTATTTTATCAATTAATTGTCCGTAATGATCTTCAAATCGACTTGTGGAAAACCTACGGCCATAGGCATCGTTTATTCCAAGACCAAGAATTACAAGGTCAGGTTTTAATTCTATCAGTTGCTCAGTAAAAAGCTGACAGCGCAAAAATGCCGGAACGTGAGCACCATTCACTCCAATGCTGTGATACATTATACCGTTTGGATTCGATTCGGTGGTCATTCCCAGCAAAGTAAAATTACCTTGCGAGCCATAATCTTTTTCGAAAGTTATCTTCAAACTATCTACCCATTCATTCAATTCAAAATCGGTGTACCCGTCGGCTTCAACCTTTATTTTCACCAAATCAGTATCAATATTTATGGTGTAGTTTTTTGCTGTATTCTCGTAATATACTCTCAGCTTGTTAAAGCTGTAATCCAATTCATTCTCTTCTTCCAGCAAAATCGTAAGCTCAGCTTTTGGCGACGATGTTGTTGCCGAAATCCCTCCTACTCCAAGTGTTCCGCTTTTGCGGCGCTCAACATTTCGGAATGTTTTCCAGTAGCCGTTATAACGGATGTAATACCCAAAAGGCGAGTTGGTACGTGCAATTCGGTATGGAAACATAAATCCCCAACCGGCATTCATTTCGCCATTTATCTGCTGAAAACGGTTACGCATTTGCCCCGAAAACGAACCGGCCTGAATGTGTGAACCGCCAATTTGCACAATGTTTACACGTCCTTCGCCGGTGGTTACCAGTTGTTCCAGTTTCGAATAAAATCGTTCAGCATTTGCGCGATCCCCCGGGTAATGCATTTCATTGCGGTCGTAACGTACAAAGTTGTACTGGTTAACGTGGTAGAAGTAGCTGTTTTCCTGCGCTGAAACGGATGTGGAGAGTAGCATGACGAAGCTAAGAAACAGCAAAGACAAGCCTCGAACCTTTACAGATTGCACGAAGATTGATGGAGATTGAGCGACAAAACGTAGTACGTTCTCGTAACTTGCAACTTGTAACTTGAAGCTTCGTTGAAACAGATTTCTCACAGCGTTCGAAATGACAGCTGTATTGGAACTCTGACCCCTGAACGTTGAACGTTGAACTTTCTTCCCCATTACATCTCCTCCTCCAAATAATTGTTATACTCCAGAATTAATGCATTGTAAAACATGTTGGCTACCACTCGCGCTCCACGTGCAGAGAAATGGACATAATCGGGCCGTGCCAATTCGGGTTGGGCATTTACCCACGACGGCATACTGTTGTAACCCCCCATTGCCTGGTACATATCCCAATAGGCACAGTTATTCTCCAGCGCCACCTGTTTTAGTGTTTCTACCACGCTGGGCAAATGTTTATAGGTAACGTAATTGTCCTTTTTCTTTGTCGACATATCACTTGGTCCGATAACAAGAATGGCCGCGTCGGGGCACAAAGAATTAATTCGTTTTATCTGGCTGTCAAACCAGCGGCCGTAGCGCTCAATTGCTTTCTTATCTTTTATGTATGGAATTACATTCCCACCAAATTGCAGAATAAAGAATTTTGGATTCAGGTCGTTATACATTTTCAGACTATGTTGGTAATCTGCCTTTGTAAAAATTGTTCCGGAACTTCCGCGAAGAGCGATATTATCAACAATGACTCCTTGCTTCGAAGCCAGTTCAATTCCATAAACATCCGGACCATCATAACCCGAGAATTTCAAGGTTACACTTGATGTTGAATCGGGCAATTCACATTCCAGCACCGCGTAAGTTGTATCTGGTAAAAGTGTATCCGTTAGAACGGTATCGCCGCGCGCCATTAACTGAACACTCACCGGACGTTTGGTGTGTCCGTAAAAAAGTCGCATATTTTCGTATTCGCGGGTACGTTTGTATGATATATCTGATTTCGAGACATTCATTTCAGCCTCATAAATTATTGAGTCTTTAAAAGGGATGGTATCGCTGGCCAATGGTGCATAGCGCGAAAAGGCTCCCATCACACCGTAACGACTGTGCTCTACCGTAGAATCGACTTTGCCGTATATCGGATAACGTTTCCAGTTATCGGAATTCAGTTGTTTTGCACTAAAAATATAATCATAAGGTTGCAAAGCAGGACGCAACCCCACTCCTGTTCCGCCAAATTTCACCTGCAGTTTGTTTCGAATAAAAGATGTTATCCGGTCGCCTTCAATCTGGCTGTCGCCGTAATGCATAATCCGAACCAGCGAATCACTTTTCAGATGACCAAAAAAGCGGTACAGATTTTCTTTGCTCTGTTCTGTCATTTCAATACGGTGTATCGATTGAACAAGCGTATCATAATCTGCACGATGAACGACTTCAACAATAGTATCTCCGGCTGTAGTATCCATTTCAATATTTACCAGTGAATCTATTTCAAATTGTTGCGAGATAATTTCTGAAACATCGGCATATTCCACATCATCACCAATAATCATTTCAGAGAATGTTGGCATATGAAAAGTCATTTCACCCATCTCGAAACCATCGTCTGGCATCAGCCACATTGCGCCAGCCAACAAGGTAATTACGCCTAAAATAAATGATAATGTGTGTAATGGCTTCATCTCATTAAAATTTAAAACTTTCAGTGGTATTCGATGTAACTCGCTGACAATTTTGCTCCTTTATGCAACTATTTTTACGTGCTCGTTTCATTGAACGTAAATAATTAGTTTCTGACCTATTTGAATTTTACGTGCATCGCTGATGCTGTTCCATTCCAGTATTTTTTCGGGTGTTACCCCATCGTATTTTTGTGCAATTACATAAGGCGATTCACCACTTTTTACTATGTGCTCCACTTTTCTCGACGACTCAGGAATAACAATACCCGGTAAAGTTCCTGAGCCAAAATTTGGAACTATTGTTTTGGGCTCCTCATTTTTTGCTGTTTGTTGTTGAAGATTGCGATAGTGTTCCGCATTCTCATCGTCGACAAAAATATCGAGCGTTTTCCCTGCCTGAATTTTTCGTTCGTTATAAATATTATTCCAGTATTTTAAATCGGCCACACGCACATCGTAATCTTCGGCAATAAAACCCAACACATCACCCGATTTAATGGTGTATTCTATTTTTGTCTTTCCTTCAATCTCCAGATCTTTTACCTTCTCACCCAAATACTGACGATTGGGTGCCGGTGGATATTCAATCTTTTGGGCTACAACCTCAAACAAAGTAGAGTCGACACCCTTATAAATGGAATCCTGCAGAAACAAAAAGTCTTGTTTCATTTCTTCAGGTAAAGTAATCGATGCCTTTTCAGGTATAATGGAGTAATGATATTGCGGATTTAAAAACCAGAGTTCATTATTTGAAATCGGTAACACCGCACTAATTTGGTCAAAATGTGTTTGCAAGCGTACTTTTGCTAGCGCTGTTTTTGGAAGTTCCTGTTCATAAAAAAATTTGTTCTGACTCAAAAATGCTGCAGATGCCTGGTAAGCCGCCATAAAATCAGTCATTTCTTCCGGTGCAATTGCCAGCAATTCGTTTACCGAACAATCATCACCGCCCGCCCTGCGACATAAATTCTTTATTTTGGTTTTCCCGAAAACAAAAGCCAGTATGGCTTTTTGGGGATCATCAAACAATGTTTCATTCTTCTTCAATTCCTGAACCGCTGCACGAGTAGCTTTTTCTGTATTTATGCGTTCATCTACAAGTTTATTAATTTGCAAACCATTCAATACCCCCTGAAAATGTGTTAACTGCCAAATTCCTGCCCGTTTAAAAGAACTTTTGGCTTCGGTATTAAAAGCAGAAAGTACCGCCGGCAGATACTGTAAATCTTCGCCTAGCCCTGCCTGGACTAATTCTTTTATTATTTCCGGCTGATAGAAATAAAAGCTTTTGATAAAAATTGCCTTATCGGGTGCAGATAAATTATTTAAAGCCGAAAAGCTAGCCTCAAATTTATCGGGATTATATGCATATTCCCTCGCGTCCTTCAGTTTTCGTTTCATCGTCTGCCGGCTAGCAAGCTCCAGCTTCCCCGGGAGAAAAGCAGCATCGTTCCAGGGATATTCAAAAACCTGCTGATGGATATTTTTCAACAACCGATTTTCGAAACCTTCGTTGATTGTACTTTGCTGCCCACTATTTACCAATGGAACAAGCAACAGTAAAATCATAAATAGTCCAATAAAAGAACCTGGCTTATTTTGTACTAATTCTTTCAAATATAATTCTTGCAAAAATGTTACGCAAAAATATGATTTCCGATTAAACAGGCGACAATTATTCCAAAGGAATTCTATAAAAACATCTAACCCGTTCCGGATTGGATAATCGATAATCTATTTTGATTCATTATCGCGGTCACGAATCTCTACACGGCGAATTTTTCCGCTAATGGTTTTGGGCAATTCATCAACAAATTCAATTTGCCTGGGATATTTATACGGGGCGGTAACTTCTTTTACATGAGCTTGCAAAACCTTAACCAATTCATCACCGGCCTGATCTTTATAATCTTTTGCCAAAACAACCGTCGCTTTTACGATCTGTCCTCGTATTTCATCAGGAATACCGGTAATAGCACATTCCACCACCGCCGGATGTGTCATCAGCGCACTTTCCACCTCAAAAGGCCCAATTCGGTACCCCGAGCTTTTTATCACATCGTCGGCTCTTCCCACAAACCACAAATAACCATCCTCATCTTTCCAGGCCAAATCGCCGGTGTAATAAATTCCATCCGACATCGCTTCATCGGTCAATTCCTGGTTGCGATAGTAGCCTTCAAAAAGTCCGGCCGGATATTGTTTGTCGATACGAATTACAATTTGCCCTTGCTCTCCGGCTTCGGCAGACTGGCCTTCTGAATTCAGCAAATCAATATCGTAATGCGGACTTGGAAGTCCCATCGATCCCGGCTTTGGTTCTACCCATGGCGAAGTAAATACCGATAGGGTTGTTTCACTTTGTCCATATCCTTCTCGCAGTTTAATTCCTGTTAATTCGAGAAACCGGTTGTATACCTCGGGATTTAAAGCTTCTCCGGCAATGGTACACCATTCAAGTGCTGACAAATCATATTTTGCAAAATCTTCCCGGATCAGGAATCTAAAAATTGTTGGCGGGGCACAAAGCGATGTAACCCGATATTTTGATAATACTTCCAGAATATCGGAAGGCGTAAATTTTTCGTGATCGTACACAAAAACAGAAGCGCCAACCAGCCATTGTCCGTATAATTTTCCCCAAACCGCTTTTAGCCAACCGGTGTCGGCAATAGTTAAATGCAGGCTATCTTCGTGCAGGTTCTGCCAGTATTTTGCAGTAACAATGTGTGCCAGCGGATAAACACTGTCGAGTACCACCATTTTCGGATCGCCAGTAGTTCCCGAGGTAAAACTAACGATTAAAGGATCTTCATTTTTTGTGGGTTCTTTTGGGCGTTGCAATGGTTTTGCCTTTTCAATTCCCTTATGAAAATCTTCCCATCCTTCCGGAATTACCGGACCGATAGAAACCACCTTTTCAATTGATGGCGACTCGGGCAAAGCATCATTTACGTGCCTTGTTATCTGCTCATCACCATCGCAAATAATGGCTTTTATTGTTGCGGCATTGTTACGGTAAATAATGTCTTTTTTAGTCAACAAGTGTGTGGCCGGAATAATTACGGCGCCAATTTTATGCAATGCAATAATGGTAAACCAAAACTCGGCACGACGCTTTAAAATGGCCATTACCATATCTCCTTTCCCAATTCCCAGCGACGATAAATAACCGGCAGTACGATCCGTAATTTCTTTCAATTCGTCAAAAGTAAACGAGCGGCTTTCGCCTTTATCGTTTGTCCAAAGCAATGCTCGTTTATTCGGTTCTTTTGCGGCCCACCCATCTACCACATCGTAAGCAAAGTTGAAATCTTCCGGAATAAGTAACTCATAATTGGCTTTAAAATCCTCAAAATCGGTAAAAGCCGTTTGTTTTAAATATTTTTCAATCATGTAGCGTCAAAGTTTTTATTATAGAATTACAGCCAGAAATTTTACTGTTTTCCCGTCCAGTGCTTTCATTCCGTGCGGAAGTGTTGCATCAAAATAAAGGCTGTCTCCTTCGTTCAGTATTAATTCGTGCCCTCCAACACTCAGCAACATTTTACCTTGCAAAACATAGTTCATTTCCTGTCCGCTGTGACTATTTAAGTGAATTGGTTTTTCTTCGGTATCCGGTTCAATGCTTACAATAAACGGATCGGCTTTCCGTCCTGTAAACCCCGATGCCAATGCCTGGTATTTATATGCCTGTGTCCGTTCCATGGCGGTTCCCTGCCCCGCCCGGGTTAGACAAAATGATTTCATGTGAGGCTCATCGCCAAACAGCAATGCCGTTAATCCAATGTTATATTTTTTAGATATATTTTCGAGAACGCCAATCGGAATGTCGTTTTTTCCACTTTCGTATCCTTCGTATTCTTCGGCAGACACTTTGCAGCAAGTTGCTATTTCATCAATAGAAATATTGAGCATATCGCGTAAACCTCTCAATCTTAAAGCTATTTCCTTAATTTGTTCGTTCATAATGTTTCGATTCTATTGCTTCGTTTAAACCAAAGTTGTTGCTTTTTATATTGGTCGCTCAGTTTTCAAGTTTCACAATTCCAGTCGTAAATTTAAAAACAAAAAAGTATTTACAAATTCTCGAAGAAATACTGACTTACCTTCTCCATCAGATGTACGCGATCTTTACCACGGACATTATGCGGATGAGCTGGGTAGGCGAAAAAGTCAACCTGTTTGTTTTGTTTTACACATTCGCGCAGAAATTTCATGCTGTGCTGCATTACTACTGTTTCGTCCTGTACGCCATGAATAAGCATCAGTTTTCCATCCAGACTTATCACGTAATTGCTCATGTCTGCATTATTATATCCTTCCGGATTTTCCTGCGGCATATCCATGTAGCGCTCGCCATACATTATCTCGTACATGCTCCAGTCTACTACCGGACCACCGGCCACAGCCACTTTAAAAATATCGGGATGTTTCAGTTTTAAATTCAGGGTCATAAAACCACCGTAGCTCCATCCATGAACACCAATCCGGTCGGTATCAACATAAGGAAGAGAAAGTAAGTATTCAATTCCCTGCATCTGATCTTCGGTTTCCAGCTCGCCCAATTTACGATGAATGGCAGTTTCAAAAGCACGACCACGATTTAACGTTCCGCGGTTATCGAGCGTAAATGCAATGTAGCCTTGTGCTGCCATATAATATTGCCACCAACGTGCCTGGTTGTGCCAGCCCTTGGTTACCAGTTGCGAGTGCGGTCCGCCATAAACATATACAACAACCGGGTATTTTTTTGCAGGATCAAAATCTACGGGCAGAATCAAGCGTCCGTGCAAATCATATTTTTCATCTTTGGTTTTTAAGGTTACCAGTTTGTTTTCGCCCAACTGATATTCCTCCAAGGGATTTTCTGCTTCGAAAATTATTCTTTCAAACCCTCCTTTTGATGAAAACAAATCAACTTTTCCAGGCACTTCATTTGCCGACCAACGATCAATGAGATAGGTTGCTTCGGGGCTTAAATTTCCGCGATGAACGCCAGTTTCAGTTGAAAGCCGTTCTGTTTTTCCCGTTTTCACATCCACTTTATAAATGTTATTTTGCAGCGGATCATCTATTGTAGCTTCAATAAACAGAGTTTCTTCTTTTGCATCGAAACCAAGCATGTTTGTTACTTCCCATTCTCCTTTTGTTATTTGCTGAACCAATTCACCATCGGTGTTGTATTTGTATACATGAAACCATCCATCGTGGCGACTCAGATAATAAAATTCGGTTGGATTTACTTTTGAAAACTGAATGGGATAAAGCGGCTCAACATAGGTATCTGAAGACTCTTCAAAAAGTGTTTTTACTTTTTCACCGCTTGCCACATTGTAACAATTTAATTGCATGTGGTTTTGTTCCCGATTCAATTCGGCCATGTATATATTTTTCTCATCGGGCGACCACGCTACATTCGTAAGAAAATGATCCAATGGCTCTCCGGTTTTTAGGAAAGTTGTTTTTCCAGTTTCAATGTTATAAATGCCCAGCGTTACATGATGACTTGCCATTCCGGCCATTGGGTATTTTACCGGATTGTATTCTGCTTCGCGTGCCATAAAATCCACCAGCGGATAATCTTTTACCATACTTTCATCTTTGCGGTAGAAAGCCACAAAATTTCCTTTTGGCGAATTAAAAATGCCTCCTGAAATACCAAACTCATTACGGTGAACGGTTTGTCCGTTTACAATTCCGTTTCCGCCATCGTTCGTAATTTGTTTTGTTATTCCATCAGTAAGGGTAATAAATAAATCATCGCCTTGCGTGAAAGCCACAAATTGTCTTGATTCAGAAAAATTCGCATTTTTTGCTTTCTCCGGAAGTTCAATTACATATTCCGCTTCCTTTTTATTTAAATCAATCAACCAGTGCTTTTTTGATGACAAAAAAAGGAGCTTTGCTTCACTAATCCAGCGGTGTGATGGTACACGTCGGAAAGTTGAACCCGTAATTTCATTGAGTTCATCAAGCGTAACAACAGCTTTTTGGTCGCCTGTTTTTGCCGATTCAGTAACGATATTTTTGTCTTCAACAAAAGAAAAATGTTCATCATCTATCCATTGTAAACCGGACATCGATTTCGGACTCAAATAAGTGTACCGCCCATAAACGGCATCTTCCAGACTCATTTGTTTGGTTTGGGCAAAAGCAAAAGCTTGAACAAAGAGGAACAGGATAATTATAATTCGACGCATTTTTTCGATTTTAAAAATGAAGTCCGAAAATAGCAAAAGTTCTGCTTTTTCCTGCCATGAGAAACAACAGGAATTAAAACTTTTCAGTCATTCGCATTCAGCAAGGTTTTAATAAAAGTACCTCTTTCAGCTTACGCCGCTGGAATGATCACTAATAATCACCCATCCCCCATCAATCTTCTGAATAATTAGCGTAAAATGCCCGATCAGATCACCAATCTCGCGTGTCAGTTCATAACGTCCGATCAGAAAAACTGTTTTGGTATCGATTTTCCTTAAATCCAGAATTTTAAATTCCAGATGCCCCATCGCCGTTTTGCCGGGATAACCTTTTTTGTAACCATCAAGCGTTGCCTGCCAGCCGTAAGTTGGTCCGCGTGATCCCATAAATACCAGTTTATCCGATTTCCAGTAGGTTTCCATAAACTTTTCGAGGTCGCCTTCATTCCAGGCTTCAGTCTGTTTATCAAGCAACAACAATATATGCTCCTTTTCATTCTCCGTGATTTTTTCTTGTGTAAATCCCAAGTTGGAGAACAGCAAAAAAATGATGCTGATTACAAGAGTCTTTCTCATAAAATTGATTTTTAAAATTGAGTGTTGAAAATAGTGTATTTTTCAGATGCCGTGGCAACAAACCAATGAAAAACAAATAAACGAACGTTTTTTATACCGATCAGAAAAAATACCGTATTATTGTTTTTTAGACAGTATGAAAAGTCTTTGTTGTAAACCAATAAACTAAACGATCAAATCGAACATAAATGAAAATCTTATTCTCTGTATTTCTTCTGGTATCAAGTCTGCTATTATCAGGTCAAACCCGCGAAAAAGCGTTTGAAATAAACGCTCAATTGGGTCGTGGTATTAACTTCGGGAATATGTTCGAGGCTCCTTCTGAAACTGCCTGGGGCAATCCGTGGAAACCGGAGTATCCAAAAATTATTGCTGATCTTGGCTTTAACCATGTTCGTATTCCTGTTCGCTGGGAGCCGGAAGAAAGAAGTGCTGCAACCGAACCATTTACAATAACCCCGGAATTTTTAAATCGTATCAAAGAAGTGGTTGATTCATGCTTAAATACTGGATTGTACGCCATCATAAACATGCATCATCACGAGGAGCTTTTTGAAAATCCTGATGGGCAAAAAGAGCGATTCCTCACCCAGTGGAAACAGATTTCGGAGTATTTTGCCGACTACCCCGATTCGTTATTATTCGAGATCTTGAATGAGCCTCACGGAAATCTTGATGCCACAAAATGGAATACTTTTTTCGCCGATGCACTTTCAACAATTAGGGAAGACAATCCCGACAGAGTGGTGCTAATCGGGACTGCAGAATACGGAGGGCTGGGCGGTTTATCAAAACTGGAATTACACGACGATGATAATATTATTGTTACGGTGCATTATTACAATCCCTTTTCGTTTACGCACCAGGGAGCAGAATGGAGCAACGGTACCGACGCATGGCTGGGAACGGAATGGACGGACACTGAAACAGAACGCGAAATTGTACAAGATGAATTTGCTCCATTAAAAGCATGGGAACAGCAGAAAAATATTCCGGTACATGTGGGCGAATTTGGATCGTATAGCAAAGCAGATATGGATTCGCGCGAGCGCTGGACAACTTACATCGCACGTTTTATCGAATCGCAGGGATGGAGCTGGACCTACTGGGAATTCAGTGCAGGTTTTGGCATTTATAATCCCGATGATGACAGCTACAATAATCGACTGATTGATGCATTACTAAATAACGAAATGTCCGAACCTGCCGTATATGTTGGCACAGCGATTTACTCCTCACAATTTGATCAAACGATTAACGACTGGTCATTATCAACAAACAACGGAGCAGGCGCAACGTTGATACAAAGTAGCGGAAACCTGGCAGTGGATATTACAACTGCAGGTTCTGAAGGCTGGCACATTCAACTCGCAAAAAACAATGTAGCTTTGGAAGCCGGGAAAAAATACCGGCTTACTTTTAAAGCCAAATCGGTGGATGACAGAACTGCAACTTCGTATGTTGGCATGAATGTTTCGCCATGGAGTTCTTACAGCGGTTATTCCGGTTTTAGTCTGACTGATACTTTTAGGGTGTATTCAACTGTTTTCGATATGACAACAACCGACAACTATGCCCGGATCGTTTTTGACCTGGGAACAAATGCATCAGATATTACAATTGAATATATAACGCTTGAATCGGTTGAAATCCAATTTCCAACTTCGGTTGAATCTGTAAAAATTCTTAAAAGCAAAATCTATCCCAATCCCACTTACAATCAACTTTTTATTGATAATCAGGATGATTTTCAGCAACTACAACTAAAAACTATCGACGGGCAAACCATACAACAAACACAACTTGCAAATCACCTTAACGAGATTACTGTTGATAAACTGTCTTCTGGCATATACTTTGTAACTTTATCAAACCAGGTTTTACAACAGACCTTTAAAATCATTAAAAAGTAAGTCATGAAAAGAATTATTGTATCCTTAGCCCTTATCGTTTTTTCACTCGTCACTTTTGCGCAAAATACTGAAAGTGGAATTATTACTGTTGAAGGAAAATCGACAGTAAAATTAGTTCCCGAAGAAATTTCCTTTACAGTTAACCTGAGTGTTAAAGACAGTAACTATTCCCGTTGTGCCGATATGGCTGTTGAAAAACTGGCAAAAATAAAAGCACTTTTTGTGGAAAATGGAATTGATGAAGACTTGATAAAAGCCAGTAGTTATTCCATCAGGGAGGTACAACGCCACGATCCACAACTCCGAAAAATGGTTTTCGATGGTTATGAAGCAAATATCCCGCTTACATTAAAAACACAGCGCGATTATGAAAAAAACGATCTCATATTTTCAATAATAAAAGATAATGTTGAATCCAATTTCAACCTGAGTTTTGGACTGTCGGAAGAACAACGCAATGCAGTAAAAGAAAAACTGATCGATCTTGCGGTACAAGACGCGCGTGACAAAGCGGAAATTATTACAAAAAGTGCAGGAGTAAAATTGGGGACAATCAAATCGATACAATATGGCGATCAAAGAACTATTGCCCGGATGAACGACCGCGAATTGTTATCTTCCGGATCGATAGCAATGAAAATGCAGTCTGAATCATCGATTACCGAGGTACTATCGCCCGACGAAATTATTATGGCCACCAATATTATTATTTCTTGGAATTTGTAAGAACATTCCCTGCTGAAGGATATAAAAAAGGCTGTCCAAAATTAGTATTGGACAGCCTTTATCTTTAGAGCAAAATTAGTTGCTATTCTAAATCAAAACGATCAGCGTTCATCACTTTATTCCAGGCTTTTACAAAGTCGGTTACAAATTTTTCTTTGCTATCGTCTTGTGCATAAACTTCAGAATATGCGCGTAAAACAGCATTCGATCCAAACACTAAATCAATACGAGTTGCCGTCCATTTTACGTCGCCTGATTTTCGATCGCAAATTTCGTAATAACCTTTATCCGTTGGCTTCCAGTTGTAAGCCATATCCGTTAGATTTACGAAAAAATCATTGCTTAATGCTCCAACTTTATCAGTAAACACGCCATGCTGTGTACCACCATAATTTGTTCCCATCATGCGCATTCCACCAACCAAAACGGTCATTTCGTGTGCTGTTAATCCCATTAACTGTGCCCGGTCGAGCATCAGTTCTTCCGGACTAACCACATAATCTTTTTTCTGCCAGTTTCTAAATCCATCAGCCAATGGTTCCAACGGAGCAAACGACTCGGCATCGGTCATTTTATCGGTAGCATCTCCCCGTCCGGGCAAAAACGGAACAGAAACATTCATTCCTGCTTTTTTAATGGACTGTTCAACCCCAACATTTCCGGCCAATACAATTACGTCGGCTACGCTAATTCCAAACTCAGCCGCTATTGGCTCAAGCACCGCTAAAACCTTCGCCAAACGTTCCGGCTCATTTCCTTCCCAATCTTTCTGAGGAGCCAAACGAATGCGGGCACCATTGGCACCACCGCGCATATCCGATCCACGGAAAGTTCTTGCGCTATCCCATGCTGTAGAAACCATGTCGGTAATGCTAAGTCCTGAAGCAGCAATTTTTGCTTTTACCGCATCAACATCATAATCCGATTTACCTGCCAGAACCGGATCTTGCCAGATCAGATCCTCTTCAGGAACATCCGGGCCAAAATAACGTGCTTTCGGTCCCATATCGCGATGCGTTAGTTTAAACCAGGCGCGGGCAAAAGCATCAGAAAGCGCATCGAAATCATTCATGAACTTTTCAGAGATCTTTCTGTACTCCGGATCCATTTTTAAGGCCATATCGGCATCGGTCATCATCGGGATGGTACGAATTGAAAAATCCTCTACATCAGCCGGTTTATCTTCATCTGCAATACTAACAGGTTCCCATTGTTGGGCACCGGCAGGGCTTTTGCGCAATTCCCATTCGTGGTTAAACAGCATCTTAAAATAACCGTTATCCCATTTGGTTGGCTCTGTTGTCCAGGCACCTTCCAAGCCACTGGTAACTGTATGTCTACCTTTTCCTGTTTTATGCGGATTCTTCCAACCCAAACCTTGCTCATCCACATCGGCAGACTCAGGGTCGGGCCCCAAGGCCTCTGCATCGCCGTTACCGTGAGTTTTTCCTACGGTATGTCCACCGGCAGTCAGCGCCACTGTTTCCTCATCGTTCATAGCCATTCGGCGGAAAGTTTCGCGCATTTGCTGAGCAGTTTTTAACGGATCGGGTTTTCCGTTTACTCCTTCCGGGTTTACATAGATCAATCCCATTTGAACGGCAGCCAACGGATTTTCCATCGTCTCAGGTTTTGTTACATCATCGTAACGTTCGTCACTTGGTGCCAGCCATTCTTTTTCGGCTCCCCAGTAAGTATCTTTCTCCGGATGCCAGATATCTTCGCGGCCAAATCCAAAACCAAAGGTTTTTAGTCCCATACTTTCGTAGGCGATGTTACCGGCCAAAATGATCAAATCGGCCCAACTTACTTTATTGCCGTATTTCTTTTTAATGGGCCAAAGTAAACGACGCGCTTTATCCAGACTCACATTATCGGGCCACGAGTTTAATGGTGCAAAACGCTGGTTTCCTGTTCCTCCGCCTCCACGGCCATCGGCAATTCGATACGAACCGGCAGCGTGCCAGGCCATTCTAATCATCAATCCTCCGTAATGCCCCAATCGGCCGGCCACCACTCCTGGCTATCGGTCATTAAATCGTGAAGATCCTTTTTTAAAGCCGCTACATCCAGCTTTTTCAGCTCTTCCCGGTAATTAAAATCTTTTCCTAATGGATTTGTTTTAGTGTCATGCTGATGCAAAATGTCGAGATTTAATGCATTGGGCCACCAACTCATAACTGATGAGCCGGAAGCGGTATTTCCACCATGCATTACCGGACATTTGCCTTGTTTTGAATGATTGTTTTCCATATACTTAGTTTTAAGTGATAATTTATGTAACTATCCCAATAAGATACGAAAAACAGCACGACTAAAAAATGATTAATTCTTTAATCTACAAGCTTTTAAATACTAATTACTAATGATTAATAGATTTTATCTATGCAATTTACAATTCAAGCAAACATAATCACGATGACTTTTTTAACTGATGATTAAATCTTCATGTATTAGCAATTGAACTTTCACGCTGTGTTGGGGTTCTGTTACTTTTACGGCAAATTACAGAAAAATGACAATTACAGTTCATCCTGAGGCGAAAGCCTTGATTTTTGATTTAGACGGAACCCTGTCGAACTCGCTTCCCGTGCATCTGGAAACCTGGAAAATAGTGGCGAAAAAATATAATTTTGATTTTGACCCGAATATTATTCACGAAATGACAGGCCGCCCGACGATTGAGTTTGCCAAACGAATTGTTGAGCAATACAAAGTGGATGAACAACCCGAAATACTGGTTCGTATGAAACAACAAGCATTTTGGGACGCGGCGCATTTACTTGAGCCAATTGAAGAGGTCATCTCAATTGTAAAAAGTTATCACGGGAAACTACCCATGTCGGTAGGAACCGGCGCAAGCGGAAAAAGTGCCGAAGTGCAGTTAAAAGAGCTGGGTATTCGCGACTATTTCGATTTTGTAATTTCAGCTGACGATGTACAGAAACACAAACCACACCCTGAGACCTTTGTAAAATGTGCCGAATTGATGGGCGTTGAACCGCAACTTTGCCAGGTTTTCGAAGATGGAGATTTGGGTATTTCCGCAGCCAAAGAAGCCGGCATGTTTGTTACCGATGTGCGTGAACACATTGTTTACGGCGACTGGGAATTGACTGCAAACAAGTAAAACGGGATTTATGGCACATTTTTTACTGGCCCTGAAGACTGTTGCGCCCCTGTTTCTTGTCATCTTTACCGGAACACTTTTTTCGCGTACAAAAGCGGCTCACGGGCCTTGGGTTGATGTGCTGAACAAATACGCTCTGTGGATCGGATTCCCGGCACTGGTAATTGCATCGCTGATGCACCTCAATCCGCAAGGCGAATCCTATACACAACTCATTCTTATTAATTCGGCTTATATTGCGACGTGCATGTTACTGGCCTTCCCCATCGCACGTATCTTTAAATTTTCAAAGCGTTTACGCAGTTCACTGTTCCTTATCCTATCGTTTGGGAACGTGGCTTACCTCGGCATCCCGGTGTTGCGTAGTAGCTTTGGCGACGATATTTTACCTGTAGCAGCTGTCCTCTCCGCTGTTTATGTTTTTTGGCTGCTTACGCTTGGTGTCATACTTATTGAAGCTACGGGGGAAGAAAGCATCCAACCAAAAAAATTAATGCTGAGCCTGGTCAAAAATCCACTGCTGATCTCCGTTTTTGTGGGTGTAACCATCGTTTTATTTCAACTAAAAGTGCCGTCGTTTATCGATAAATCCATCAGCCTTTTTGCCGAATCGGTAACTGCTGTAGTTCTTTTCTCGTTAGGAATATTTCTGGGGCAAAATAAAATTGGCGCTCCTAAGGAATGGATCAGGGTTTTAGGTTTTGTGTGTGTTACCATGATCATTCTTCCTTTGCTACTACAATTTAGTATCCGAACAGCCGGTTTAAACGACCTTCAGTTTAAAGCCACTATTCTCGATTCGGCAATGCCACTCGGACTAACTCCTTATGCACTTGCCGTTCAGTATAAACTGGAAACAAAACTGGTAGCTCGAATCGTTGTACTGGGTACGCTGCTTTCGGTGATTATTATTCCGCTTTGGATCGCGTTTCTTGGCTGAATAAAAAGTTTCTCGCAGACTACGCAGATACCAGATATTGAATCCAAATAAAATTCTACGCCATCAACGAAATCTGCGTGAAAATTATTTAAGGATTAAAGTCTAAAGCCAGCCCATCCAGTTTCCCAATAAAAACAATGTGACTTTCAGGTGCCTCCAAAATTAAATCGCCCTCTTCCAATTCAAAACGGCCACCAACGCCCTGCAAAATATATTCATAAGGTTCATTCTGAAAACAAACTACTCCTTTGCAGCGGTAGATCTTACTTTTATAAATGTCGAGTGTATATTCCAGCCAGTAATTGAAGTCCTTTCTATTCAGCGGTGCTGAAAAAGAAAGTGTTTTGGTTTTCACCAATGCATGATTTGTTTTGTACGAAA
Organism: Draconibacterium halophilum; assembly: GCF_010448835.1. NCBI lineage: Bacteria > Pseudomonadati > Bacteroidota > Bacteroidia > Marinilabiliales > Prolixibacteraceae > Draconibacterium > Draconibacterium halophilum. The sequence goes on from NZ_CP048409.1 coordinate 3,400,857, forward strand.
GAAAAGAATAGGAATTAAAAGAGTGTCGTTTTAGATCCTTCAAATTTAGCTTATCAACTTCACCATAACTTGTTATTACTGTTTCTAACAAGGGAGCAACTGATTTTACTTTTTTTGAAATTTCATCGATTTGTTTCGGACCAAGAGCTTCAGTTTTATTTACCAGAACCAGATCGGCAATATTTAACTGCCTAAACGCCATTTCCTCTTCCGGTAAATCATCAAAATTTAAGGCATCAACCAAACAAATGGCACCGTTATACTCGTACAATTCCTTTAAGTCTTCCTCGGCAAAAAAAGGTTGAATCACTGGCGCCGGATCAGCAATTCCTGTTGTTTCAATCAACAGGTGATCGACATTTGGGAAACGTTCGGCCAACTCTTTTAAAACCAACTCATACTCATCAGAAATTGTACAGCAAATACACCCTTGTTTTAACTCAAACATCTGGCTGGCATCTACACCTTTTATTAGTTTAGAATCAATAGGCACATCGCCAAATTCATTCTCAACCAATGTAAACTGAATACCGGGATTAGTTTTTAACAGGAAGTTGATAAAAGTAGTCTTCCCGGCCCCAAGAAAGCCGGTGATTATGGTTACTGGTATTTTATTTTGCATACTCACATTCTTCTAAACAAGTCCCCTTAAGTCGATTTCGGGGTGTAGATTCACCCCTCGCTCTTCGGGCACTCCCCTCAGTGAGGGGAGATAATCCATTTTCCAAAACTTTTTTTCGCTAGTGGCTAGTAGCTCTTAACTTGTAGCTTTATTAACTAAACACCCCAAACAAATTCAGAATCACAATTATCATGGCCAGGATCAGTACGTAACGCACATATTTTGCACCACCTTTAACGGTAAAATTGACTCCTAGCCAAGCACCAAGCATATTTCCGGCGGCAAGTATTAAACCCGCAACAATATCAACTTGTTTATGAAAAATAAATATCCCGATGGAAAAAACAGTATAGATCAAAACAATAAAAACCTTTATAGCATTGGCTCTAACCAAATTATGACCACAACCCAAAACCAAGCCGGCCAGCAGAAAAAAGCCCACTCCCATTTGAATAAACCCGCCGAATAAACCTATTCCAAAGAAAATAATATACTGTAGTACCGTCGGTTTGGGATCGACCTTCCCTACCCGATCTTTTATCCATACTTCTGGTTTTAAAACTACCACCAGCAACAAAACCACCATTAGTCCGGCAATAATCTTTTTCAAAAGCTCTACATCGATTTCAACAGCAAACAGTGCCCCGATAATTGATCCGATAATTGCCGGAACAGCAAGCCGGTAATCAGTTTTAAAATCAAGTACGTTCTTCTGCTTAAAAGTTTTTACGGCAATCACATTTTGAAGCAGAATAGCGATTCGATTGGTTCCGTTGGCAATATTTGCAGGCAGTCCCATAAACATCAATAAAGGGATGGTTAACATGGAGCCACCACCAGCAGTAGTATTAATAAAACCGGCTGCGATTCCGGTTCCTATAAGTGCCAATATCATGTACCATTCCATATCCATAGCTCGAATTTATAGTTAAAGAAAGTGAAAACATAAAAAAAGCCCGAAAATAATTCCGGGCTCTCTATATTTTAACCTTAAGTTCTTAATTAATAGGCAAACAACGGAAAGTCTTTCATCAGTTGATGTACTTTTTCGCCAACCGCTTTAATGTAAGCCTCGTCGTTGATGTTTGCAATCGAATCGTCTATCAACTGCACAATTTCTGGCATCAGATCTTCTTTAACACCACGGGTTGTAATAGCCGGTGTACCTACACGCAAACCTGACGTTTGGAATGGCGAGCGACTATCAAAAGGAACCATGTTTTTATTCACGGTAATTTCAGCATTTACAATGGTATTCTCCACTACTTTTCCGGTAATCTCCGGGTATTTTGTACGCAAGTCGATCAGCATCGAGTGGTTATCGGTACCTCCCGAAATTACTTTGTAACCCAAATCAACAAAAGCCTGTGCCATTACAGCAGCATTCTTTTTAACCTGTGCCTGGTATTCTTTGTATTCCGGTTCAAGCGCCTCGCCAAAAGCAACAGCTTTAGCAGCAATTACATGCTCAAGCGGGCCACCTTGTTGTCCGGGAAATACTGCAGAATCCAGCAATGAAGACATCTTGCGAACCACTCCTTTTTTAGTTGCTATTCCCCATGGATTTTCAAAATCTTCACCAATAAGAATAATACCACCGCGAGGTCCGCGTAAGGTTTTATGTGTTGTTGATGTTACAACGTGTGCATATTTTACAGGATTATCAAGCAAACCGGCAGCGATTAAACCTGCAGGATGTGCCATATCAACCATAAATAGCGCTCCTACTTTATCGGCAATCTCGCGCATACGTTTGTAATCCCACTCGCGGCTATATGCCGATGCACCACCGATTATCAACTTTGGTTTGTGTTCGATAGCCAGCGCTTCCATTTCGTCGTAATCAACCAAACCGGTATCTTCTTTTACCTTGTACGCTACCGGATTGTAAAGAATACCCGAAGAGTTTACATGCGAACCGTGCGAAAGGTGACCACCATGCGAAAGGTCGAGGCCGAGGAATGTATCGCCCGGTTTCAGGATAACACTTAACACGGCAGCATTCGCCTGTGCTCCTGAATGCGGCTGAACGTTAGCCCATTCTGCGCCGTACAATTCTTTAATACGGTCGATGGCCAATTGCTCGGTCATGTCAACAAACTGACATCCACCATAATATCTTTTTCCAGGATAACCTTCAGCGTATTTGTTGGTCATTACCGATCCCATTGCCTCCAAAACCTGCTCACTTACAAAGTTTTCTGAAGCAATCAGCTCAATTCCGCCCAACTGACGTTCGTGTTCCTTCTTGATAATATCAAAAACCAAAGTATCTCTCTTCATTTTGTAACTGAATTAATTTAATGAAAGCCCAAAGTTAATACATTTTAATTCAGCCTTTTGATGATATCGGGTAGAATTTAGGAGATTTTTTGAACAATTAAGATAGACAATGTTAGCGCTTTGCTAATTGACACCAGCTAATTTTTATTGCTACCATTTTAAACTTTTAATCAGATAAATCATCTAACTGATCCAGAAGCTAAAAACAACTGATAATCAAAATCTTTTAACGTATTAACTAAAATTAAAATGAAAAGAACAGTATTTCTAGTAATGGTGTTGGTTAGCACACTTTTAATGTCGTGTAACAACGGAAGCAATAACTCGCAACAATTGCCATTTGGCCGTGGAGGCGGAATGGGTCCCGGAAATTTTGATCCGCAGGCTATGGTAGACCGCCAGATTGAAGATATGGACGAAAATCTGGATTTAAGCAACGAGCAGGAAGAGAAAATTCGCGAAATAATGGAAGAGAGTTTTGAGAATATGGCTGCCATGCGCGAAGAAATGCAAAACAGCGGTGCCGGATTTGAAGGAATGCGTGAGCAAATGCAAAAATCACGTGAAGAGCAAAACAAAAAAATGAAGGCTGTTCTTTCTGAAGAACAATGGGAGAAATACCAGGTGATGCAGGAAGAAAGACGAGAAAGGCGTGGGCAGGGGGGAATGCCTCCGCAGAATTAGAGCATCAAAAAAAAGAAGTCATTTGAAAAATCAAATGGCTTCTTCTCTCTTCAATCAGTTCTCAGTAAGGATGTCATCTCTTTTTTGCGGATATGTGAGAAATGGAGCACTGAGAGGTGGAGCAAAAATGCAACTTGATACTTGTAACTTTTTTGTAACAGATCTCTCACTGTGCTCTAGATGACAAGCAGTGGCAATTAACAGAAAGATCCGATCCGTATTGTTAAAAATTAAACGGATCGGATCTTTTTATGCACATTGGTAACTTGCAACCTGAAACCTGAAACCTGAAACCGGCAACTTTTTTGTAACAGATCTCTCGCTACGCTTCGAGATGACAGCAACTGTCAACTGCGACTGCAAACTGAAATCTTCGCGCCTTAGCGTCTTTGCGGTTAACAATAGACTAAATCCCCAGCATCAACTCCCCGGCGTCTTTTCCTCCGGTGAATAAACGTTCCGGATTTTCAAGCAGTTCTTTCAGTTTTACCAGGAATCCTACCGAATCTTTACCATCGATAATACGATGATCGTACGACAGTGCAACATACATCATTGGGCGGATAACTACTTGTCCGTTAACAGCAACCGGTCGCTCCACAATATTATGCATGCCCAAAATTCCCGATTGCGGCGGGTTAAGAATTGGTGTCGACAGCAACGACCCGAAAACGCCACCATTGGTAATGGTAAACGTTCCTCCCTGTAATTCTTCAACTGTAATTTTCTTATTACGTGCCTTTTCAGCCAGTTGTTTGATTTCGAGCTCAATTTCGGGTATCGATTTACTTTCGGCATTCCGGACAATGGGCACCATCAATCCTTTTGGTGTTGATACCGCAATACCCACATCAACAAACTGCGGCATTACTATTTCTTCGCCATCCATCTGCGCATTCACCATCGGATGGAAATCCATGGCAGTGGCAACGGCTTTGGTAAAAAACGACATAAAACCGACTTTGAATCCGTGCGTATCCACAAATTTTTGCTGATACTTTTTGCGCATATCCATTACATAGCTCATGTCGATCTCGTTGAAGGTGGTGAGCATGGCTGTTTCGTTTTTCACCGAAACCAAGCGTGCACTTAACTTTCGGCGCAAGCTCGACATACGCTGGCGCTCTTCGTTGCGTGTAGCTTCTTTTTGCGGAATCACTGCAGCTGACTGTGGCGCATTTACCACAGCTTCCACTTCTTTTTTACCTAATCTTTTCAAACCGTTAATCACATCGTCAACCGAAAGATCATGCTCTTTCATCATTTCCTTAGCTACCGATGTAACTTTTACTTTATCGTGCCCCGACGCTGACGGTCGGGATTTCGCTTCGCTCAACTCATCTTCGGATGTTGACTCCTCGGTCTGGGTTGCTTGTTTTTCGTTATCGGAAGTTGATTCCTGAGCGCTTTTTTCTTCCGGCTTCCGGCTTCCGGCTTCTGGCTTTATACTTGTATCAATGGTACAAACAACAGCTCCAACCTCTACAGCCTCACCTTCTTCAGCTTTTAATGCTATTTTACCACCTTCGCTGGCAGTAATAGTCAATGTGGCTTTATCCGATTCCACTTCCGCTATTTCCTGATCTTTGGCAACAACGGCTCCGTCTTCAACAAGCCAACTGCCAATTTCAACTTCAGTTATAGATTCTCCCGGACTGGGAACTTTGATTTCAATAATCATATTTTGGTTTTTTATGAAGCTACAACTTCTTTTTCTTTAAATACTAATTCCAGGATATGGTTGAGGCCTTTTTTGTGTTTATCCATTAGACCAACAGCCGGGCTGGCACTTTCCGGGCGAGCAACAACCTTAAAGCCAAGGCAATCTAATTTACGGTTAATAAACGGCCACGCTCCCATATTTTCAGGCTCATCCTGTGCCCAAATCAATTCGGTCGATTTTGAATATTTACTCAATACTTCATTGATCTGCTTATTCGGAATCGGGTAAATTTGCTCCAAACGCACAACGGCCGTATTTGAAATTCCGTTTTCTGATTTGTATTTTACCAGATCGTAATACAATCGGCCAGAGACAAATATAACCTTCTCTACCAAATCAGGTTCAGCTACCGGATCGTCAATAATTTCCTTAAAATGTCCGTCGGCCATTTCTTCAATGGTTGAATGTACCATTGGGTGACGCAACAAACTCTTTGGTGTGAAAACCACAAGTGGTACACGCATTTTCATTTTCACCTGGCGGCGCAACATGTGAAACATATTGGCCGGAGTGGTTGGCATAACTACCTGTATATTATTATTCGCCGAGAGTTCTAAAAAGCGCTCAAGACGTGCCGACGAGTGTTCGGGCCCCTGCCCTTCAAATCCATGAGGCAGGAACAACACCAGGTTATTCATTAACCCCCATTTCTCGTATGCTGAAGTAAGGTATTGGTCGATTATAACCTGTGCCACATTATAGAAATCGCCAAATTGGGCTTCCCAAATTGTCAACCCGTTTGGTTCCGATAAAGCATAGCCATATTCAAAACCCATTACGGCATATTCTGAAAGCGGCGAATTATAAATTTTAAAACGTGCCTGATCGTCCGATATATGTTTTAACGGAAAATATTTCTTCTCCGATCCATCAATTACGAACGAAGCATGGCGGTGAGCAAAAGTTCCACGTTCACTGTCCTGACCACTCAAACGCACCGGATGACCTTCAGCAACCAGCGTTCCGTAGGCCAGCAACTCTCCCATTGCCCAATCCAAACGGTTATCATGGATCATCATTTTCCGGTCGGAAATAATACGATTTACTTTTTTAAAGAAAGACAGTTCTTTGGGCAGCGTATTTATTTTCTCCGCCACAGATCGCACGGTTTCCTCCCCAACAGCGGTATCAACAGGTTCGTTAAAAAGAGCTTTCGATGGTAATTCATAGTTTTCAAAGTCTTTTACCAGGAATTTACGAATCTGCAACTTTTCAATTTTCTCCGACTCCTTATATTTCCCATCTAAAAACTGATCGAATTCCCGAATCTCTTCTCTTGATTCATCGTGGGTCATAATTCCCAGTTCATTCAATTTGCCCGCATAGATATCGCGCGGATTTTTATGTTTTGAAATGGCTTTATATAGCATTGGCTGCGTAAAACGTGGCTCATCGCCCTCGTTGTGTCCGTACTTTCGGTAACACAGAATATCGATAAATACATCGGAATGGAATTTTTGACGGAATTCCATTGCCAGCCTTATTGTCCAAACCAAAGCCTCAACATCGTCGCCATTTACATGAAAAACAGGCGAGCGTGTTACTTTTGCCACATCAGTACAATAAGTGCTCGATCGTGCTTCAAGATACGGTGTAGTAAATCCAACCTGGTTGTTGATTACCAAATGAATCGTACCTCCCGTTTTATATCCCGGAAGCTGCGCCATTTGTACTGTTTCGTAAACCACACCCTGTGTTGCAATGGCTGCATCGCCGTGAATAACAATGGCGCACGCCTTGCTGTAATCGCGCTGGTATTCGCATTCGATCTGAGAGCGAACCATGCCTTCAACAATTGGGGCTACAGTTTCCAAATGCGATGGATTTGGAAGAAGCTTCAAATTTACTTTCTTGCCAAAGTCAGTTACCACATCATTCTCGTAACCCAAATGATATTTCACATCTCCTTGTGCTATATCGTCCTCGTATTCAGTCGCGTAGAATTCTTTAAAAATATTTTCATATGGTTTTTCCAGGATATTAGACAGTACGTTCAATCGTCCGCGATGTGCCATTCCCAGAATAAATTCTTCCATTCCCAGTTCTGCACCGCGTTCGATAACGGCGTCAAGTGCAGGAATTAAAGCTTCCGCCCCTTCGAGTGAAAACCGCTTCTGCCCAACAAATTTTTTATGGATAAAATTTTCGAAGCCTACCGCCAGTTTCAGGTGATAGAAAAAGTGTTTCCGTTTTTCTTCGGTATATTCCTCCGAGTTTTTGGTACTTTCCATTCGCTTGCGCAACCATTGCACCACCTCCGGATGTCGCATATACACATATTCCACACCAACCGACTGGCAGTAAGTGTCTTCAAGATGTGAAATAATATCTTTTAATTTGGCCGTTCCAATTCCAATTTCGTTACCCGCCTGAAATGTTTTTTCCAGATCGGCTTTTTCCAAACCAAAATTCTCGATATCGAGTGTTGGAGAGTATTTACGACGCGCACGAACGGGATTGGTTTTGGTGAACAGGTGTCCACGCTGACGATAGCCATGTATAAGATTTAGAATAGCAAATTCTTTATCAATATTGTCGAGTTTTATCCCCGAAGGTTTTTCGGGATACTGCTTGCGGGCCAGCTCAAAACCCGAAAAAAACTGTTGCCAGCTCTTATCAACAGACTCCGGATCCTCAAGATAAGACTGGTATAAGTTCTCAATCGCCTCGAGTTCCTGGTTTCCCACAGCCGAAAATTTATCCATAGTTGATTTTTAATTAACTTTTATATGATATTGAAGAAACAAAGCAGTTTTTTTATTGTTTACCTGCAATCATAGTTTTTTGTTATCAAAATTAAGCTTTCCTGATGATTTTTAGGCAAGCTTAGCCATTTTGGTTTTGAGAAATATTTTGATTGGCTATTTTTGCTGAAAATTTAAGACAATGATTCAAAGAATTCAAACCTTGTTTATCCTGGTAGCCGGCATGCTGATCGGTTCGTTATACATTCAGAAATTTGCAGATATTATCGTTAACGATCAGCTGCATGTTTTTAACGCTTTTGGAATTTTTAAAGATGAAGAACTACTTTTTAGTGGTTTGCCGCTAATGATTCTAATAGGCATTATTGCAGTACTTCATCTGGTGACAATATTTTTATACAAAAAGCGCATCCTTCAAATCCGTATCCTTGGATTCTCCATGATTCTGATGCTCGGGCTTTTCGGACTGTTCTTTTATTTCACTTACGCCAGCTTTGATGAAGTGAAAGTGGCTTTTAAAGTTGCCGTTGCCTTACCGATTGTAGCTATTATTTTAGATTGGCTGGCTATTCGTGCCATCGGAAAAGACGAAGCTTTGGTTAGAAGCCTGGACAGGATACGCTAAGCCCCTCCTAACCTCCCCAATGGGGAGGTACAGATCTCACTACTCGCATCTAATAATCTATAAGTCTTTCAATATGCAAGCAATGATTTTCGCCGCCGGTTTGGGTACCCGTTTAAAAGACGAAACGACCAATAAACCAAAAGCTTTGGTAGAAGTTGGCGGGAAACCGTTGCTGCAACATGCCATTGAAAAACTTAGTGCCGCAGGTGCCACCCGGATCGTTGTTAACGTTCATCATTTTGCACAACAGGTAATGGATTTTGTAAAAAGCAAGGATTGGGATGTCCCGGTGCTCATCTCCGACGAAAGCAACAAATTATTGGAAACCGGAGGCGGACTAAAATTTGCCGCCCACCTATTTTCAAAAGAAGAACCCATCCTTATTTATAATGTAGATATTCTTGGCAACATAAATTTAAAGGATGTGCTTGCAGAACACGACAGATCGAATAGCATTGCAACGCTGGTTGTGCGGCAGCGCGAAACGCAACGTTACTTTAAGTTCGATTCGGAGCAAAATCTGGTGGGCTGGATGAATAAAAAAACGGGAGAAACAAAAATATCAAACCCGGATAATTTTCAGGGAGCTACGGAAATGGCTTTTAGCGGAATTCATATTGTTGAACCTGAAATTTTTGATTTTATGCCGCTTGAAGATCGATTTTCAATTGTGCAGGTTTACCTTGAACTGGCAAAAACGAAAAACATAAAAGGTTACTTCGATAATTCAGAATTGTGGATGGATGTTGGGAAACCGGCTCAGCTGGAAGAAGCAAGGGAGTTGTTTCGATAGTTGTCATTTCGAAGGAGGCACGACTGAGAATTGAAAATCAGCGAAGCTAAATCTTTAACCAACTGCAGAAAAGTTAGAGATTTCTCACTACGTTCGAAATGACAGAATTATTTCAGCAACTCATAATTCCGATACTCAAATAAACGCACTCCAAATAACTTTTCGATTCGATAAAGCAGACGGTACTTAAATTTCATCTGAATTTTATCAGTATCTACATTAACATCCCAGTTCAAACGTTTTATCCTGCCTTGCATTATTTTTGGATGCGTGCCTTCAAAACGAATAAGAGCGTCGTACTCTGTCCCATAGTTAAATTCCTGCTCCGATGCTTTTTTTTGTGCCTCTTCTTCCGAAATTCCGTGGTAAAAAGCTTTAACCGAATCCACTTTTTCCTGCATAAATTTTGGGTGGCGTACCCAACCGTAATGATAAATTTCGGCATCAACCGGAACAACCTTTAACTTCTCCCCGTTTTTCCGAAATCCCTGCGCATCTTTATACGAACGGATAGATTTGTCATTACGAATCACACGAATCTCGTTTCGATACCAGTGCCGGCAATCGCCCACATAATCGTAAGTTCCGTAAAAATGCCGGTAGCGAAACAATAATCCTTCAACCTCTTTTCTGTCAAGGTTTGTTTTCATTGCTTTTTTAATCGCCAGCAAATGTTTTTCGTGCACTACCTCGTCGCCCTGAATGTAAAAACACCAATCGTATTCATCACCAATAGCATCAAAAGCTTTGTTGGTTTCGTCGGCATAAACAACACCACCTTCGCGAAGGTTTTCATCCCAAACCGTATCAACCACGGTAATTTTATCCCGATCGATTTCTTCAATAATTTTTCGGGTTTTGTCTTCCGATTTTCCAACGGCAACTACAAAATGATCGCAAATGGGCAAAGCCGAAGTTATTGCTTCAACAATAGGGAAATCATATTTTTCGGCATTTCGGATAAATGTAAAACCACAGACTTTCATACGATAGATTGAACTAAAATTTGATGACCAGAACGATAGTACTGATTTAATTTGGCTAAAATAACGATTGCACCGAAAAAGCGAAGGCATCATCTTCGTTGCTTGGTACCACCGGATATTTATCTTTTATTTCATGGGGCGAGTTATCGGTTAAAAAGGAGTGCATGGTAAATTCCAGCAGGTCAAAATCGTTGTAGTCATTTCCCAGCCCCATCGTTTCTTCTTGCGTAATTCCCAATTGTTTACAAATTTCGTTCACCCCGTTTCCTTTCGATACGGAATGGTGAAAAACCTCGATCCAGATATACCCGGGAGTAATTGGCGACGATGCACGGATAACTCTAATCTCGGGGCACAAAGCTTCGATATCTGCTTTCAGGTGTTTAAACCGTTCTTCATCTTGTTTAATAATGACCAGAAACTGGCATAATTCGCCGTTTGGCAAAGCCTTGGTTTTTAGTTGCTCTGCATACGCTACATTAAATTTAAAGTAACGTTCAAACTCTTCGCAATCGTCCTTCCCGCGGTAATAATAGTGTTTATGATTATCGGGAACCGGATAAAAAGCATGAAAATTTACATCGCGTTGAATAAAATGATTAAGCAGCTTTTGGGCCGACGACACTTTTATATTCTGATTGGCAATAAGTTGCTTTTTCTGCCAGTTGTAAACGCCGGCGCCCGAAGAAAACACCACAAAATCGAAAGGCAAATCGGGCTGCAGTACATCTTTTACTTTCTGCAAATTCCGCCCCGTTGCTGCAACACGAACAATCTGTTTATCACCCAGTTTATGCAAAGCATCAATATTTGCCTGACTAATTGTCCGGTCATTTTTCAGAAACGTACCATCCAAATCGGTTGCAACAAGTTTTATATTTTTCATTTTCATAAATTAGTCCGATAAAATTAGATAAAAATCAATTATTTAATCATTCGTAGCTTTAAATTACCGTTAACCCTGTTCGCCGCATTTCCCCTTGTGTTCATCGAAATAATTTAATGTGCGAAACTGCTATGGCTACATTTGAGTATTGTTACCCGTTGTGCGGTTTAAACTGCCAGGGCATATTTTAAATTATTAATTGGTTTACCGTTCTTTAAATTAATGTATTGCAGTAAAGTCACCGAAGTAACTTTTGTGAGTATTCTGACTGACAATCCAATAAGTGTTTTGGCGTAATTACGTTTAAGCATGAACTGGTCGCAAAGTTGAGAAAACAATGTTTCGATCCTTTTTCTAAACTTTTTAAAAACAGGTGGGTACAAAGTGTAAGCTTTTTGATTAGCCCGCATGGGGGTTTCCAGTTTAACGTTGCAGGAAGAAAACAGGTCAATTTGCTGAGAACTGGATAAATATCCTTTATCTCCCAGCAGGATACAATTGTTTAGCCCAGAATGCTTTACCTGCGACAGGTAATGAACATCATGGACACTAGCCTTGCTTAAGTCCATACTATGAAAAACCCCGTTTGCAGAGGTAAGCAAATGAAGCTTGTAGCCGTAATACCAGGTTTTATTAACAGCAGAATAGCCTTTGTTTGGTGCTGTCTCAAAGTTTTCTTTGCAAATCCTGCTGCGTTGTTCACGGGCGTTCTTGCAAACAGGGATGGGAATCGAATCAACCAGGAAACAGTCTTCTCCTGCATTGAGAAAGCCGGCTACAGTCTTGTTCAATTCTTCGATAAAAGGATAAAGGCGTTTTCTTCTGCGGTTAAAGTTGCTTCGGTCGATTAGGTTGGGAAAATCATCAGCATGTTCGCTTTTGATTTTAGCCCACAAAAAAGCTTCGCTGTCGATTCCGAGTGACTCGCCAGTAATAGAGAACGCAATAATTTGACAATCAGACATCTTTGGGCGGTTTCTATACGAATAGAAATTATCGAAAGAGTTGATGCGATTTTTAAATACAGATTTGGTAATGAGAAAGAATCTGTCGTAATTTGATTTCAAGTTATGCATAACAGAAGTAAAAATGTGGTGTTTTATACTTCTAAGATATTGAATATCATGATTATGCATAACTTTTTTTAGTTATAGATATTAATAAGGTTATTAACAAATTAAACCGCACAACGGGTTATTGTTATATATTTGTGGCTTATTCTAAAACAGATAATCAGCAAAATAATGAGAATTGCACTAATTGGCTACGGGAGAATGGGACAGGAAATCGAGAAAATCGCGGTGTCGCGCGGTCACGAAATTGGCCTCACCATCGATCTCGACAATCAACACGATCTTACCGTCGATAATCTCAAAAAATGTGATGTTGCCATTGAATTTACTATTCCTGCATCAGCAGTAAATAACTATAAGTTGTGTTTTGAGGCGGGTGTTCCTGTTGTTAGCGGAACCACCGGCTGGCTCGATAAAAAAGAAGAGGTGTATAATAAATGTGCTGAAACCGACGGTACATTTTTTTATGGAAGTAACTTCTCGGTAGGTGTAAACCTGTTTTTCGAGCTGAATAAAAAACTGGCAGAATTGATGGCGCCACGTGCCGAATACGGTGTTGAAATGACAGAAGTTCATCATACGAAAAAGCTGGATGCACCTAGCGGAACAGCAATCAGCTTAGCAGAAGATATCTTTGAAAACCTTCCGGCAAAAAATGCCTGGGTTAATGATAAAACTCCTGCTGCTAATGAAATGAACATTAAATCAGAGCGCGTTGGACAAGTACCGGGTATTCATACCGTAAAATACGAATCGGAAATCGACTTTATTGAAATCACGCACAGTGCAAAAAGTCGTACAGGATTTGCATCCGGCGCCGTACTTGCTGCCGAATATTGCCTCGACAACAAAGGCATACTGACAATGAAAGATTTACTAAAATTATAAAATAAGAATTAATGACACGTTCGATCCTAACAAATAAGTGGTTTAAATTCATCACTGTAGGAACACTTTATGCCCTTTGGGTAATCTGGCTTGGAAGCTACTTGTGGTTTCTGGGGCTGGTAATAATCTTCGATATTTATATTACAGAAAAAGTACATTGGGCATTTTGGAAAAAGAAAAACCCTCCCAACGGGAAACAAACCAAAGTTGTTGAATGGGTCGACGCTATTATTTTTGCGGTAATAGCGGCTACTTTCATTCGTATGTTTTTTATTGAGGCATACACGATCCCCACCTCATCAATGGAAAAATCTATGTTGGTTGGCGATTATCTTTTTGTAAGTAAAACGGCCTACGGACCTAAAACACCAAACACGCCGCTGTCGTTTCCGTTTGTGCACAACACCATGCCCGTAATTGGTGGAAAATCATACTCTGAAGCCATTCAGCAGCCTTACAAACGACTGGCAGGATTTACGGAAGTAAAAAACAACGATGTAGTAGTTTTTCATTTTCCGGAAGGCGACACCGTAGCGCTGGGAGTACCAACGCAAAGTTACTACCAATTGATTAGATCGTATGGAAGAAACAGAGTTTGGAGCGATAAAAGAAACTTTGGAGAAATCATTACGCGACCGGTTGATAAACGCGAGAATTACATTAAACGAAGTGTAGGTATTCCGGGCGATAAAATTGAAATTAAAATGGGGCAGCTGTATGTAAATAACGAGGCTCAGAAAAAATACGAAGGTGTTCAATACAACTACCTGGTTGAAACTAATGGTACTGCCATCAACCCAAAAACACTCGACAGGTTACACATTGCCGAAGACGACCGGAATACCTATTCGAGCCAGCAGTATTTAATGCCGCTCACTCAGGATGCCGCTGATAAGATCGGAGAACTTGCCAATGTTGAATCGGTTGAAAAAATGTTGGATGAACCTGGAGACAGGGAACCTGGTATTTTCCCAAACGACAGCCGCTACCCATGGAACGTTGACAATTTTGGTCCGCTAACAATTCCGGCAAAAGACGAAACCATTGATCTTACCGTAGACAATCTTCCGCTTTACCGCCGCATTATTGATATTTACGAGGACAATGATCTGGAAGTAAACGGAGATCAGATTAAAATTAATGGAGAGGTGGCCACATCCTACACCTTTAAAATGGATTATTACTGGATGATGGGCGACAACAGGCACAACTCTGCCGATTCGCGCTACTGGGGTTTTGTTCCGGAAGACCATGTGGTTGGCAAAGCCAAATTTATCTGGCTTTCGCTGGATAAAGACAAAAGTTTCCCGGCAAACATAAGGTTTAACCGACTGTTTACTACGGTAAAATAAATTTGATATGTACGTTTTGTTGTACACTCTTGTTTGTACACAACACTCACAATCTTATTAAAAAACATTCGTTAAAAGGATAATAGTTAAACTGTTATCCTTTTTTTATAATTTCGGGGTTGATACTTGAAAACCATTAATTATGCAATTAATCGTTGTAATACTTCTGATTCTGGCAGTCCTTCTGGTAATTTTCACGTTGCAAAATGCCATGGACATAACGCTGAACATATTCTTTTGGGAAATAAAGGATGCCCCCTTGGTGCTTGTGCTACTTAGCTGTATTTTTTTGGGGTATCTAATTGCGGCATTTTACTTTTATCCGCGCTTATGGAAAATAAAACGTGACTATAAGCAGATGGTAAAATTCAATTCGGAATTAAAGGAATTACAACAAATGCACGAACCGCAAAAGTCGGAAGAAGTAACCGATCCGGAAGGGATTGAGCTGGATGATGAAGACGATGCCGACGACAGCTTTTTCAAAGACTAATAATGAATAACAACGCACTTTTACTGAGTACTGCCTATTTTGCACCGGTACATTTTTACACCCGCTACTTACACCACAACGAGGTTTATATTGAACAATACGAGAACTTTAGCAAACAAACCTACCGCAATCGTTGTCAACTACTGGGAGGGAATGGACCAATTTCGCTTGTTATTCCGGTGGTAAAAGGCCGCGGTCCAAAAATTTTAATAAAAGACCTGCAAATATCGTACGACGAAAACTGGCAGCGCAATCACTGGCAAACCATCGTTTCAGCCTACAATTCGTCGCCCTATTTCGAGTACTACCAGGATGAACTTTACCCGTTTTTTGAACGTAAAACCAAATACCTGCTCGATCACAATCTGCAAATACACGAACAACTCTGCGACTTTTTCGATATAGAAAATAAAATCCGGTTAACTTCCGATTTTGAAAAAGTACCGGAAAAAACATTTAATCTGCGCGACGGAATATCACCAAAACGAAAACACAATCCCGACCATCAATTTCAACCACAAACCTACACTCAGGTATTTTCAGAGAGATATGGTTTTACGCCTAATCTGAGCATTCTTGATCTGCTTTTTAACGAAGGGCCAAATGCTTTCACTATCCTTTTGCAAAGTTTGCAGGATAACTAATTACAGGAAACAATACGTGCTATTTACTGTTTTGAGTTTTATGAAACGAACATGAACTTATTTAATCATAACTACACGAAAAGGATGATTAAAAAAGTTTATGTGAGAGCGGAGCGCTTACATCCGTTCTCAAATTTTAAAGTAAATATTACAAATCTTGAAAATTTTAAACGGATGAAACGTAAAAACAGTCAGATAAAAATCGGGATTTTCTTAATGATCTTCTCCGGGGTATTTTTTGCCGCCACACTGATTATTCCTTTTTTTGATTTGCCTACAAAAACCAAAGTAGTCGCATCAACCACAAGTTTTATAGTAATGGAAGTTGTGTTTTGGGCTGGAGGTTTGCTGGTAGGAAAAGAACTGTTCACCAAATACAAAAAGCAGTTAAACCCGGCAAATTGGTTTAAAAAGAAAGAGCAAAACGGTTAGTCGAATAAGGCGTTAACACGATAAAACTTCTTTCATTCTCACTTCACCCTCGCTTCATTCTGCCTTGCTTTTTTTACTGATTTTTTGTAACTTATATGTTGCACCAAAAATCTTTAGCCATGGATATAAATGATTACATTTCGTTTGCCTCAGCAAATCCGGTTTGCTATTTGGCCACCTGCGACGGCGATCAGCCACGGGTAAGAACCGTTCGCTTATTTTTTGCCGATAAAACGGGTTTCTATTTCGGTACGCTCTCTCCAAAAGACATGTCGAAGCAACTTCACCACAATCCAAAAGTTGAAGTATGTTTTTATAACAATCCACACAATCAGGCACAAGCAAAACAAATGCGCTTAACCGGCACCGTTGAATTCGTCGACGACCCGAAAATGTTACAACGCTTGCATAAAAAACGCCTCTACCTTGACGACATTGCCGGAAGAGATCTGGAACCAATTAGCGAAATTTTTAAAGTTTCTACAGGCGATGTGCACTTTTGGAGCTTGAGCGATGTTATGAATGAAGCGAACCTGGAACACAAGGTTTTCTGAAGCTTTAGTAATTGTCTTGTGTACCGTTCAGTGATAAAATAGACTTGCGCCACACCGCAAAAGTGATTGTTATGAAAAAGTAGCGGTCAACTCCAATTAAGCACGTTTCAATTAAAAATATAGCAGTTGCAAAAACATTCAATTTACTCCAATAAAAAAGGCTTCAGGTAATTCTGAAGCCTTTTTTATGCTACTATTTTCGCTCACAATACTTTAAAACCAAGCGTGAGCATAAACGAAGTTGAATTCCCGTTTATCAAATTCGGGTCGTCGTATATGTTACTAACATGCTCCATCCTGGCATCAAGAGTAAGGAACAATACATCAACTCCCAGCCCATATTGCACACCGAATAAGTGATCGTTAAAAAATTCATCATGCAAATACGGATCCAGCTCATCCGGATAATCGGCATCGGTTACAAAACTGAATACAGGCCCCGCCATAATTCGAAAATCAACCATCGAACTTTTTATCAACTTATACCCCAAAAGAACCGGAACATCAATATTTTTATAATCAAATCCTCCACTTAATGAAATCAGATCGGTCGGATCATCATACGAGAGATCACCACCTTTTTTACTAAAATAAACTTCAGGCTGAACGTAAAAACGGTTAAACCCAACGCGGCCAAATGCCCCCCAATGTACTTTAGTAATTGCATCTGAGTTTAGGTCAAATTCCCCGTCAAGACTCATATTTGAGTAATGCACTCCTGCTTTTAAACCCAGATCAAAAACAGGCTGTGCAAAACTAATTGTGGTAAATAACATTAAAATAGAAGCAAAAAGAAATCGTTTCATAACTATTGTGTTTTTGTTTAATAACGTTAAAATCAGAATTCAAGTATACGGAGATTTTATGAATATGCACAAACCTTTTTATCGGAAATTCAGGCATGAATATTGCTAATTCCACTTCAAAAACAAACAAACCATGAAAAAACATTTACCTTTTCTATTCATATTAGCTACTGTTATACTTTTTCAAGGCTGTTCAAGTCCCAAGTATATATACGACAAATCAAGTTACGAACGACAAAAAGAACTACGCAATTCTCGTGGTGGAAATGTTTTTGTTGATGTAATGGCGGGAGTAGGAACTGTTTTTGTAGGTGCAATGCTCGAATGCGAAATTGACTATGTACCTTCTGAGCAACAATTTAAAAAGCTGAATTTGATAAATCCTACAAACGATACACTTTATATAAATATGCTTACCGACCTGATTTGGGATAACGAAGGCTATTGTGATTTTATGGATATTCGCATTCCTCCAAAATTAAATTGTAAAGTTATGGTTCCCATGCATGCTGCTTACAATTTATATTTTAGCGATACACCCGAAAGCCACGACGATGAGATGATAGAGATTTTTACAACCGATGTAAAACGATTCACCCTCTACCCGGGAATGACCTTGGAAGCTGACAGTTCTATACTACCTGCCAAATAACAACATCCATTTTTAATGACATATTAACAATTAACACCATTTTGTCAACAAATAGCCCGATTTATACTACTATGTATCATTGACTTAGAAACTTGTTTCTCATAATTTGCAAAAAACTAAAAGCAAGAGGATATGAAGAATTTTAAGCACAGCATTGGGGCAGTTGTAATCGTGGTAATTTTGCTAACTACAATAGTATTATTATTCCCACTGGCATTCGATAACCAGAAAGTTTACAGCATAATTGTATACGCTTCAATAGCTATTTTTATTTTGCTTTTGCTCTTGCTGATTTATATTAACCTTTTTTCACTACAGCATAAAAAGCATTGATTTATAAAAAGTTAACTTAACTACTATCCAATAAACCTTTTAAACTCCCTGTAATCTTTAACTGCCTTAAAATTTCTTGGTAATTTGGGTTCTAGCTCACGAACCTGCCACCCTGTAATAAACACTTTCTGGTGCTGATAAACTTCTTTTAAATTGGCCAGGTAATGCTCCAGTTCTTCTTTATTAATGGAGCTGATAAACGCAGTAAAGATGTATTCAATCTGTATATGCGATTTCATTTTTTCAAGATCTGCAAAGGGCACAAACTGCCCCAAATAAATAACATTATACCCCGATTTTGCAGCTAAATACGAGTAAAACAGCAAACTTAATTCGTGCAACTCGTTATCCGGCAAATAAAAAAGTATGCTTTTATCTCTTTCATTGTTAAGCCCCAAACTGTCGATGGCAGCAATTACTTTTTGGCGAATAATATTCGACACATAATGTTCTTGCGCCGGGAATATCGATCCTACCTGCCAATAGGTTCCAATTCGCTCAAACAAACCAAAAAATACGCCTTGCATCGCCTCCTCAATTCCAAACTTCTCAATAATTTCGTTTACCAGGGTTTGAAATCCAATATTGTCGAAATTTACCATATGCAGCAATAGTTGCTCTACATAGCTTTGCTCTGTTTTTTTATTTTTGGCAACATCAATTACTGTCCCTTTTATCTTTTCGTCCTCCCAGCCAGCAACTTTCGATATTTTATAACCATTTCTTACCAACAACGAAACATTCAGCATGCGCTTTAAATCGTTGTCGGTATAATACCTGATATTTGTGTCGGTTCTTTCCGGCTTTAACAAATCGTATCTTTTCTCCCATATTCGTATGGTATGTGCCTTAATGCCCGATAAAGTCTCCAAGTCTTTTATTGAATATCCTTCTGTCTTCATTTTTTTAGAAAATTATGTTGTCATGCGTATAAAACTATAATTACAACATTGCCAACACCTATTTTGTTTAATGTTAAAACTACAAATAATAAACAAAAATACACTTTTTTCTTGTTGAAATTATTTTTAAAAGAATGTTGACGAATACTACAGCATTTTAAATTTTATGTCATTTTTGTAAGAAATTGCACACAATGATTAAACGAATACTATTTATTACTCTTCTTTTGGTTGCAGGGTTATTGTCAGTTTATGGTCAAAAATATGCCATAGTAATACATGGTGGAGCTGGCGTTATGTCGAAAGACAAAATGAACGAAGAAGCCCGGACAGAATACAAAGCCAAACTAAATGAAGCACTTCAGTTAGGAGAACAACTTTTGAAAGACGGAGCAACTGCTACCGATGTTGTGGTAAAGGTTATTAACGTTATGGAAAACTCGCCACTATTTAACTCAGGCAAAGGAGCCGTTTTTACCCACGACGGAGTAAATGAACTAGATGCCTCAATAATGGAAGGGAAAACACTGAACGCCGGAGCTGTTGCCGGCGTGCAGGATATAAAAAATCCTATTAATGCTGCACGCGAAGTGATGGATAACTCGGAACATGTTATGCTGAGCGGAAAAGGTGCTTCTGAATTCGCCAAACAACAAGGTCTTGAAATCGTACCCAACAAATATTTTTATACGGAGCGCCGTTACCAGTCGTTGCAAAATTTATTAAAACGCGAGCGCGAACGCACTCAAAAAGACAATACCGGAACGGTTGGTTGCGCTGTTCTCGATACCCACGGAAATTTATGTGCAGGCACATCCACCGGAGGAATGACCAACAAAAAATATGGCCGTATTGGCGATTCGCCCATAATTGGTGCCGGTACCTATGCCAATAATAAAACATGCGCCATTTCGTGCACGGGCATGGCGAATATTATATTCGGTTGGGATTTGCACGCGATATTTCGGCAATGATGGAATACCAAAACCTGAGTGTTACCGAGGCTTGTAAAAAAGAAATCGACAAACTGAGCGAACTTGAAGGCACCGGCGGCGTTATTGCTGTTGATGCCGATGGTAATATTGCCATGGAATTTAACACCAGCGGAATGTTCCGTGGTTTTATAAAATCAAGTGGCGAGAAAGAAATTGCTATTTTTAAAAACGAATAATAAAATCTGTTGTCCCGAAATTTGTAAGACACAGCAATAAACCGGTATGAATTTTCTTTATCCAACATTTTTATTTGCGCTATTGGCAGTTGCCATTCCTATACTTATACACTTGTTTAGTTTCAAGCGCTACAAAACCGTATATTTTAGCAATGTCAGCTTTTTAAAAGACATCAAAAAAGAGTCGGAAAAGAAATCGCGGCTGAAACAATTACTGCTCCTTGCCGCACGAATTCTCACTATAATATTCCTGGTTTTTGCATTTGCCCAACCGTTTATTCCCACCAACAACGATGCTCAAAAACAAAGCAATCAGTTGGTAGCAGTCTATATCGACAATTCATTTTCGATGAATGCGCTATCGGAACAAGGACAATTGCTGGAAGTAGCACGTAATAAAGCCCTTGAAATTTGTATGGCCTACCCGCCCGGAACAAAATTCAGATTGTTTACCAACGATTTGAATCCGAAACACCAACACGTTTTTAATAAAGAACAGTTTATTCAACAGGTTTCAAACATTCAGGCTAGTCCTACGTTGGTGCCTTTGTCGATTATTTATAACCGTTTTGCCAGCGAAATTAACGATAACGAAGCCGATAAGAACCTGTATTTTATTTCCGATTTTCAACGCAGCATCACCGATATTGATAATTTTTCGGAGCCGGGAATTTTCAGTTACTACCTTCCGTTGGTACCAAACGAAGTTGCCAATCTTTACATCGATTCGTGTTGGGTGGAATATCCGGCTCACCGATTGGGGCAGGAAGAAAATATGTTTGTCAGGATAAAAAACAGCTCCAGCCAAAATTACCAGAATCTGCCCTTGAAGCTGTTTCTGAACGACTCCATTAAATCGATTACCAATTTCACGGTTGAAGCGCAAAACGAGATTATTGCCAACCTGAAATACAACAATACCAGCAGTGGCTCGCAATTGGGAAAGATTGAAATTACCGATTATCCGTTTACGCATGATAATAACTGGTACATCAGCTATTTTGTTGAACCCAAATTAAAAGCACTGGCCCTTTATACCGATGCTTCCGACTCGAAAGAGGGGTTAAATTATTTACGTGCTTTATTTAATAACGACGATTATGTGGTGCTCGACGAAATGAACCGGCAAAACCTGCAGGTAAACCGCCTGAGTGACTACAACACCATTTTTTTACTGAACATCGACAATTTCTCAAGTGGTTTGTTAAACGAGCTGGAAACTGTTGCAAGTGCCGGAACTTCGGTGGTGCTTTTCCCAAAATGGATGAGCGACAATAGTGCCAGCAATCGCTTGTTAGCTGCGTATAGTGCCAACCGCATCGTTCGAATCGACTCCACAAAACAGGATATTTCAGCTATCGATTACGAGAACAGGTTTTATGCTGATGTTTTCAAAAAACGGGAAGAAAACCCGGTGCTGCCACAGGTTGATGGGCACTACCGCTTTGCGCAAACCATGCAAACCGATGAGCACACTTTGCTGGCCTTTCAAAATGGCGACAAAGCACTTTCGCAACTCAATTACAAGGATGGGAAAGTATGGGTATTTGCCTTTCCTCTTTCGCAAAAAAACGAATCGTTTGCCCGCGATGTACTTTTTGTGCCAACACTTTACAATATTGTACTGAATAGCTTGCCGAAACAGGAAATGTCGTTTATTGTTGGTAAAAACAACTTTATCAACTTACCCCGAATGCTGCAAGTTGATTTAAACGCTTCTATCGAGATTGAGCATGCAGAATCGGGCGAGAAATTTATACCGGCACAAACGATGACAGGCAGAAATATACGACTCGAATTTGGTGAACAAATTAACACTGACGGTCATTACCTGATTAAAAACGACGAAAATACAATTGCCTCAATGGCGTTCAATTTTAATCGTTTAGAATCGGATTTGCGGTATTTTGACAGCAACGAATTAAACTCTCGGCTGGAAACCAATCAACTAGCAAATTCAACAGTTATTGAAGAAGTTGATCGCAATTTCTCAGACATTTTTGATGATATACAGAATGGTCGCCAATTATGGAAATGGTGTTTGTTGCTGGCATTGTTTTTTATTTTTACAGAAGTGTGCATAGCGCGTTTCTGGAAATAAGCCAGGCGCTGTAAATCTGAACAAATAAACTGATTTTTCTCACTGCTGTTTAACACCACTGCTCCCGTTGCTTTTTAAGCGTAAAAATCGTATTTCTGCATTAAAATAAAACAACAGATTATGACTAAACTGAGTTCTGCAGACTACATGGCCAAAGAAGATAAATTTGGCGCACACAATTACCACCCGCTACCCGTTGTTCTATCAAAAGGCGATGGCATTTTTGTGTGGGATGTAGAGGGTAAAAAGTACTACGATTTCCTAGCCGCTTATTCGGCTGTAAACCAGGGCCACTGTCACCCAAAAATTATTGATGCACTTACCAAACAGGCACAAACGCTCGCATTAACATCAAGAGCTTTTTACAACGATGTGCTGGGCGAATGGGAAGAATACATGACCAAACTGTTTGGCTACGATAAAATGTTACCCATGAACTCGGGTGCCGAAGCTGATGAAACGGCTTTAAAACTGATTCGCAAGTGGGCATACAAAGTTAAAGGTATTCCAACCAACGAAGCCAAGATTGTGGTTTGCGACGGTAATTTCCACGGGCGAACCATAACGATCATTTCCATGTCGAGCGATCCGGATGCCTACAGTCATTACGGCCCTTATACTCCCGGATTCATAAGTATTCCTTATAACGATGTTGACCGCCTGGAGAAAGAGTTGCAGAACCCGAATGTGGCAGGATTTCTTGTTGAGCCTATTCAGGCCGAAGCAGGAGTTTACGTTCCTGAAGACGGCTACCTGAAAAAGGCCCGCGAACTGTGTAAAAAATACAACGTTTTGTTTGTTGCCGACGAAGTGCAAACCGGCTTGGCCCGCACAGGAAAAATGTTGGCTTGCGATCATGAAAATGTTCGCCCCGATATTTTGGTGTTGGGTAAAGCTCTTTCGGGTGGAATTTACCCGGTGTCGTGCGTGCTGGCCGACGACGAAATTATGCTGACTATAAAACCAGGAGAACATGGCAGCACATACGGTGGAAACCCAATTGCAGGTAAAGTTGCCATAGCAGCTCTCGATGTTATTCAGGAAGAAAAGCTGGTAGAAAATGCTGAACGACTGGGGAAAATATTCCGGAATGAAATGCGTGCAATCGATTCGCCATTAATTGAAATGGTACGCGGAAAAGGCTTGTTAAATGCAGTAGCCATAAAACCAACCAACGGAAAAACAGCCTGGGATGTGTGTCTGGCCTTAAAAGAAAACGGCTTAATAGCCAAACCAACACACAAGCATATTATTCGTTTTACGCCACCTTTGGTTATTAACGAAGAACAACTGATGGAAGCAGTTGCGATAATAAAAACTACCTTGAAAGAGTTTGAAGTTTAATGATACTAAATCTCAAAAAAATGCCGCTTAAATTATTAAGCGGCATTTTTTTGTATTATGGAATTGTAATTAGCATCGATAACTATTCGGAGCTCCTACTTTGTTTGTTGGATTTTTAGCGGGAGAACAGGATTGCTGTTTACCTATTCAACTTTTATTAACGATCTCGGAAACGTTTTCACGAAAGGCGTATTTATTGTTTAATCGCAGAACCGGAGCAGCAATTGCATTTTCTTTTTATTATCGTTAATGATTTGAAAGAGCTAAAAATAAGAACTACTTCAGCGGAGAATCCGGCTCGTTTTTAAAAACAGCATAAAGAACCTGATCGACCAGCCATGCCCAGAGTTTAGCCACTAACACAATAGCTTTTCCATCCCAGAAAGAAACGATCATTTTCCGCCGGCGGTTTTTGATTGCACGGTACATGATAGATGCACAGCGTTCGGCGGACATCATTTTATTTTCATTCCGTGGAGTTTTACCCTGATGGCTTCCATCAGCAACAAGTGCTGTTTCGCGTATCTCGGAGGCAGTAAAACCGGGAGCAGCAACCAAAACATGTAATCCCGAACGCAGGTTTTCAACCCTAAGTGTATCGAGAAAACCACGCACAGCAAATTTTGACGAAGAATAACCGGTGCGTCCGGGCAAGCCGATGTAGCCTCCGGTTGAGATAACACCCACAACAGAACCTTTTTGTTCGAGCAAGTACGGAAGCGCATATTTAGTACAATAAACGGTGCCCCAGTAGTTCACGTCCATTACTTTTCGTAAAACTTCAGTGTCAACATCTTCGAGTACTGCACGCATCGAAATTCCGGCGTTATTAATAAGGATATTAATTTTCCCGAATCGCTCAACCGCTTTATCGATCAAATGCTTGCAATCCTCTTCATTGGAGACATCCGTCTTTACCGGCAGAACTTCAACATTGGTCAGTCTTTCTTTCAACGTCTCTAAACGCTCGATTCTGCGCGCGGCTAAAACAAGGTTAAAACCCTCTGCTGCATACTTTTCGGCCAATGCTTTTCCTATTCCTGACGAAGCTCCGGTAATTACAACTACTTTGTCTGTCATTTAATAATACTATTGATAATGCTGTCTGGTGCCCCAGTTAATTTGCGTTGGCAAAATACGCATTTTTCTGTTTTTAAACGGAGGTTTACCTAATAACCTGAGTTCGATTTTAAATATTAGCCTCAGAAATACAGAAATGTGTAAGATTTGGATTGAAACTCCTCGCAGCAGAGCTGACGAGGAATCCGATTCTGTTAAGGACTTTTTTATTTTCTTGTTCGCTTACCCCGAGGCAAAGCCATCGGAGAATGCGCTCACCGGAATTCAAAATATCGCAAGAATAGCGGACTATTTTAAGATATTTTTGGTTCAAAGATTGTGTATTTCTGTATTTCCCTTCGGATTTCCCTAATTTTTATTTGAATAGTTTTTTAAGACCTTCTCCCAGCTTATTCAACGAATCTTTCAGATCATCTTTTGTGGCATCGGTAACCGCTTTTTTTGTGGCGCTTAAATCAAGATTTACTTTTGCATCGCCAACCGGTCCTTTAAGAACCACTCCGGCGGGCAACATGGTTATCTTTTCATTTCCCGGCAATACGGCAAGTATTTTCTGAATATCGGGGCCAAACATTTCGCGTTCTATATTAAAATCGAGACGCATATCGAGCAAACTTTCTGCGTTTAAACTTCCGCTAATGGTTGTTTCCTGCCCAATTACTTTTGTAGTGAACGGACGCAGTTTAATACCGCCATCTTCAACCGTTAAATTAGCCGTAAAATCGCCAATGGAAACATCGCGCAGTTTTTCCTGTTGAATAATGCCACTCAATTGGTTAAATAATTGAGAGTTCTTAATTTCAACATTGTTAGTACTGAATTTCCCTTGTCCGTTAGCGGATGCAGGAATAAGTTTTAACTGCGGATTAAGCCTTCCTTTCAGCCCCAAACTGGTACTAAGTCGTCCGGTGCTGTTACCTGCACCCGGAATAAGCTTGCGAAAGCCGGCTACCGTTTGGTACAAAGCCGGAATATCGAACCCGTCGATATTAAAACCAAAATCAAAAAGTGGCTGATTTTGAGTTGTATTTTCGTAAGAACCATCCATAGTCATTCTTCCATCCAACATATTCATATCCAATCCGTCGAGAACAAGTTTTTTATTTACTGCCCGAACTTCTCCTGTTATTGCGGTAATTGGTATTCGGTTTAAAACTGCGCGGTTGATCGATGAACGAAATGTGATATCAATATTTTCGGGTACATCAAAAGCCAATGCTTCTTCTGCTTCCGGCGTTTCCAAGTTCTCTTCTTCCATCACCTGCAAACGAAGCAATTCATTCAAATTCACAAAGTTTGAGTTCAACTGCAAATTCCCTTTCAAAACACCGTCTTTAAGCATATAATTCAGGTAGTTACTCACTTTCCCTGATAAACGAAAATCGCTTTCACCAGTCTTAATACTAAAGTTTCCAAGGGTTATATTCTGCGGCGAGAAATCCAGTTGCCCCGAAGGAATTACCACTTGCTGAGTAAGGCTGGGCGAATCGTAAATAAAGTTGTTTAACAGTACAACCCCATCCGAATTAATCTTGTCGTAAGCTTCGGCCTCAACATCAGAATAACGCCCATTGGCAAACAAATTCGCATCAATAATTCCCGAGATATTTACACTGTCCATTGGCAAGGCATCTTTTAAATGATTGAGGTTTACTTTGCCTACAAAAGCACCGTCAAAAAATGGATCGGAAACAGGATTTGAAATTTTCAAGGTCAGATCAACCGGGTTATTACGAATTTCGGCATGCGCTTTATTCACATTAATCTTCATCAGATCCAGTTCACCCTGCGGCTTTTCTATCACTATTTCGGCGCTGATGTTTTTTATATCTTCGGGCATATCGGCATATTTCAGGAAGCCTTGATCTACCAAAACCTGCAAATTAATGAGCGGATAATCCTCTTCAAAATAATAGCCCATTACACTGCCCGCGATAGTTGCCGACCCGGTTGTTGTAATCTCCTTCAAATAGGGTTCGTAACTTTGGGGCACCAAAGCCAAAAAGTTTTCAAAATCAGAAGCTTTTGTATTTAGCTGCAAGTTAAGAAATGTGGTATCGTTCGGAATTCGCACGTTTCCACTTAACTCTAAAGGTAAACGGTTAATAATTAACTCGCTCTCGGCAATTGTGTAAGTCATTGTCTCAAAATCAGCATCCAGCAAAGTGCTTAAATCCAGCGAAGTATTCGACAAGTAGGTTGTTCCTTCCATCGAGTAATTAATTTCGTTCACCTTCCCTCCTACCTGCAACTGGGTTGAACTTCCATACATCTTGCCCGCAATATCTAAGTTAATATCATCGAGCCTGGCAAGCATTTTACCTGCTTTGTCGTTGTATGTAAAATCTGCATTTCTGATTTTAATTTTCTCTAAATCCAGTTGAAATTCTTCTGAACTCTCTGTGTTCTGTTCACTCTTATCATCCTTAGAAGGCACAATATCCCAGTTAACATTCCCACTTTCAGCTACAACAAGCTTCAATACGGGTTCCTCAAGAAGGAGTTCTTCAATACTTCGATCGGCATTAAATAGTGATGATAAATGCATTGTTGCACTTATTTCAGGGGCATTCAGTAATGTGTCCTGAGCAAATTCTCCTTTACCCAAAATCAATGCATCTTGAAGTACTACAGTAAGCTTGGGAAAATTTTTGAATAGGGACAATTTGAGATCGGCAAGCTCAACCTCGGCATTTAACTGTTTGTTGAGGGTAGTTTTTGCTGTATTTAAAATATTTTCCTTGAAAAATACCGGAATTGCCAGCAATGCACCTAACAGCACCGCAATTACGATAAGTATAATTACAATAATTCGTTTCATATTATTCTGTTTTCTGATTTAAAAATACATTATTAGAACGTTTAA
Organism: Draconibacterium halophilum; assembly: GCF_010448835.1. Taxonomy (NCBI): domain Bacteria; kingdom Pseudomonadati; phylum Bacteroidota; class Bacteroidia; order Marinilabiliales; family Prolixibacteraceae; genus Draconibacterium; species Draconibacterium halophilum. The sequence goes on from NZ_CP048409.1 coordinate 3,428,855, forward strand.
GAACGTTAGAAGTTGTTAAAAACCTGGAAGAGTTAAGCTCGAAGACCGAAGTCGGAAGATGGAAGTTCGAGATCCGAATTTATAACTCACCAAGAACCATTCGTCGCAGTAGTTGCAGGGCAGTTTGTCCCGAGCGTACGATATTTCTATCGCGTTGATCGCCAACAAAAGTGTACTTTTTTACAACTATTTTTTCTGGTCCCGAAACGGCAATCCATACCAAGCCTACCGGTTTCTCTTCTGTTCCTCCTGTAGGGCCGGCAATTCCGGTGGTTGCCACGGCATAATCGGCTTTCATCACCCGTTTTATACCTTCTGCCATTTCGCGTGCTACCTGCTCGCTAACGGCACCGTATTTCTCCAGATTACTTCTACTTACTCCCAGCAACTGCTCTTTCATTTCGTTTGAATACGAGGTAACCGAGCCATTATAATACGCCGAACTCCCCGAAACAGAAGTAACGAGATGCGATATATAACCACCCGTACAACTCTCGGCAACAGCCAGTTTTTTGTTTTGTAGCACCAGTTGCCGGCCAATTACCTCCGACATGGTTTCGTTATCGTAACCAAAAATGGCCTCCGGAATAATTTTTTGAAGTTTCTCAATTTCGCTTTCAACATCTCGTTTTAAAGCTTCAACATCGTCGCCAATTGCTGAAAGCCGCAGTCGCACCGCCATTGGATTGGGCAGGTAAGCCAGTTTAATATTCGTTGGCAAAGTATCTTCCCAGTCTCCAATTCGTTCGGCCAGCACCGATTCCGGAACTCCCTGCGTTAACACTGTTTTATGAAAAATAGCTTTTGTTCGTCGGGTTTTGCGCAGTCGTGGTAACAATTCAAACTCCACTAAATATTTCATCTCAAAAGGTACTCCCGGCATTGACACAAAAATAGTATCGTTTTTTTCAAACCACATTCCCGGTGCCGTGCCCATTTTATTAGGTAAAATAGTGCAGGCTTCGGGCAACATTGCCTGATCGCGGTTCAACTTGTTCATATCGATTCCGCGATGTTTAAAACGTTCCACAATAGTATCAAGAGTGGGCTTATGAAAAACAAGCTCGGTATTGAAATATTCGCAAAGCGTGTGTTTTGTAATATCGTCTTTTGTTGGGCCCAAACCACCTGTTATAACCACTAAATCCGCGTTCTTTTCTGCGTTTTTCACGGCTTGCATAATATGATTGTGATCGTCGTGAACCGAAGTGATCTGGTAAATCTCAATACCGTTAAGGTTAAACTGCTCGCCCATCCAGGCCGAGTTGGTATCCACAATTTGTCCGATCAGTATTTCATCGCCTATTGTAATTATTTCTGCTTTCATTTTCTCAATTTAGAATTGTACCGCCGAAAAGCAAAATTAACAATATATGTTATGAGACAATTACTGTGTGCTTAATTTTAAAATCGCTTTTTACAATGCGCGATAGATTCAATCTTAAACTTTTAAGCACACAAAATTATCCAAATATAATTTCAATTACTTTTGTACGAACAAAACAAAATACAAATGAATACTTTCAAAAATACACTCATCCAGATTACCCATAACGGAATGGGCACGGGCAACGATGAACTGGGCCAATTGTTAGTAAAAAACTACCTGACGTTGCTTTGCGAAGAAAAAGAACTCCCAAAAGTGATCACCTTTTACAACGAAGGAGTAAAACTTCTCTGCTCCGGTTTGCCGGCACTTGAATCGCTGAAACAACTTGCAGAAAAAGGCGTGAAATTAGTGGCTTGCAAAACTTGCCTGAATCATTTTCAATTGTTGGAAAAAGTAAAAATTGGCATACCCGCAACTATGGTTGATATTATGCATTTTCAGAAAATTGCGGACAAGGTTGTTAATCTATAGATTGAGGGAGATTGAATTGGATTGAGCGTTGTAGGAGAAGATGCAAGTGCATAAATGCTCCAATGCTTAAAATTAATCTTCCAAACTATTTCAACCTGCAACTTGAAACCTTTCCTTCGCGTCTTAGCACCTTTGCGAGAGTCTTCTTACTTCTCAAATGACTTTAAAAACTCCAGCCTTTGCAGTAAAGTTGGGTGTGAGTAGTGAAAGAATACAAATGTTTTATGTGGTGTTAAATTACTCAGGTTATTGATCGACAGCTTTTTTAATGCCGATGCCAGCGCTTCCGGTTTGTAATATTCGGCAGCAAAACGGTCAGCCTGGTATTCATTTTTCCGCGAAAGCATATTCATAAAAATGCCTGTAAAAAAAGAAATGGGAGAATACAATACTCCAAAAGCCACCAATCCAATATGAAAATTTGGCTCCTCAACACCCAGTGCTGCACTTAAAGCCGGACTATCAATGAACAGCCCAAAAACAAACAAAACAATTGCGGTTTGCACCAAGTCAATCAAGAGTCCCTGAACAACGTGTTTCTTTTTGTTATGGCCAATCTCGTGTGCTAAAACTGCTACCAGCTCTTCGGTTTCCAGATCGTTAATAAGTGTATCGTAAAGTACAATTCGTTTTTTAGCTCCAAGCCCGGTAAAATAAGCGTTTGCTTTTGTAGATCGTTTTGATCCGTCGATCACAAAAATATTATCCAGTTTAAAACCCACTTTTTTGGCAAAGGCACTAATAGCATCACGTAATTCACCTTCTTCAAGCGGCGTTTGTTTATTAAACAGCGGTACAATCAGATTGGAATAAAACATAGCCATAAAAATGGAAAATGCTGAAACCACAAGCCACGCATAAATCCAAAATAGCTCACCTGTTAACTGATAGATAAAAATAACCAGTGCCAGCAATCCGCCGCCAATTAGTGCACTTACCAGCCAGCCTTTTATTTTATCAAAAACAAAGGTTTTGGGTGTAGTTTTATTAAAGCCGTATTTCTCCTCTATTTTGAAGGTGTCGTATATTTCAAAAGGAATATTAATAATATCTGAAGCAAACATGATTATTCCAAAAAAAATGAGTGCTGCCAATATTGCAATTCCGGTAAAGCTCCAGACCCAGCCGTTAACCAATGCAAAACCATAAAACAAAAACATGGCTAGGGTAATGGCCATACTAAAACTGCTGGTTAGAATTCCGAAGCGATGATTCTCACGCTGATAAGCCTGCTGCTTTTTGTATTTTCCCTCATCGTAAATCCCCTTAACTTCCTCCGGGATTTTATCACTCATGGTAGTGGTATTGAGGTATTCAAGATATTTCTCAAATAAAAAATCGAGTACCAGAATCGCAATTATTATCCAAAACAAAATTGTATGCATTTAACTATTTCTTCGGTTATGGCCGACAAAGATAATCAACTACTGTTCTTAGCCATGTAAAAAGGCCATCCTTCATAAAGAAGAACGGCCTTTTGAAAAATCAAATTTGTGTGAATTTACTTAAGTATTGCCGATTTTGTTAACGTACGGTTACCCGATTTTAAAACGGCTTTATAGACTCCGGCAGGAAGACCTGCCGCACTTATTGTGGTATTGTGCACGCCCACGCTTACACGTCCTTGATTCTGAACTTCCACAATTTGTCCAAGCTGGTTAACAATTAATATGTCGATATCCATAGCTTCACCGGTGGCATATTTAACGGTAAAATCTCCGTCCGATGGATTTGGATAAAGGTTAATGAATTCAAACATTTTACCCGAGACATCACCCAAATTACCTACAGATGTAATTACTGAATCAGGGTTTGCTAAATCAATCTCACCGTCGAATACCACATTTCCGTCTTCGCTAATGAGTGCCATTCCCAGCTTAGGCAGCTCTCCTTTTAATACAAGATTAAAAATCGGAGCTTGTACTCCCGAGCCAGGCTCATAGGGACACGTTAGTTCAAAAAAGGCATTATGCTTTGACATGTAGCTTTCTGTACCATCGGAAATTCCGTCGTCGTCAGAATCCGGATCAATCGATCCGGGAGTAGCTTCTGCTCTGGTATCATCGCAATCTCCCGTGCCTCCAATAGCAAAGAATTCAGCTTCGCCTCCAAGGTCTTGTTCATCGGCAAAACCAAATGAAACATATTTAATACTTTCGTCTAAGTTTTCAATCATTTCCGGACTAACAGAAACAGCCACAAGTTTGCCCCCCACGCCAAGCTGCGCAGGCTCCCACGGAATTACCACGATCGGTTTTCCATTCCAGTTAAATTCGTAACAACATTCCGATCCGTCGCATTTTGTCACACAAACGGTTACTACCCCGGTGTAATTAAAAGCGGTCAGTGTGAACAGCATATCTTCCACTGCCTGCGGACTAAGTGTTCCTGAGGCAGGAATTGACGAAGAATTCCAACTTTGTCCCGAGGCTGCTCCATCAATAATTAAAGTTCCCGTATTAAAACTTCCTCCTGGTGAAGAACTTATCTGAACCGAACAAATAGGGTTAGAAGGATCGGGATTGGAAATTTCGAACGTACCCACATATTTATTGAAGAAAGGCCATGATCGTCTCAGTTTAAAATCAACAATCGGACAACAATCAGAAGTTGGTTCCTGAGCTTTACAATCCAATTCTATACGTTTTTCGCAAACCTCACCATTCGCGAAATAAGCGACATAATTAAGTACAACAACTCCAGTTGTATCAGGTGTTACACATGTAATTAAATCAACTGCTGATACAGTGGTGTTAAAAGTATAACTGCTCTGGCCAATAACTCCTGTTGAAACAGAAATGCCATTTAAAGTAACATTGGCAAAAGTTCCGTTATTTATCATTACGGCAATCGAATCGGTTTCGCATTTTGAAATAAATTGTGCACAACATTCGCCCAAATCAGCATCCTGATAGGCCAGTAATTCAACATTATCGCAACAATCCTCTGCTACATAAGCACAATCCAACTGAACCTTTTTCTCGCACTTTTCGCCATTGGCCATGAAGAAAACATAGGTTACAGTGAGTACTCCAGCCTGGTCGACTGTAAAACAATTATTCATATCCAGCACGCACGAAGCCGAATTAAAAGTATAGCTACTTTGTCCAACAGCATCGTTTGGAATTGGCGTTGAACAATTCCAGCTATTCGAACTGAAAACACCATTATCCACAGCAACCATTACCGAATCAACTTCACAGTCGGCAGTAACTTTCACACAGCATTCTTCCAAATCAGGATCATGATAAGTTTCCAACGTAATACTATCGCAACAGTTTTGTGCTGTATACTCACAATCCATCTCTATATCCTTTTCGCATTTTTCTCCGTTTGCAAAAAAGAATACGTAGGTAAGCGAAACCGTTCCACTTTGAGTAGCGGTAACACAATTGGTCATGTTCAGCACACACGAAGCGGCATCGAACATATAACTGCTTTGCCCAATTGCCGCAGCCGGAATAGTTGTTGAGCAATTCCACGTATTCGAACTAAATACCCCGTTATTTACAGTAACCAGCACCGAATCAATTTCGCACTCGGTAAGCACTCTCACGCAGCATTCACCAAGGTCAGGATCCTGGTAAGATTCCAAAGTAATGCTATCGCAACAATTTACAGAAACGTCTCCACAATCAACAGTAATACTATCGGTACAAGTTTCACCACTATCAAAAGTTATCACATAGTTTACTGTTATCGATCCTGCCTGATCAGTCGTAAAACAGTGTGTCATATCAATTTCACAACCATTTCCGGGGAAAGTAAAATTACTTTGTCCGGCATATCCGGTTGGCAAAGTACTACACGATGAAATTGCTGAACTTATTGTTCCGTTTTCAACACTTAATTCAACCGATTTCACGGGGCACTCAGCAGTTATTCGCACACAGCAATCTTCTCCTGTTGCCGGATTTGAAACCGCCTCAATTATAATACTATCGCAACACGACGATTGCGCTGCTGTATCGATTGTGAGACAAACCGGAGGTGCAGCAATTGGTGTTAATGTTACGAATTGCGGCGTACCATCAAGTAAAAATTCGGTGCTCGATATGGCTGCAAAATCGTTACAAGCCGTTTGTTGCGAGGTAGCTCCTGACGGAATCGTCACATCAAACTCTTCTTGCAATTTAACAGTTGGTGCAAGCAACAAACTTGTATAATCAATGAAAATGTTACGCTCAGGAGTACTTCCGAATGTTGGTCCGTTACATCCTGCAGGCGAATAGGAGAACATTGGTAAACAAACATTTAAATCGTTTGAATAGGTTGGTGTAGGTCCGGTAAACGGAGCACCCGGCACCAGAGCTGAAGAATGGTTATTGGCGTAATCAACTCCAAAAGTACTTCCTCGTGGAGTATTTCGGTCAAGAATTAACCAATCATCAGGAGAAGTATCGTCAAGCGGCAAAAGATCAACAAGATTAATTGACGATACCTGCACGTTGGAAGTGTTTGTATAATTCAAACGATAACGTGCTGTTCCGCCCGGACTTACCGCACCCGACGATGCAAATGTAGTTCCACCATCTGTCGACACTTCTTTTTCAACCTCCTGCCCCAATGAAGCCACAACAAGAACATTAACATCGTTTGATGTTTCATTTGAAGTTAAATTGCCTCCACTTATATCGAAGTTATTTACAGTTACTCCCGGAAGTGCAAAATCGTCTACCTGAACATCAAATTCGATAAAGTAATAGGGCAAGGTATAGGTGCCGTAGGTGCCGCAGTACGATGAATAAAACAATTGACAATCGGCGGGAACATCGGGTATAATCCAGTTCAAATTATTTCCGGAATGCGTTGGATTTACTCCTGTCCACGCTGATGCTCCTGAAGGAATACCTCCTCCCGAAGAACATGCTGGACTATAAGTACTAGCCACATAATAAGTTTCGTTACCCACATAAGAGAAATTGCTGTTTAAAACATCCTGAATGGTTGCGCCCGATAAATCGGCACTACCAATGTTTTGAACTCTCAGGCGAAAACGCACAATATCTCCCGGTTCATAATCGGTTTGCGGCGAGCAAATATCTTTAACAATGCAAGGCCGTGGTTCTCCTGCTTCAACAGTAAAACTAACACACGCATCATCCAAACTTAAAGAATTAGCCAAACCATCAAACGATGCGCAATTGGTTACAACTGTTCCGGTCGGATTCGGATTGACCGTAAATTCCACATACATATAAATGCAATCGCCAACCGGTAAACTTCCGGTCATTTGCAACTGGATGTCGTTAACTGTCGTTCCTATAGTTCCGGTTGAATAAGTACTGTTTATTCCTGTAGCATAAGAAGAACCATTGATATTTAAATCAACAGTAGTAGTTGCATTGGCATTGTAAATATTAATCTCATCAACGCTAACTCCCGATGGAATTGCATCATCAATATTAAACGCCGAAAGCGGAACATTTCCGTTGTTGCAAAAAATAATGCGGTACATTCCAGTGCATCCGGGAACGCGGTTGGCAAGCGAAATATACTTCTGGAAATTAGCATTCTCGTTAGGTGTATAATCGATAACCTCAACGCAAGTCTGATTACTTGTATGCGAAACATTTTGATTACAAATTTCGCCATCCAAAGTAAGCTCGTTGTTTATAATGGATCCGATAGGAAAACTACCTACTGGGTACTGAACTTCAATCTCGCAGTAATAATAGGCATACGGCGTTGTGGCATCAAGAGAGCCGGAGTTAACATTCCAGGTTATGGTACCTGAAGAACCTATCGGAATTCCGCTGCAAGTGCTCGACGTTACTACCGCACCCGGCGGTAAAACATCAGTAACTGTAGCACCAGTCATGTTCATTTGTCCGTTTACATTTCCGTAATACGGACTGCTTTTCATCACATATAAACGATAAGTTACCGTTCCGTCTGGTGCAATCATGTAACCACAACTTCCTCCCGATGGATTTACTACAGCACCGCCAACGATTGTTTTGGCTACCTTCCACGGATCAACTGCTGTAGCCGTTGTACTAACAAATGGAGTATAGTTCCATTTGTCGTCAACTAAAATACCGGCCCGGTTTCTAACGCTTGTTCCGTCACAGGTAACCCCTTCCGGAAATTTAACAACAATAGTGAATGATCCGGATGAAGCAGAACCTCCGGGCAACCCGGTGAGCGAATAGGTAACTTCTTCATTTACCCCGGGAGTTCCGGTAATTGAAACTGTAGGAGTTACGCCATTTACATCAGCAGGTGTTGGCACATTAACCACCTCAACATCTATCGGAATTTGATCGGCAATAGTTACTGTTGTTGCTCCGGCCGGGGCCGAAAACATAAGGGTATAACTAAAGTTTACACCACTGGCAATAGTCGTATTACTCACAATTTTCTTTAATGCATATCCATCACCTACCCACTCAGCCTCGTTGGGGTTGGGCACTTGAGCATACAGTAGGTTTGTAGATAAAACAACTGTAGAGACAATTAGAAAAAGCACCACTATTCCTTTCTTTAAGTAGTGTGTGCACATGTCGCTAATAATTTTTTTTGTGTTAAAAAGCTGCAAAAACAGCAAATTTGATTTCCTGGTAAAATTTAATTGCATATTGTATATATTCAGGTTACTATCGGATATTTATGCCAAAATAAAGGAAATTCCACAACATTAAAAGTATTTCTGCTCTTTTTTTCCTTTTTTAATGGCTACGTTTTTTATTTTCGTACAGAATAAGAATGAACATTATAGCAGGTTTACTTTAGTGAATGTGCTGCATGAAAATGCTTTCCATTTATTATCCCTGTCAATTTTTTTCCCATTTTTGCAATGTTACAATTGGTAAACTATGGAGAAATACATCGAATTGTTAAAAACACTGATCGCTACGCAGTCGTTTAGTAAAGAGGAGGAAAATGCGGCCGCCGTTATGCGTGCTTTTCTCGAAAAAGAAGCTATTCCTTACACGACCAAGGAAAACAACACCTGGGCATACAACAAATATTACTCGAAAGAAAAGCCGACAATTTTGCTCGATTCACATATCGATACTGTTCGCCCGGCAAAAGGCTACACCAAAGATCCGTTTTCGCCCATTGAAGCAGGAGATATTTTATACGGATTGGGGAGCAACGACGCCGGTGGCCCGCTGGTTTCGCTTCTGGCAACTTTCATTCATTTTTACGAACGCGAAGATTTGCCATTTAACCTGGTTTATGCGGCAACTGCCGAAGAGGAAATTTCAGGACGTCGGGGAATGGAAATTGTTTTGCCCGAGATTGCCCCAATTACCTTTGCCATAATTGGCGAGCCCACCAAAATGGAGCTGGCCATTGCCGAAAAAGGTTTGCTGGTTTTGGATTGTTACGCACACGGAAAATCCGGTCATGCCGCCCGCGAGGAAGGCGAAAATGCACTTTACAAAGCCATTGCAGATATTGAAAAACTCCGCAATTTTGAATTTGATAAAGTTTCTGAAGTTCTCGGAAAAGTAAAACTTTCGGTAACACAAATAGAGGCCGGAACACAACACAATGTTGTTCCCGACAATTGCCATTTTGTAGTTGATGTGCGTACCAACGAACATTACACCAACAAAGAAGCTGCAGATATTATTGGTCAGGTAATTGAATCGGAAGTGAAGCCACGATCGGTTCGTTTAAACTCGTCGGGAATTTCAGCGCATCATCCTTTTGCAAAGTTGGTAAAGAAAAAAGGCATCAATATTTATGGTTCGCCAACCACTTCCGATCAGGCGATTATTGCCTCCCTCTCAGTAAAAATGGGGCCTGGCGATTCAGCACGTTCACACACTGCTGATGAATACATTCACAAAAGCGAAATTATTACAGGTATTGAATGCTACATCGATTTGCTGGAAGATCTCAAGCTGTAATTCGCCGCTGATTATTCGGAGGATTCCGTCATCGAGCGCTGCCTGATCGGCAGTAAAACTTGCCAGTTCGTCCATATTTAGCAGTGTATCTATTGCCAGTTAACCGTTTGCAATGCGTTGTCCCCAGTGCTGATGATTTGGAATTTCCCTATCTCCTGCAATCAGTTTATAATCTTTTTCGCTGAGATATGGAAACAGATCGCCGCAACCTGGTTCGTGAACTTTGTCGATTAGCTCATTTTCATTTTTCGGAAGATTATTTACCAAAGTGTTGTTGGTTGTTAATGCAGTCATTTCAGCCGCCCAGTTTTTATCAGCTTCTGCCATATCGCCGGTGTCGAGCCAGAGTTCCGTACTCGTATTTTTTAATCCCTTCCCAAAAGAATCAGGAGTAGCACTCGCCTTGGTTTCATTTACATCTTGTAAAACAAATTCTTTAATCTTTTTTTACGTTCCATTCATCATATTCAATCTTCGTAATTCTACCATCATTACGGTAATTTAATTTTATGGTTATACCCGCCAAATCAATACTTTCCAACTACTTTTAACATTATGCGCATTCTTTTCATGAAATATTCTCCGAATAAATAACTTTGTCACCATGTTACAGGAGATCAGTTTTTCAGCCTATATACAACTGGCTACCACGGTTCCGCTTGTTGATGTTCGCTCGCCGGGCGAGTATGAAAAAGGGCACATACCGGGTGCACATAGTATTCCTTTGTTCTCGAATGAAGAGCGGGCAGCTGTTGGTACGGTGTATGTTCAGCAATCAAAAGAACAAGCCATTAAACTAGGATACAAATACGTAACGCCAAAGTTGGAATGGTTTATTTCGGAATCACGGAAACTTGCTCCCGATGGAATTATTGCGGTTCATTGCTGGCGTGGAGGAATGCGCTCGAAATCGTTTGCACAACACCTTTCTGATAATGGCTTTTCAAAAGTTTATGTGATAACCAGCGGTTACAAAGCTTTCCGGAACCATGCGTTGGAATCGTTTAAAACCAAAGCTAATATTTGCATACTCGGCGGTTATACCGGCAGCGGGAAAACACATATTTTATACACACTGAAAGAACAAGGTGAACAAATACTTGATTTGGAAGGAATTGCCAACCATAAAGGATCGGCTTTCGGACGGTTGGGAGGTGGAAGTCAGCCAACCATGGAACAGTTTGAAAACAACTTGTTCTGGAAATGGAAAGACCTGGATTACAACAAAACAATATGGATTGAAGACGAAAGTCACCGTATTGGTCTGGTAAATATTCCAGTTAACTTTTTTGAGAATATGAGAAGCCATCCAGTTATTTTTCTGGATATTCCGCGTGAAGTAAGAGCCCGTTTTCTTGTGAAAGATTATTCGGAAGCCGACAAGGCAATGCTGGAAGATTCCATTCTCCGGATTCAAAAAAGATTGGGCGGTTTAAATACCAAACAGGCATTGGAACACCTTAAAAAAAACGAATTATATGAAGTAGCGATGATCTGCCTGCTCTATTACGATAAATATTACCTGAGAGGCTTGAGAAAGCGAGAACACCAGGAAATTTACACTTTAGAGTCAGAATCGATTTCGCCGAAAATGATTTCCAAACAAATTAAAGTATATTATGAGTCAATCAGAAACAAAAAAGATAAAGCTCACGCAGTATAGTCACGGAGCGGGTTGCGGATGCAAAATATCGCCAAAAGTTTTAAGTACCATTCTTGAGACAAATCTCGACATGGGACATCAACCCAACCTGTTGGTTGGCAACGACAGTCGCGATGATGCTGCAGTGTTGGATTTAGGAAACGGCACCGCAATCATTAGCACCACTGATTTTTTTATGCCCATTGTTGACGATCCGTTTACGTTTGGCCGGATTGCAGCAACCAACGCCATCAGCGATGTTTTTGCCATGGGAGGAAAACCAATTCTGGCCATTGCCATTTTGGGCTGGCCCATTAATAAACTCGCTCCGGAAATTGCCCGCGAAGTAGTTGAAGGTGGTCGCCAGGTTTGTAAAGAAGTGGGCATTAGTTTGGCCGGAGGACACAGCATCGATAGCCCGAACCTATTTTTGGGCTGGCAGTTACCGGACAGGTTGATTTGAAAAACATAAAACAAAATGATACGGCAACTAAAGGATGTCGGTTGCTTTTGACCAAACCACTGGGAGTTGGTATTTTAACCACTGCACAGAAAAAAGGTGTTTTGGCTAGCGAGCATGAACAAACAGCCCCCGAATTAATGTGCGAGTTAAATACGCCCGGTTTTGAACTGGCAAAAATTAAAGGAGTAAAAGCCATGACCGACGTAACAGGGTTTGGTTTGCTGGGTCACCTTACAGAAATGTGTGAGGGCAGCAATTTATCAGCTCAAATTGAATACGATAAAATACCAACTTTACCCATGCTGCAATCGTATCTGGAACAAAACTGTATTCCGGGCGGAACACTGCGCAACTGGGATAGTTACGGACACAACGTAGCAATGAAAAACGAAGCCTACAAAAATATTCTCTGCGATCCGCAAACCAGTGGCGGTTTATTACTGGCGGTTGAGCCGGAAGCACTTGCCGAAGTGGAAGCCTGCCTGGCGAAATTTAATATCCATACAATCCCATTTGGACAGCTGGCAGAAAAAGAAAAGCAACTTATTACCGTAGTTTAATATGGAACGCAACGCAAATAAAAAGCCTGAAAAACAGCCTAATAATCCGCTGCATGGAAAAACACTTGAGGCGATTTTGGTATACCTGGTAAGCTACTACGGCTGGGAGGAATTGGGCGATATCATTCGCATCAATTGTTTTCGTAGTAATCCGTCCCTAAAATCGAGTCTGAAGTTCTTACGCCGAACTCCCTGGGCACGCGAAAAATTGGAAAATCTTTATGTTGAAACGTTTAAAGAAACCTAGCCGCACCTCAATAGTTATAACCACATCTAATAATGTTGCTCTTTTTGTTCCTGCAACTTGAAGTAAACAGCATGTTAATGACATCTTTTAATCAAACCTACTATTAGTCGTTTTGGTATATTGCGCACTTTACAGTTAAAAATTAAAAACAACGAATAATTGAAACAAAATGAGTAAGATCGTTCAGTTTGGAGAGAATGTACAGGGCTACACTATTCCTGTTTTAAATGAAAGAGAGATTCGGGCCGCAGCCGGAATGCTTTTTATGTTAATGTTTATTTCCATTCAACAGGCCACGGAGGGAAATTTTACGCCGTTAAAATATGCCATTATAGTATTCCTGACCGACATGCTGATTCGGGTTTTCATCAGTCCAAAGTATTCACCAACGCTAATTCTTGGCCGTTGGATCGTGCGTAACCAAACACCTGAATACGTTGGAGCACGCCAAAAGAAATTTGCCTGGAAAGTTGGAATTGGCCTCGCCCTTACCATGTTGGTATTGGCAGTAATTGTAAACTCTTACAGCCCGATAACCGGAATTATTTGCATGATTTGTCTTGTCTTTCTATTTTTTGAAGCAGTATTTGGAATTTGTTTAGGCTGCAAATTTTATCCTTTATTATTTAAAGATAAGGTTCAATATTGCCCGGGCGAAGTTTGCGATGTAAAGTCACGTCACGATATTCAAAAAACAAACTGGTCGCATTTTTTTATTGTCATCGGGTTTGCGACTTTTATAGTGCTCATTTACTTTTTGTTGAACGAGCAATTTATAAAACCACCGTTCGATTTATTTGGATTGAGTTCATAAGATTGAAATTATGCCCCGTCTCCTATTATTTTTGATAAAATTAGTTTTTCAAAATCCTTTTAATCAAAATACTTTATCGGTCTGTTGTTACTGATATCAGTACAAAATATGCGGATCGTTTGCGTTCTGTGACTTAGATTCTATAAGAATGTGTTATAAATCATAAGAAAACTCCTTGTCGTGTGCGCACACGGTCAATTATATTTTATAGATTTGTTTCAAATTAAATATCTAAATCAAAATTTATGATTCTTGGATTATTAAAAGAACACGGTAATGAAACACGTGTCGCTTTACTTCCGGAAACTGTAAAAGCTTTTACCGACTTAAAAGTTGAGGTACTGGTTGAACAGGGAGCCGGAGAACAAGCATTTGCTTCTGATGCTGATTATGAAGCTGTTGGAGCAAAAACAGTTTCGCGCGACGATGTGTTTTCCAAAGCCGAAGTTCTACTGCAAATTCAGCCACCGGCTGACGGTGACACCGGGAGAATTAATGATTCTCAGGTTTGGATTAGCGCTTTTAACCCACTATGGGATACTGCGCTGGTAAAAACTTTCCTCGACAAGAGTATCACAACATTTAGTCTCGATTTGATTCCACGTACTTCACGGGCGCAAGCCATGGACATATTATCATCGATGGCAACGGTATCGGGCTATATGGCTGTGCTTGAGGCAGCGGTTAAACTACCTACATTCTTCCCCATGTTTATGACAGCCGCCGGTACAATCCGTCCGGCCAATGTACTTATTCTGGGTGCCGGAGTGGCCGGCTTACAAGCCATTGCCACGGCAAGAAAACTGGGTGCTCAGGTGCAGGTTTTCGATGTACGCTCGGCTGTAAAAGAGCAGGTAATGAGCCTTGGTGGTAAGTTTGTTGAAGTTGAAGGAGCAACCGAAGACAAAGCTGCCGGTGGATATGCGGTTGAACAAACCGAAGAATTCAAAAAGAAACAGCAGGAAAAGATCAATGAAGTTGCTGCCAAATCGAACGTGGTGATTTGCACTGCCCAAATTCCGGGACGCAAAGCTCCGGTTCTTATTCCGAAAGAAGCTGTTGATGCTATGAAACCGGGTTCGGTTATTATCGACCTTGCAGCATCGACAGGTGGAAACTGCGAGCTGACCAAAAACGACGAAGTTGTTGTTCATAAAGAAGTAAGTATTATCGGGCAGTCCAATTACCCGGCACAAAAACCGGTTGATGCAAGTCGAATGTTCGGCAAAAATGTGTTGAACTTTATGAAACTGATAATTGGCGAAGAAGGTGAACTGAACCTGAATTTTGAAGACGATATTGTAAAAGGAACCTGCATCACGCATGCAAAAGAACTTTACAACGAAAGAGTAAAATCAATAATCGAAAACGCATAAATCTACAGGTATGGAACAATTTTTAACGTTTTTCTTTGAATACAAAGAAGCCATTTTCATCATTGCTCTATCCATATTTGTGGGTATTGAAGTGATTTCGAATGTGCCGGCCGTATTGCACACTCCGCTTATGTCGGGGGCAAATGCAATCAGCGGTGTAATTATTATTGGTGGTATCATTCTGGTTGGTCATGCCGACCTTTCAAAATTCTCACTCAACCTGGTACTGGGTATTCTGGCCCTGATTTTTGGTACTTTGAACGTGGTGGGTGGTTTTGCCGTTACCGACAGGATGCTTGAAATGTTTAAAAAGAAAAAAAAGTAGGCAGTTATGGATAAAGTATTAGGAACACTAAACGGAACAGCTTTTACAGTTGGCGATACTTTGCTCGAACTGAGCTATCTGATTGCCGCACTTTTATTTGTATTTGGTCTGAAACTGCTTTCGCACCCCGAAACAGCCCGCCGAGGTAACCTTTGGGCTGCAGGAGGTATGGGACTGGCCATGGTAACCACCTTGCTTTTGCACAAAAACAATGCAGGAGAAGGTATCTCGCTCACCAACATCTGGATCATTTTATGCGCCATTGGCGTTGGTGCTGCCATTGGATGGATGGTTGCCCGCAAAGTAAAAATGACAGCCATGCCACAGTTGGTATCATTGTATAACGCAACGGGTGGTGGTGCATCAATGTTGGTGGCATTGCTGGAATATCCGGCTGCTATGGCCGGCGATGTACAATCAATTGTAGTAACCGTACTTGGTTTAATTATTGGTGCAGTAGCTTTCAGTGGAAGTTTAATTGCATTTGGTAAACTTGATGGTCGCGTTGGCGATGTCATGAAACCATTTATGACTTATATAAACCTGGTTTTAATGCTGACAACCATTGCCTTGGCTGTTTTCATCATCATCTCACCAACTCAACCTTCAGAAATGATGTGGGCTATTTATGTCCTTACCATTTTATCGTTGGTTTATGGAGTAATGTTCGTATTGCCAATTGGTGGTGCCGATATGCCGGTAGTAATTTCGCTGTTAAACTCGTTTACAGGTATTGCTGCTGCTATGGCCGGATTCATCTATAACAACCAGGCAATGATTCTTGGAGGTATTTTGGTAGGTGCTGCCGGAATGATTCTTACCCTGTTGATGTGTAAAGCAATGAACCGCTCGCTGATTAATGTAATTATTGGTGCCTTTGGTGGAGGTGGCGCTGCTGCCAACCGCGAACAGGGAACCATTAAAGAAATTACCCTGAGCGATGCCGCTGTTCTTTTAAGCTACTCGCAAAAAGTAGTTGTGATTCCGGGTTATGGTTTGGCCGTGGCACAGGCGCAGCATATTGCACACGAATTGGATACGCTGCTTGAAAGCAAAGGTGTAGACGTAAAATATGCCATTCATCCGGTAGCGGGTCGTATGCCGGGCCACATGAATGTATTACTGGCCGAAGCCGATGTACCTTATGAACAACTGGTTGAGATGGATGAAATTAATCCGGATATGCCCAATGTTGATGTAGCTATTGTAGTGGGAGCCAACGATGTGGTTAACCCTGCAGCTTACGACGATCCGAGCAGCCCGATTTACGGCATGCCAATCATTGATGCGCATCTGGCCAAAAACATTATTATCATGAAACGTGGTATGGGTAAAGGTTATGCAGGCATTGAGAACTTCCTGTTCTTTAACGACAAAACACGAATGTTGTTTGGCGATGCTAAAAAATCAATTACCAGTTTGGTAAGCGAAATTAAGAGTATGTAGAAACAACAAATACAATACTTAAAAATGCTATCTTTTTAAAGGGGTGGCATTTTTTTTTATTCTATCGAGTAATCTATTTCCGATTAGCAAAATCAATAAAACATTAAACCCTCCCTATTATTGGATGGAACAGATAGTTCTTATGCTTGAACTCCTATTTTCGCAGGCTCAAAAATTCAACTATTTAAACATTCAAGAATGAGTACTCAAAAATTGGGAATCCGGCGGTTGTAGGGCTGGCCGGATTCGGATTAACTACCCTTTTACTGCAAATTCATAACATCGGGCTTTTGGGCATTGGGCCGGTACTGTCGATGGGCCTGGTATTTGGTGGATTGGCACAAATGATCGCCGGTTTTATGGAACAAAAAGTAGGCAATAATTTCGGATTCAGTGCCTTTGTTGCTTACGGTTCGTTTTGGATTGGCCTGGGAATTATATGGTTACTAAACCATTTTAACATTTACTCCGCTTCTCATACCGATGTGGGTTGGTATTTGGTTGCATGGGCTTTATACACCTGTATAATGCTGGCTGCCTCATTTTATGTGCACAAAGCCATGGCTATTACATTTATTTTGCTTGAAATCGGTTTTATATTTCTTATTGTGGGTCATTTTGGTTTCCCAAAAATGAATGTGGTTGCCGGTTACGAACTTATTTTCTGTGCGCTGTCAGCCTGGTATATGATGGCGGCTATTATTATTAACGACCTTGCCGGCAAAACTGTTTTGCCACTTGGCACAGCGTGGGCAAAGACTGCAAACTAGCATTTTATTGTCAATAATATTCAAAGGGCTGATCGTTTACCGATTCAGCCCTTTCTCTTTTTAACATGAGTTTTGGAAGATGCCTTTTGAGAGACCTTGATAACAAAACAGCAATAGTTAACTAATAATCAGCGGCAAAACTTTCATTTATTCAGTACATTTGATATATTTGTTGAGCAAACCATTTATCGAAAGGACGTAATTATGTTTGAAGAGCAAACCTTAACAAGCCATGCCCCGGCTTTACGCTATACAAACGGGCAGCTTGAAAGCCAATTCAAAACAATTCTTGAAAATAAGCAACTGGTAAATTTTGTTGAATCAATTTCACAAATGGTACTTATTTTAAATAAGCACCGCCAGGTAGTTTATGCCAACAAAAGTTACAAAGATTTTTGCCGGCAGTTAAATCATGATCCACTGATTGGAAAACGCCCCGGAGAAACGTTTAATTGCGCCAATGCATTTAAATCGGGTGCAGGATGCGGAACAACCAATGCATGTAAATCATGTGGTGCGGTAAACGCCATTCTGGATTCGCAAAAAGGAAAACGTTCAACAAAAGAATGTCAGATACTCACAACAGAAAACAATGCGCTTGACTTAGAAGTTACAGCAAGTCCTTTAGATATTGAAAGTGAAAAATTAACCATCTTTTCGGTAAATGATATCAGCGCCGAAAAAAGAAGAAAATCACTGGAACGTGTTTTTATTCACGATATATTAAATAGCGCAGGAGCCATTTCCGGTTTATCCTCCATCCTTAAAGAGATTGACGATGCTGAGCAATTAAAAGACATCGCCCAAACGATTGAAGGCGCTTCACAAAGTCTTATTGAGGAAATACAATCACAGCGCGAGTTTGGTGCTGCTGAAAGAGGCGAACTTCAATTACAGGCGAAGCAGGTAAACAGCAAGGATGTTCTTTCTGAGTTACAAAGAACGTATGCCAAACATGAACTAAATGCTGGTAAACCCATTCTCATCAGTACCGAATCAATTGACTGCACAGTTAATACCGACCTTGTTTTGCTAAGGCGTATTCTTGGAAATATGATTAAAAATGCCATTGAGATGAATGTACCACACGATACAATTACTCTTTTGAGCAAAGAAAAACAAGACGTTGTAGAATTTTCAGTTCACAACAATAGCGTAGTTCCGGAAAAAGTTAAATATCAACTCTTTAAACGTTTCTTTTCGACCAAAGGACAAGGCCGGGGTTTGGGTACCTACAGCATGAAATTATTTGGTGAGAAGTACCTGAATGGCAAGGTTGGCTTTACCAGTTCCGAAGAAACCGGAACAACATTTTATATTCAACTTCCTAAATAGTTATTACCACCGCATAACATTACTGCGAAGCTTTTTTATCTTTGGTTGTTTTAAACGAAATGACCAAAGAAAAGCTTTACACAAAAATTATAGCGCTGATTGATGAACGAATCGAATTGGCGCATTTAGCTATTGCCTCAGCCAAAGAGTCGCGCGACAACGAAACCAAAAGCAGCGTGGGCGACAAATACGAAACCAGCCGCACGTTAATGCAACAAGAGGTGGAAAAAAACCGCATTCAGTTGCACAAAGCCGAACGACTGAAAACAGAACTGGGAAATATCAATCTGAAGCAGAAATCATCAACGGTTGAATTTGGCAGCCTGGTAAGCTGTACTACCAACACCTATTTTATTTCAACAGCATTGGGTAAGATTGTAGTGGACGGAGAAAGCTGTTATTGTATTTCGCTGGCCTCTCCCATTGGCAAAGTACTTCACAACAAACGTGCAGGCGACAAGGTAAGTTTTATGGGAAAACGTATTGAAATAGTTGCAATTGATTAAAACAATTAGCCAACAAAACAATATTCAACAATCCAAAATTTCCTTTACCTTTAAACTTCCAAAATCATAAAAACCAATTGCCATGCAAACAAATAAATCAAATCGGTTTCAAGCCATATTTTTTTTGGCTCTATTCCTTATTTTTAGTTCATTTTCCGGAAAATCGCAGGACTACGCGGTTGGAGCCGATCTTTCGTTTTTGAAACAGGCTGAAGACAATGGTTTCGAATTTAAAGAAAACGGAGCCGTAAAACCTGGCATTGAAATATTTAAAAATCACGGCTACAATTGGGTAAGGTTGCGATTATTCCATACCCCTACCCGTTTGCCTAACAACCTACAATACACCATTGCCACGGCGCAAATGGCAAAAGAAAATGGCTTTAAGTTTCTGCTCGACTACCATTATTCCGATACCTGGGCCGACCCTGCCAAACAATACCTCCCTAAAGCATGGGAAGGACTCTCGCACGAAGTGCTGGTTGACTCGGTCTACGAATACACCAAAAATACAATGATTGCTTTTCGCAAAGCCGGTGTTTTCCCCGATATGGTGCAGGTGGGTAACGAAATTAGTAACGGCATGCTTTGGCCCGATGGCAAACTGCCCGACAACTGGGACAACCTGGCCGAATTGATTCAGGCAGGAATTAATGGTGTTTACGCCAGTTGTGGCAATAATCCGTGTCCGCAAGTTATGATCCACATTGATAAAGGCGGAGACAAAGAATTTACAAAATACTGGTTTGACAAGCTGCTTTCTTACGAAGTGGATTTTGATATAATGGGACAGTCGTTTTATCCGTGGTGGCACGGTTCAATTCTCGATTTGCGTGAAACCCTCAACTTTATGGCACGCGAATACAAAAAATTCATTATGGTGGTGGAAGCTGCCTACAACTTTGCTCCGGCCGAATACATCGACAAACCGGCACCTTTCCCTGAATCACCGGAAGGACAACGTCAATTTTTAGAGGAAGTGAACCGCGTGGTATTGGATGTTCCCAATGGTTTGGGCGTTGGCATTTTTTGGTGGGAACCAGCTGTTGAAAACAAAGGATTTGGTTATCGCACTTACTTTGATGCCGAGGGAAATGTACAACCCGTAATTGAAGTATTCGACCGATTTACACGACACTAAAATGAAGCCAAGCAGAAAAGAACACGAACTGCCAGAGGCACTTGTTGAGTGGGGTTGGAAATATCACCATCTGGGCATTCCAACCAACGAGAAAATGCCCGGTGAAAAATATCTGCCGCAGTTTAAGTTTTATCACTCAGGATTTCCAACAAGCCCATTTGGTGTGGAATGGATGCGTTTTGAAAAAGACAGCCCCATTCATTCGCTTATTCAAAAAGTTCCTCACCTGGCTTTTGAAGTGGAAGACTTGGATCACGAGCTCAACACCCGAAACTTAAAAGTTATTACTCCACCTAATCCGCCAACGAAAGGAATACGTGTAGCCATGATTGAACACAATGGAGCACCAATTGAATTAATTGAATTTGAAAAATAAAATGAACTACATTACCGATAAGAAATTTAAAAGTAAAGACTTTTCAAGTAAGGGCTTGGAACAGGGCGAATATGAAAATTGTATTTTTACCGACTGTATTTTCGCCGGCGCCAACCTAAGCAATTATACTTTTGAAGACTGTAAATTTGAAAACTGCGATTTCAGCAACTCCAAAATTACCAATGCCGCTTTTAAAAATGCGAGTTTTAAAAACTGCAAACTAATAGGCCTTCAATTTGATGAATGCAATCCTTTTTTGCTCGAATTTGGTTTTAATGGCTGTATGCTGAATTACGCTTCGTTTTACCAATTAAAGATCAAAGGAACTCAGTTTACCCGCTGCTCCATGCATGAAGTTGATTTTAACCAGACCGACCTTACAAAAGCCATAGTTGCAGAATGCGACCTGGCCGGAGCCGTATTTAGCCAAACCAAATTACAAAAAGCCGACCTGCGTAACTCCATCAACCTGACATTAGATCCAGAGCAAAACCAACTGACCGGAGCTCACTTTTCTCTCGATATGTTACCCGGTTTACTTGGTAAGTATAAAATCAAGGTCGATTAATCTTTTTTTTGTTGTTTTGCAAAATGGATCTTTTACTTTGGTTTGAGTACATCGGTACATTTGTTTTTGCCATAAGCGGTACGCTGACAGCGGCCGACAAGCGCCTCGACTTTTTTGGCGCCACAGTAGCCGGTTTTGTTACAGCCATTGGTGGCGGTACCATGCGCGACCTTTTGCTGGGCGACACCCCCGTTGCCTGGATGCGCACTAACAATTATTTTTGGGTAATTATAGCAGCCGTTGTGGTAACCATCATTTTCCGCAAGCATGTAATGAAACTAAAACGCACCCTCTTTCTTTTCGATACCATTGGAATTGCCACTTTTACCCTGCTTGGGTTAAAAAAAGCGTTGCTTTTTAATATCGATCCGGCCATGGCGGTACTTATGGGAATGTCGTCGGCAGTAGTTGGAGGCGTTATCCGCGATATACTCTGTAACGAAGTACCGTTGATCTTCCACCGCGAGATTTATGCCACCGCCTGTATTGCCGGAGCACTGATTTATCTCGTATTAAACCGACTGGGTGTCTCCGAGTTAATTTGCGAAACAGCCACAGTATTATCTATTGTGGCCATTCGTATTGTGGCCATTCGTTTTAACATTGCCCTGCCACGGCTGATTAATCAGAAAGAATAGTCCGCAATTACCTCCCTGTACTTTTCCATTTTTGAGAGACCAAAAGATTGATTTGAGGCTGAGGGAAGACCGAAGTATGGTGTTCGTTGCTTGTAGCTTTTCCAGCTTTTGCTCCCGACGCTTCGGGCGAGATTTCGATCAGCTGTGCTGATCGAAACTTTTGCCTTCATAATCCATTGTATTTAAGTAAACAAATACTACTTTTATGTTTCCCTACCCGGTCACAGAGAGAAGATTCATTGCGTTGGTTGAGCCCCCGGGAAGTTTTATTAACAGAAATGAAAATTCAAGTAATACTGAATAAAAATTTATAAAATAGAAAGACACCGCTGACACGCGAATCTTTTCGCGTGGTTGATTACGTGGCATAATTAAACAACAGCAAAAATTAAATAACTTTTAAAAACTCATAAGATGAGAACAAACATTACTATTTACATTTTAAGCCTTGCATTGCTAATTGCAGGCATAAGTATAGTAGCTGTAAATCCTTCTTCAGAAAGAATGCAGGTAATAGCTGGCGGGTTAGCCTTTCTGGGATTGGCACTGAATATTTTAAGTTTTGTAAAAACGTACTTGCAAACAAATACCCAACTCAACAAAAAACAGTAACTCGCAACCTATCAAATCGTGGAAATAATAATCACCGTATTTTTAATGGCTAAACCCTTTTTTAGTTATTGAAATTTTAATCACCGGGCTAAAGCCGGGATGCAAACCTATTCGTAGTCCAACTCCTATTCAATATTCCATCATGGAAATACGACGAAGAAGGCAAAACATTCTCTACCCCAAATCATCACTACTAGTAGTTACCCATTCAAAAAATCACCACTTTTTGGGATTTCACACCTCATGCCTTCATGTTAGTTTTGCAAAGTGAATTTGTAACAACTTTAATCAAAAATAATGAAGAAACTATTGATCTTTTTAATGCTGGTAAGCGGAAGCTTGTTTACTTTCGCTCAGGATACCGAAAACAATCCCAATCAATACACAAACTCTGCTGATAATCTTTTATCAAATAACAGCAAATTGCTAGTGGGAGGTTATGGCGAGGTACATTACAATCAACCGTTATCGGGTTCAACATACAACAACGGCAAACTCGATGTTCACCGTGTGGTAATGTTATTGGGTTATAATTTCAACGAAAAAACACAGTTTATCAGCGAAATTGAGTACGAACATGTAAAAGAAGTTTATGTAGAGCAGGCTTTTCTGCAATACAAGCTGAATAACTCCATTAATTTCAGAGGTGGTTTAATGTTGGTTCCAATGGGAATTATTAACGAGTACCACGAGCCCACAACTTTTCATGGTGTTGAACGTCCCTTGATAGACAACACCATTACGCCAACCACCTGGCGCGAAATTGGTTTTGGAGTTACCGGAACTATTCTGCCGGCTTCGTTGAAATACCAAGCCTACGTAATGAACGGTTTTAACGGTTACGACGGCTCGGCTAAATTGAACGGCGCAAAGGGACTGCGCAGCGGACGCCAAAAAGGAGCTGAAGCGTTTTCAAGTTCGCCAAACTTTGCAGGAAAGATTGAATATTTTGGGATACGTGGATTAAACCTGGGCTTATCGACCTACCTCGGAAAAACGCAAAGCAGATTATACAACGGAATTGACAAGGATGATGACGCCGCCATTGCAATGGCCGATTCTTCGGTAGTAGGTATTTCAATGCTGGGGCTTGATGCCCGTTACTCCATAAGTGGACTTCAACTGCGTGGGCAACTTTATTATGCCAGTTTATCGAATACCGATAATTACAACGTATTTACGGGCACCGATGGCGACCTTAACGATGTGGGAAGCGCGATGATTGGTTATTATGCTGAGGCTGCTTACAATGTATTTCGTACGATTGATACCGAATTGCAACTGACACCGTTTGTGCGTTACGAGTTTCTGAATACACACAGTTCGGTAGAAAACAACATTACAAAAAATACAGCTTACGAAAAAACAGCCATTACCACAGGTCTTACGCTGGCTTTAACCAAAGGTGCCGTTGTAAAAACCGATATCCAGTTTGTTAAAAATGCAGCTACCGATACTTACGCAAAAACGTTTAGCGCCGGAATTGGTGTAATGTTTTAAACCAACAGGAAATGAAGATTAAATCAGGAATAATATTGCTTGCCCTATTATTTATTGCGTGTTTGGTTTTTGCCCAAAACGAAGTGGATTTTCAACCAAGAGCCCTTGAAAAAACCCTCAAAAAATCGGGTATTGAAGAGCTAACGGGCATTAAAGAAATGAAGATGACCGAACAAACTTCAACCGGAATAAACGGCAAATACTTCCTGGTAACAGAAAATAACGACAACCAGTACCGGTACATTTATATCGGACGCGTGAACAGCTGCCGCGCCGGAGGCTGCTCTCTCTCCAATGAACCAATGATTGGAGGAGAATCGGAATATTTTGATTATTATATTTTATTCGACAAGCACAAAACTGTTCAGACTGTAAAGGTTTTTAACTACCAGGCGACCCACGGATACGAAATTACGGCTAAAGGTTGGTTAAAGCAGTTTATCGGCTTTAACGGCTCCAACGCGTTAAAAGTGGATAAAAACATTGATGCGATTTCAGGGGCAACCATTTCGGTGTATGCAATTACCGCAGATGTGCAAAACAAAACAGCATTGCTGAAAAAACTGCATCTGTAAAAAAGAAAAAGTTAAACATTACATACATTTTTTAAGTCCCGGTTGGTATGCAACAATACTTTCCGGGACTTTTTGTTATTATCCCAAAATACTCATACCTCCGACTCCTGCGCAGCCACCTCCTTGAAGTGGCGTCCATCTTGGCCAAGGGAGAACAAAAAAAGGCACGGAAAACTCCATGCCTCATATAAATGGTTTTAATTGAAATCTATTTTTTAACCGAATGTAGACCACACTCTTTTCCTGAGCCCTGCTCCCACCACCAGCGGCCGGCACGGAAATCTTCGCCCGGTTGGATGGCTCGTGTACATGGTTGGCATCCAATGCTAACAAATCCTTTGTCGTGAAGCACGTTGTATGGCACATTGTATTTTTTCACCCAGTCGATGGTTTCTTCCAGGCTCCATTTCATTAGCGGATTGAATTTTATGATGTCGTTTCCGGCATCGTATTCAAAAAACTTCATATCGCTGCGGTTATCCGACTGCGAAGCACGCAGCCCGGTAATCCAGATATCGTTTCCCTCCAGTGCACGTTTTAAAGGAATCACCTTGCGGATGTAACAACACTCTTTGCGATTTTCCAGCGACTCGTAAAAACTAAAAGGTCCTTTTTTATCCAATAGTTTCTCCACTTCTTCGGTTGGCGGGAAATACGCTTTTATAGGTTTGTTGTATTTTTCAAGTGTACTGCGATACACTTTATACGTTTCAGGAAACAAACGGCCCGTATCCAAAGTAACCACTTTTATGGGCAGGTCGTTCTTAAAAATGATATCGGTGATCACCTGATCCTCGTAACCAAAACTGGTGGTAAAAACTACTTTGTCGGGATGCTGTTCTACCAGGTATTGCAATTTTTCTACAATCGATTTTTCTTGTAATTGGGTGTTATACTTGTCTGTTAGTTCTTGCATATTTCT
The DNA here is from genome assembly GCF_010448835.1 of Draconibacterium halophilum. Lineage (NCBI taxonomy): Bacteria > Pseudomonadati > Bacteroidota > Bacteroidia > Marinilabiliales > Prolixibacteraceae > Draconibacterium > Draconibacterium halophilum. Next base: position 3,454,397 of record NZ_CP048409.1, read on the forward strand.
AGCTACTTTTAAAATGTTATTTCCACGAATAGGTGAGGAGAAATCTCTTTCTCGAAGCTACAGATTTAACTTCGTTGATTTTCAATTCTCGTTCATCCTTCACTCGAAATGACAGCTTTTTTTATTTGAACTTTTACCTTTTGCCTTTCCTCACTCCTACTCCACATACAATACCAGTCCCTTCAAATATTCACCTTCGGGGTGGTAAATATTCACCGGATGATCTACCGGCTGGCTCATTTGGTGCAAAATACGCACCTTACGTCCGGCAATAGCTGCTGCCGAAAAAACGGCCTCCCGAAACTTTTCTTTCGACACCACCTGAGAACATGAAAATGTAAACAGAATTCCGCCTTTACGAATCTGCTCGAAAGCACGGGTGTTTATTCGTTTATAGCCTTTTAACGCCTGCGGCAGTGTTTTGCGGTGTTTGGCAAAAGCGGGCGGATCAAGGATGATCAGGTCATATTTATCCTGTATATCTTTCAGGTACTCAAACCCGTCAACAACAGTCGATTTATGGCGCTCATCGCCGGGAAAATTTAGTTCCACGTTCTCATCAGTCAGGTCGATGGCTTTTGCTGATGCATCAACCGAGTGTACTGATTTGGCACCGCCCTGCATGGCATAAAACGAAAATCCACCGGTGTAACAAAACATGTTCAGCACATCGCGGTCTTTTGAATAATCCTGTACCAGCTTACGGTTTTCGCGCTGATCGACAAAAAAACCGGTTTTCTGACCTTTTTCCCAGTCGACTTTAAAACGCAGGCCATATTCCAGCACTTCGTTTCCCGAAGTCTCGGGACTTCCAAAAAGGTAACCGTCTTCCGATTTTACGTCGGCTTTAAACGGCAATGTTTTTTCACTTTTATTGTACACGGCTTTTAGTTGGTCGCCCATCACTTCCTGCATCGCTTTCACCAGCTCTTCGCGAATGAGGTACATGCCAATAGAATGCATTTGCATTACCGCTGTTCCATTGTAGAAATCCACTACTAATCCCGGCATTCCGTCGCCCTCGGCGTGTATCAAACGAAAAACATTGGTTTCGGCATTGTTCTCGAAACCCAGTTTTTTACGCAAGTTCCAGGCGCTTTCTATTTTGCTTTTCCAGAAATCGTAATCCGGTTCAATTTCTTCAAACGATACGATACGAATGGCAATCGATCCTACCTGGAAGTGTCCAATTCCCAGAAATTGGTCTTTGTTGGAATACACTTTTACCAGGTCGCCCTCAGCCGGCGTACCGTACATTTTTTTTATGGCTCCGGAGAATACCCATGGGTGAAAACGCAGTAATGACTGATCTTTACCCGACTTTAATACAACTTTGACAAACTCTTTTGTCATCTTTAATTTTTAGAAAAGTTTTCGAAAATTTCAAGTGCAGCCCACGCATCCGTAGCTGCATAATATTGTTGCGCTTCTGTTAATTCATCAGCTTCCCAATTGGTAAGCTGCTGTCCTTTTGAGATGCGAAACCCACAGGCAATAGCGGCTAATTTTTTCAGGCTGAAATTTTGAATGCCCATTTCCTTTGCTTCATCCTGCAGTTCTATAAATCCTTTTGGATTAAAAGGTACCAGTTCCTGTAAGCCTTTAATATCGTCGCGAATTGCCACCCCCGGTTTTATTACTTTTTCGTCGGCCAGCAATTCCACTATTTCGCGTGGTAAACCAATGCGGTTGATCCGAAACAAAAATGCCTTGTTTTTGGTTGACAACTGCAGCAATGCCACTTTGTTTATCACCCCTTTTTTAAACGATGGTTTTGTTTCCGTATCAAAGCCAATGATCGATGCACCATTAAGCTCCTCAATCGCATATTTTACCTTTTGCAATGAATCAACCAAAAAGATCTTACCATTAAAACGTTTTAATGGCAACCCGGTTAATTCTTCATTTGATATACTTTCTTTAAACATCTATTCTTCTTCTTGATCGGTTCCCCAAAACTTATCCAGCCACTGCGGATTTCCTTTCCCGGGAACCACTTCTTCATTATTACTTTTTACCGAAAAATCGGCGCTACTGTATACAAGCATGTGCACAGCACGCATTACATTTACCAGCTGCTGCCCCCAGAATTCCTCAAAATGATAAATACATTCTGAAAGTGCATCATTCATTACTTCTTCGTTACCAATGCTGTAATTGGTGATACAATTCTTTAGATCCTGGTAAATATCCATCAGGTTTTCAGCAACACTTGCACGTACAGTTTCTTCTCCAAACTGAATACTGGGATCGAAAACCTCGTAAAAACCATCGTGCTCACCCAATAGCTGCAACCATTTCTGATGCAACATATTATAGTCGAGCTCGCTAATAAATTTCTCCAGCTCCTCGTCCATTACCATTTCGATCTTCTCAACAACCGAAGCCTTCAAATAAAGCAATGGCAGCAACTTTTGCAACTTTGCAAGACTCTCTTCTGCAGTGAGATGCGAAACATTTTCGATGGTAGAACAATACTCGTTAGCCACCGTTACAAATTCAACTATATTTTTTGAATATATGATCTGATCCATACTCACATCTCAATTTCCACAATAAAAAAACTGCTGCAAAAGTAGTAAAGATTTTTAAGACAGGAGTATTGAGTTGAAAGTAGGAGAACCGAATACCTAATCCGGCCGAATACTTTGGTTGAGAACTTAGCAATTTTAGGAAAGACTGATAAGATTGAATGCTGAGACGATGCACACTGAGATTAAAGAGAATTGCCAGATCGACAAATTGTGAAATTGTGAAAATTACTTTGCGGCTTTGCAAGAAATAAGACATGTAACAGATCTCTCAACTGCGTTCGAGATGACAGCCACTTTGAAATTTTTCACTTTTGCCTTTTTACTTTTAACTTTTGCCTTAACACTCTCTACTCCTTCCACTCCAGTAAATTATCTACGCGGTAGATTATTTTTTTGTTATCGAGCAACCACTTTACTATTTCGCGCATTTTTTGTTGCTCGCCTTCCAGCTTTAACAAGAGGTTTTCGTAAGTACAAGGATCTTCCAGCAGCTTTTTTACGCGTTTGCTTACTGCACCAAATTCGTAGTCGCTTAATGCCAAAGCCTGTTTTTCTTTACAGATATCGCAGGTGCCACAGGGTGCCGCATCGGTTTCACCAAAGTAGTTCAACAGTATCTGGCTGCGACACGTGGCCGAATCGGTAGCATAATGAATAACTGACTCAATTTTTTTGGTGTAGCCCTTTTTGCGCAAATCGTAGTTTTCTTTCGATATTTTCAGGCGGTTGATATGAACCCGCTCTCTGGTAAAATAAATAAACGGCGTTTGGCTGCTCGGAACATAATCAATCACTTTCGACTGCCGGAGGTGTTTCAGGTAATTATAGACCTGGTCGCGATCGAGCCCCGAACGTTTTGAAAGTAACTCTTCATCAACCGCCACATAACCAGTAAACAACCCCGTGTACGAACGTAACAGCAACTTAACAAACTCATCAAGCCGTGCATTAGCCACCTGAAAACGGTATAACTCGTCACGGGAAATCGGAAAGTAAATTCGGGAAGGGCTGTCCACCTGCTCGGTAAACTCAAGGTATTCCTGGCGTTGCAAAATCTTTAGGCTACTATAAACCATCGCCCGCTGAAATTTGTATGATTGCGCAAATCCCTGCAAACTGAATTCGCGTACCTGCCCTTTTCCGTGGCCAACAGCCAGCTGAAAATAGTTACATAACGAATCGTAAATGCGCTTTATATTATCGATATCCGGAAAAGAGACCGAGATATGCTTTTTAAGTTTTGTGGTATCGGTATTATTATAAAGGAGTACGGCAGCCGATTTTTTCCCATCGCGGCCTGCCCTGCCCGCCTCCTGGTAATAAGCTTCTAATGAATCGGGCGAATCAATATGAACAACAAAACGAACGTTGGCTTTGTCGATTCCCATTCCAAAAGCATTGGTAGCAACAATCACACGTGTTCTTCCGGCCAGCCAGTCGTCTTGCCTTGCACTTCGCACTATATTACCCAAACCCGCATGGTAATAACTGGCAGAAATTCCATTTTGCTTTAGCTCTTCTGCTATTTCGCGAGTAGCTTTTCGGCTACGCACATAAACCACTCCCGAGCCTTTAACCTTTTTGAGTGTATTCAGCAGATAACCGGTTTTATTCTCGACATGACGCACCAGATAGCTCAGGTTTTCGCGATGGAAAGACATTTTTAACAAATTCTTGTCTTTGAAACCGAGTTTGTCCTGAATATCGTCAGCCACCTTAGCAGTTGCTGTTGCTGTTAAGGCCAATATTTTCACTTTTGGCAGCAACTCCCGCGCCTTTACAATGCTTAAATAACTGGGTCTGAAATCGTAGCCCCACTGCGAAATACAGTGTGCCTCGTCAACAGTTAACAGGTTCACATTCATTTGCTCCAAACGCTCCAAAAAACGTTGTGAATTCAGACGCTCCGGCGATACATACAAAAACTTGTAATTGCCCCAAACCGCATTATCAAGGGTAAGTTTTATTTCTCGTGCCGACATGCCACTGTGCACGGCCAATGCTTTTATCCCTTTCTGGTTCAGGTTTTCCACCTGGTCTTTCATCAAAGCAATTAACGGTGTAACCACAACACAAATACCTTCGTGTGCCAACGAATAAACCTGGAAAGTAATGGATTTCCCACCACCGGTTGGCATTAGTCCAAGCGTATCTTTCCCAGCTGCCACAGATTCGATAATTTCGAGCTGCAGCGGTCTGAAATCGGGGTAGCCCCAATAGCGGGTCAGTATCTGCCTGAAGTCTTCCATTAATACAAATTAACCTAATTAATTCAAAAAAATAAACTAATTATTTACTGAGCTGACGAAATAATTGATATACAATTATTTGTCAGGGTTAACCTTGACATTGAAAATCATAAAACAACCTCTAAACAGAGCACGTATCGTGCAGATTTTCAATCGTCAACACTTCGTGTGAAAAATTTTATGAATTTTTCAGGTTAAGAAATCATTTTAACCTTTAACAATTTTTATTCTTCAAAAGTATGTACAGCGTAAATAAATCAGTTCTTGTCTGTTATTTTTTTGTAGTTTTGCGCTTTAATAAAAACATTAAAACAGTTAGGCATGTCGTTTCTAGAAGACAAAATACAGTTTGAAGGTTTCACCTTCGATGATGTTCTTTTAATTCCCTCATATTCAGAGTTATTACCTCGCGAAGTTGATCTGTCGTCAAGGTTCACCAGAAACATTGTAATTAACACGCCAATTTTATCGGCTGCAATGGATACGGTTACCGATAGTAAAATGGCCATTGCCATTGCTCGCGAAGGAGGTATTGGTGTTATCCATAAAAATATGGGGATTGAAGAGCAGGCGCACCAGGTAACAACTGTAAAACGTGCCGAAAATGGTATGATCTACGACCCGATTACCATTACTCCTGAGAAAAAAGTGAAAGATGCACTGGATTTTATGGCAAAATATAAAATCGGTGGTATTCCTGTTGTCGACGGACACGGTCACCTGGTAGGTATTGTTACCAACCGCGACCTCCGTTTTGAACTTAATATGAGTCGTCCGATTTCAGAAGTAATGACCAGCGAAAACCTGGTTTCCACAACCGAATCAACCGACCTTCATAAAGCTGCTGCAATTCTTCAGGAACATAAAATTGAAAAACTACCTGTTGTTGATAAGAACAACAAACTTATTGGCCTGGTAACCTACAAAGATATTACCAAAGCAAAAGATAAACCACTGGCTTGTAAAGATGAAAAAGGCCGTTTACGTGTTGCTGCCGGTGTTGGTATTGCCGGCGATACAATGGATCGTGTAGATGCATTGGTAAAAGCACAGGTTGATGCGCTTGTTATTGATACTGCACACGGACATACCAAAGGGGTAGTTGAAATGCTGAAACGGGTAAAAGCAAAATACCCGGATAAAGACGTTGTTGCCGGAAATATTGGTACTGCCGAAGCTGCAAAACTGCTTGTTAGTGCAGGTGCCGATGCGGTTAAAGTTGGAATTGGCCCGGGCTCGATTTGTACAACACGTGTAATTGCCGGTGTTGGTGTACCACAGCTTTCTGCTATTTATAATGTTGCAAAAGCTATTCAAGGATCAGGTGTTCCGGTAATTGGAGATGGTGGTATTCGCTACTCAGGCGACATTGTGAAAGGTTTGGCAGCAGGTGCCGATTCAATTATGGCAGGTGGACTGTTTGCCGGTGTTGAAGAATCGCCGGGTGAAACCATCCTTTACCAGGGACGAAAATTTAAAGCATACCGTGGAATGGGATCGGTTGAAGCCATGCAAAAAGGTTCGAAAGACCGCTATTTCCAGGATATGGAAGAAGATATTAAGAAACTGGTGCCGGAAGGAATTGCTGCCCGTGTACCTTTTAAAGGATCGCTGTACGAAGTGCTTTACCAGCTACTCGGAGGTATACGTGCCGGGATGGGATATTGTGGAGCTCAAAATATAAAAATTTTGCAACAGTCGAAGTTTACCCGAATTTCAAATGCCGGGGTTCAGGAAAGCCACCCACACGATGTAAGCATTACGCGTGAAGCACCGAATTACAGCAGCCGCCAGTAAGCGCGGCCTGCTTTTACCGAATGCGTGTAAAAACAATCGCAATTTGCACAAACATAGTTGTTCAACTATTAAACAGATGGTGTAAAATGAACAGGATTTTCTTTTCATTGCTTCTTTTTGTTGTCATTACTTTACAAACTGTGGCACAACCTTCCGAGGTGTTGTTAACGGTAGGACACCACGAGATTAGCAAGGATGAATTTGAACACATTTATCGCAAGAATAACAGTAATCTGTATTCTGATTCTGACAGAAAAACGCCCAAAGAATACATGGAACTGTTCATTAATTTTAAGTTGAAAGTTGTTGAAGCCGAAACCTTAAAAATGGACACCAGTCAGGCTTTTATTAATGAACTTGCCGGCTACCGAAAAGAAATTGCAGCACCTTATCTTACCGATATTGAATTTAAAGAGCACCAGATTGAAGAATTTTACCGCCGGATGAAACTGGAGGTAGATGCCAGCCATATTTTATTGCGTGTTGACGAAAATGCTTCCGAAAAACAAGAACAACAAGTACTTGACAAAATAACAAACATTCGCAAGGAAATAATCGCCGGAAAACCTTTTGAGGAGGCCGCGATGGAATATTCTGAAGATCCTTCGGCACAATCAAACAAAGGCCGACTGGGATATTTTTCAGCTTTTACAATGGTGGCAGCCTTTGAAGATGCTGCATTTAATACGCCCGTTGGAGAAGTTTCCGATCCGGTGCGAACAGACTTTGGTTATCACCTGATACAAGTGCACGATACCCGCCCGAACAAAGGAGAAATGCAAGTAGCGCACATCATGAAAAATGTGGCAAAAAATGCTACTGTCCAGGAAAAAGCGAAAGCAAAATCAGCTATCGACTCCATTTACCAGTTATTGATTGATGGAGCTGACTTTGCAACTTTGGCAAAAAACGAATCGCAAGACAGACGCTCGGCCGTTCGTGGTGGAGAAATGCCCTGGTTCTCAGCAGGACGGATTACAAAGGAGTTTTCCGACCCGGCATTTGCACTGAAAAACGATGGCGATATTTCAAAACCTGTTGAAACGCCTTTTGGTTACCACATCATTAAAAGATTAAATGCACGCCCGGTTCCTCCTTTTGAAGAGGCTCGGGCTTCGATTGAAAGCCAGATAAAAAAAGATGCCACACGATTGGCTTTAGGGAAAAAAGTGTTTGTTGAGAAACTAAAAAAAGAATACAATTTTTCGGAAGATGAGGCTGCCAAAGCAAATCTAAACGGATTAATTATTTCTGAAAATCCCGGGTTACCTGAGGATACACTCTTTAGCATCGACAATAAAACTTTTACGACAAAGGAACTTACAGCTTTCATTGAGCGAAGAAATATAAAGACAGGTTCCTATCTTTCGGTTTACAACGATTGGGTGATGGATGAGATCACAAATCTTGAAGATTCAAAACTGGAAGAGAAATACCCGCAGTTCCGCTACCTGATGAACGAATACCACGATGGTATTTTGCTTTTCAATATTTCGCAGGAAAAAATCTGGAACTTCGCAGCACAAGACACTGCCGGGCTGGAAATTTTCTACGAAAAAGACAAGGACAAACACATGTGGGGCGACCGCTTTAAAGGTCAGATTATTACTTGCAAAAATGTTTCGGTTCGCGAAGAGGCTGAGAATCTTTTTGGTGCCGGAATGAATGCCGAAGAAGTATTGGCACATATTAATGCCAACGGCGAAGAACTTATTTCCATTGAGACAGGAGCCTGGGAAGAAGCACAAAATCCGATAGTGGATTACTACGTTTGGAATGGCAAAGACCCGGAAGATTTTGATAGTGCTACCACTTTTATACGTGGCGATAAAATTGAACCGCAACCCAAAACGCTGGATGAAGCCCGCGGACTGTTTATATCAGACTACCAGGATTACCTGGAAGAACAATGGATAAAAGAACTGCGTAGAAAGCACAAGGTTAAGGTGAATAAAAAACTACTAAAAACCATCGAGGGTGTTTAAACGGCAAATTACATATGGTATTATCGTTGCGTTGGTAATTGTTGTTGCCGGATGTTCGTCGGATAATACAGATGAACCGGTTGCCAGCGTTGGGGAGAAAGTACTTTACCGCTCAAATGTGAAAGAAATTTTGCCCAAAGGAATTAGTGCAGAAGATAGTATTTCAATGAGCAACAACTACATCGACAAATGGATTAAGCAGGAGTTACTGATACAAAAAGCGGATGAAAACCTGAATGCTGAGCAAAAAGACCTTCATAAAGAACTGGAAGAATACCGCAATTCGCTTATTATTTACAAATACAAAAATGAGTTGATAAAACAACGCATGGATACCGTTGTTACCAACAGGCAAATCGAAGAATTTTACAACAACAACCCATCAAATTTCAACCTGAATCATAGTATTGTAAAAGCAACTTTTATAATGATACCTGACGACCTGGCCGATCCCACTCTTGTAAAAGAATTGATCGATGACACCTCGCCCGAAGGTATTGATGAGCTGCGCGAATATTGCGGACAATACGCCAAAAAAGTGAACATATCAGCCGATGAATGGATAAGTTTCCAAATGCTGAAAAAAAACTTTCCCAACGAAATGGAGGAAGAGGAAGCCTTCCTGAAGCAGAACAAGCTGTATGAAATGAATGATTCAAATTATTACTATATTGTCAGCATTCATGATTACAAGCTAAGTAACGACCTGGCACCGATTGAATTTGTACGAAACAACATAAAGAACCTGATCCTGAATAAACGAAAGATTGAGTTCTTAAAAGAAATTGAGGAAAATATTTACACCGAAGGTGTAAGAAAAAAGAAATTCAGAAAATATGACACGAAAACAAATTAGCGAAAATAAGATGACTAGAATTTTTGTAACAATGATGCTTATGCTTGCGGTAATTACCGGAGCCAATGCGCAGGATAAAGTTATCGACCAGATAGTAGCCGTGGTTGGTGGTAACGTTATTTTGAAATCAGACATCGAGAACATGAATATCAACCAGCAGGCGCAGGGAATTACCACTGAAGGAGATATGAAATGCGAGATACTGGAAGATTTTTTAATTAACAAACTGCTGGTTGCCGAAGCTGAACTGGATACATTAATTAGTGTAACACCAAGTCAGGTAAATCAACAAATGGATGCGCAATTACAAATGTACATGCAACATTTTGGTACAGAAAGCGCCGTTGAAACTTACTTCAACAAACCAATTGCATCAATTAAATCCGACATGCAGGAAGCTATTCGCGAGCAGTTGTTAAGTCAGCAAATGCGCTCAAAAATTGTTGAGAATGTAACCGTAACACCATCAGAAGTACGTTACCACTACCGCAACCTGAGCAACGAGGAAATACCTACTATTCCTACGCAATACGAATATGCACAGATAACCGTTCAGCCAAAGGTTGAGCTTGACGAAGAAAACCGTGTAAAAGCAAAATTGCGCGAGATAAAAAAACGTATTGAAAATGGTTCGAGCTTTGCCGCAATGGCAGTTATTTACTCTGAAGGTCCATCGGCAAAAGATGGAGGTGTAATTGGCTATTCGGGACGTGCACAGCTTGATCCCGCTTATGCTTCAGCAGCTTTTAACCTGAAAGGCGACAAAGTTTCGAATGTAGTAAAAAGTGCTTTTGGATTTCATATTATTCAAATGGTTGACAAGCAAGGCAATAAAATACAAACCCGCCATATTTTGATGAAGCCAAAAGTTTCTGTTGAAGCACAGGAAGAAGCCTACAACCGCCTCGACAGTTTGGCCAACCTTATTCGCACCGATGAAATTGCTTTCGACCAGGCAGCACAAATGTTCTCGTTCGACAAAAACACCCGTAATAACGGCGGTATTGCCATTAATGCAAATACTATGTCGTCTAAATTTTCGATTGAAGAGGTTGATGCCGACGTAAGTAAGATAATCACCAAAATGAATATCAACGAGATTTCAGAACCATTTGAAACCATTGATATGGAAAGCCAGCAACAGGTGTACAAAATCATCAAGCTGTTGAAGCAAATAGACTCGCATAAGGCCAACCTGCAAAACGATTACCAGACACTTGCGGAGATGTATCTGGCAAAAAAGAAAGAACAGGTTTTACAGGAATGGATTGCCGAGCGTCAGTCGCAAACTTACATCCGCATTGACCCAACTTATGCAAACTGCAACTTTAATTTCGACAACTGGATTAAATAACCCACGAAATATTGTTTATGAATTTTAAAAACGACGTTGAAGCCTTAGATGCACTTCAGGCCAAATTTAAAGACCTGAAAGAAGAAATTACAACCGTAATTTTTGGTCAGGACGAAGTTATCGAACAGGTACTGATCTCGCTGTTTAGCCGGGGGCATGTTTTACTGATCGGTGTTCCCGGACTGGCAAAAACCTTACTGGTTACTACCATCGCAAAAATCCTTGGGCTAAACTATAACCGAATACAGTTTACGCCCGATCTGATGCCATCGGATATTATCGGTACCGAAATTCTAGACAACGAACGTAATTTTAAATTCATTCGCGGGCCGTTGTTTGCCAACATTATTCTGGCCGACGAGATTAACCGTACGCCGCCAAAAACACAATCGGCGCTGTTGGAAGCCATGCAGGAACAATCGGTTACTGCCGCCGGGCAACACTTCGATCTCGACCAGCCGTTTTTTGTGCTGGCAACGCAAAACCCAATCGAGCAGGAAGGAACCTATCCCCTGCCCGAGGCGCAGCTCGACCGTTTTATGTTTTCGGTGTGGCTCGACTATCCAAAGCTGGAAGACGAAATCACCATCGTAAAGAACACAACTACCATACAAAACACGGAGTTGAAGCCCGTTATTTCAGGAAAAGAAATTCTTTATTACCAGAATCTTATTCGGAAAATTCCGGTAAACGACAACGTGTTACGTTATGCAGTTACACTGGCGGCAAAAACCCGTCCGGAGAATGAAAATGCAGCAGAGATATCAAACCAATACCTGAAATGGGGTGCCGGACCACGTGCATCACAGTATTTGGTACTGGGAGCAAAAACTCACGCTGCACTGCGCGGAAAATATTCGCCCGACATTGAAGACGTGAAAGCTGTTGCTCCATCAATACTGAGGCACCGGATTATCAAAAACTACAAAGCCGAAGCTGAAAATATTTCAATCGACGAAATCATCGACAAATTGCTTTAATGCCTTTTTATCGTTTTTATAAAAGCGCCAAAGTGCGCAATTTAATCCCTACCATTCTGTTTTTTGCCCTTTCCCTGGCAAGTGTTACCGGGTTTTCGCAAGAGAAAAAAAGGGTAGAAATAATACAGGCTGAATCGCTGGAACAAAGTGACAACATTTCCAATGCCCAGCGCCTGATCAACAATGTCATTATCCGGCACGAAGGAGTAATGATGTACTGCGACAGTGCCTACACCTACCAAGGCACAAACCGTGTTGATGCTTTTGGAAATGTGCATATCAACGAAGGCGACACACTACACCTGTATGCACGAAAAGTTTATTATGATGGCGACCGAAGTTTTGCACAGGCCATAGACAATGTAAAACTGGTAAATACCGAAATGACACTCTATACCGACACATTGGATTACGACATGAATTTGAATGTTGGCTACTACGATTGTTTCGGGAAAATTGTTGACAGCACCAACACACTTACCAGTAAAGAGGGGAAATACTTCCTTGATGATAATGAGGCACATTTTACCGACAGCGTTGTAGGCTATTCTGACAAGTACACCATTGACAGTGAAGATCTGCGCTATAATACGCAAACAGAAGTGATCTATTTTAAGGGGCCAACTACCATTCGCGATTCGGTGAATACACTTTATGCCGAAGACGGGTGGTATAATACGCAAACCGGAGAGGCCGACCTCAATCTGCATCCAATGGTGTATAACGACACCCAGTCGATACAAGCCAGACAAATTAGCTACAACCAGGAAAATGGCGATGGCTACGCCGAAGGAAATGTAACGATTGAGGATTTTGAAAACCAAAGCATTATTAAGGGAAACAAAGTCACTTATAACGAAGAAAAGGAAACAGCCATTGCCACCGACTCGGCAGTATTTATTTCTTACAATGAAACGGATAGCCTTTTCCTGCATGCCGATACCTTAAAAAGTATTCCCGATACCATTGATGGCGAAAACCTGGTAATGGCATACTACGGCGTACGTTTTTTCCGCAACGATGTGCAGGGCATTTGCGACTCGCTGATGTATTTTACCAAAGACTCACTGGTTCAGCTGCACCGAAATCCGGTGATTTGGAGCGAACAACACCAGCTTAGTGCCGACTACATCGAAATGATCCAACATACCAATGCTCCCAACGAAATGCACCTGACAAAAAATAGTTTTATCATTTCGAAGCAGGACACGGGGCGTTACGACCAAATTAAGGGCAAGGACATGCTTGGCTACATTATTAACGGTAAACTCAATAATATTGATGTTGATGGTAATGGGCAAACACTGTATTACGCCCGCGACAAAGAAGCAGTTATCGGTTTAAACAGAGCCGAAAGTAGCAATATATCCATCCGGTTTAAAGATGGAAAAATCCACGCCATTGCTTTCCAGAAGCAACCTGAAGGACAGTTAAAACCAATTCTAAATCTGGAAGAAAGCGAAAAAACATTGCCCGGATTTGAGTGGAAAATAAAACTTCGCCCGCTATCGAAAGACGATATTTTCTGGCGACCGGAAAAGAAAGAGGTGGTTGAGGAAGAAGAATTAACTGGTCAATAGTGATTGGTTACTGGGCATTGGTCATTAGTTATTCTATATTTGATCATTGGATATTTGATGCTGTAGTAATGCTGTCATTCTGAGCGCAGCGAAGAATCTCTTACAATGAAGCACTGCCTGCCACAAAATTGCGTAAATCTTTATTCGTGTAAAAGTTGTTTGTCGCAGGTTTGCGCGGGGCACTCCTACACAAAAAATTACAAGCCGCAAAGTTGCGGGGGCTTATCCAACCGAAAAAGTTGTTAGCCGCAGAGTTGCAGGAGCCAATCTTTTGCAAAAGTTTAGCTCTCGCTGAGTTGCAAGAGCATTTCTGACGGAAAAAGTTAGCTCTCGCTGAGTTGCGAGAGTAAATCCTACGCGTCGGGTTGGCTCTCGCAGAATTGCGGCTGGCAATCCGACGGAAAAAGTTGTTAGCCGCAGATTTACTAGAGCTTATATTTCAGCGTTTTACGTTTTTTTTCAAAAGAAAGACCTTCAAGGTTTTTGAAACCTTGAAGGTCTGAAAAAAGTAACGATCAAGTCGCCATTATACCGTGCGGTCGATCAGTTCTTTTATTTTTGGAAGAACCACGCCAAGCGTTTCGTTGTTGGTCATTCGGTAAAATCCCGGAAGGATTTCGAGCAGGTCTTTTATGGTTTGTTCCAAATCGCCACGTACGGCTGTCATCGAACTTACTTGTTCCATTTCGGTATTATGGTCGAGCTGCTCCTGGCGCAAAACGTCAAATTCGGTTTGCGAAGTGTTTAGCAAATCAACATATTCAGTCATTCCCAGCAAGGCCACGTGTGCAGCCTGTTTTCCGGTAAGTTCCTTTAAGAGGGTTTTCATCAATGCCGACTGTTCATCATAGCCCTCGCGGTTAAGGTGCCAGCCTACTTTGGCAATTACTTTTTCTACCTCCTGTGCAGCCTCTTGTTTTTTGGCATCGGGGTGTAACAAATAGGCCTGTGTAATGTATTTTACTCCACGAAACACGTTATCGCGTTTCAGGTCGGCAGCCCCCAGGGCTTCGGTTTGTTGCTGCGCCACCTGCTTGGCAATGGCACTGGCCGAAGTTTCGACACATACTACCAGGGCATGTTTAAACGGATCGTAAATAACAGAAATGGTTTCGCCCAGCGGTTCGAGCAGGGCATCGAGGCTTTGTGCAAACGACAGCAATTCGGCATTCGTTAGCCCCGAGAGATTAAAAGTTAAAATCATAATTTATTGTTTTATGTGAGTATTTGTGGGCGTGCTTTGGGCAGCCCGGTTAATTGTTTTTTGTGTTTTGTGTTTTTTGGATAATCCAGACCTTCAAGGTTTTAAAAACCTTGAAGGTCTGAAAACTGTTAACTGAGACTGTAAACTGAATCTTATTTCTTCCACGCTCCCGCGCGATTGTATCGCGTGGTTATTATTATTTTACAACTATTACGTCTTCTAAAATTCCAATCTCTCCTGCATAATCGGCTGCACTGCTGTATAAATAATCTTCCGGTCTGAAAACCAATCCTTCTTCAACAGGATTGTGATGGATATAGTGAATCTTCTCGTCGATTACTTTTGTACTCCATAATTCAACAGGATTATTATCATGCCTCCAAAACTGGTAGTTCTTTACATTGGATGATTTGCTTCCGGCTTTCTGAAAATGTTTCAATAAAAATTCCTGTCTACTTTCTTTAGGGTTATCTACTATCGCCTGAACAATTGTTTTACTTGTATATCGCTTGAAGTCTCCCAGAAGCATCAGGCTTCTGCTCTCCTGAACTCCTAAAAACCAGATGAACATGACTTGACATTATGCACCATGCAAATATTTCCATCCCTTTCTCTTTCTGACAATAATGTAAACTATCGAGAATGATTTTTTTGTATTCATTTCGAGTAAATACATCTAACCATTCAATTATTGCAAAACTCACAAAGTATACACCGTCAGGATTATGAAACTTATAATTACGGCTCATTATGATGTTTAAAATTAATTCAATATCCTCTTTTTAATTGTTCTTAACCACGCGATACAATCGCGCGGGAGCGGGGAAGCATCGTAAGTCGTCGCCGACTTAATTCCATCTTCTTTCTTTGTAAAATTAAATAGTTTTCCAGGCCCTGGCATAGGCTGCATAACCTTTACTTTCAATTCTTCAAGATCAGGCGGCAACGTACCTTCTATCTTTATATATTCACCCGTATTAGAGTTTACAAAAGCATAATAGCAAGGATGTTCCCAACTTTGATTAGGGAATTCATCCACAAAAAAGAACCATGAAATAAAATCTGGGGATTTCAAATTTTAGTATTTATTAATTCTTTTTTTGGACTTAAAGGACTAGGATAGTATAATACATTCTTTTGAGCATGTATATTCTTATCATTATTTAATATTATCTGAAATGCTTGATCTTCACTTATTTTTTGAGCGAATAACATATTCGAGAACAAAAGAAAGATCAAAAAAAGGAAATATTTCTTCATATCATTGCTTTTAATTAGGTGAGATTTCTATTGTGGAATCTAGATTTTTGGAATAATGGAAAGTAAATGTTGTAACCTCACCACTAGCCGAAACTTTCGAAGTATATTTTCGTTGCTCCATTGAATCGATTACACATTCAAGATCAAAATTGCATATACAATTTGCCCATTCATAATCAATAAATGTTACTCTTAATATACCATCATTGATCATAGCATAAGTTGTATCTAATCCAGCACAATTAAGAGTAGCATTAATAAACTTAACCCGAAGTTGGTTTTCTCCTTCGGCCTTAAGTTCAATATACCTTTCAGTATCAGTTGATTTTAGGTGGTCTTTACAGCCCTGCGATTTTATTTCGCTTACTGTGAGCTGTTTGTCTTTTAATGGAGGTAATTCTTCTTCATCCTGACAGCTTGCCCCAATTAAGGCAAACAGTAAGAATACTAAACTTAGTTTTAAAATTTCAAGTTTCATTTTTTTTATTTTAGTAATGAGTAAAAAGTAGAGAGTACTTAAACAGGTTCTTTAGAATTAAGAACCTAAAAATAGCGCATTAAAAAGGTCGGTTTCTGTTGCTTTGGCAACCTGGGGTTTGCGGCAGTGTGGGTGGTTTACTGTACAAACGGTTTGTTTTGTTTTTTTGAGTTTTACGAGGTATTCATTATTGGTTTTATTTTTATGTTTATGGATTAAGATGCTTGAAGGTAAAAAAAGGTTGCGTTACAACAAGTTTTTGGGCTTATGTTTGGTAACAGATTCTATTGTCTTTTGTTATTGAATATTGGAAGCTGGATACAATATACTCGTGGCTCAATGCTCCTAACTCGAAACTTCGGTAAAATAAAAGTTACTCTAATGTTAACACAAAACGGACATTACGGTATTATTCTTCTTTTTTCAACAAAAAAGGGCCGTTTCATTTTCATTTTAAAATAATATTTTCATATTTGCATGAAATCATAAGCAAATGACAAAAAATATCAACATCTCTATTTTTAACCTCATTATTGGTATTCTTCTTCTAGCAAGACGAAAATGAGAATGGTATGTAGATAAAACAATATTGAATATAAGAAAGCCATTCTCAAAATAGAGGATGGCTTTTTTAGTACAAGAAAGCACGAAGCTTGAAGTAAGAAGACAGAAGTAGAAAAATTCTTCCGACTCCGGTCTTCGGACTTCTGACCAAAAGGTTTTGATTTGAAAAAGAGATATTAGTTTAGACAGCAAAATAAGAATTGAAAAACAATAAATCATGAGCGACAGACTTTACATTTTCGACACAACTTTGAGAGACGGAGAACAGGTTCCGGGTTGCCAGTTGAACACAGTAGAAAAGATTGAAGTTGCCAAAGCATTGCAAGAATTGGGAGTTGATGTAATTGAAGCAGGATTCCCCATTTCGAGCCCCGGCGATTTTGAATCGGTAGTAGAGATTTCAAAAGCGGTTACATGGCCAACAATTACAGCTTTAACCCGCGCAGTACAAAAAGACATTGATGTTGCAGCCGAATCACTCAAATACGCCAAAAAAGGTCGTATTCACACCGGAATCGGAACATCCGATTTTCACATTTACCACAAACTCAACTCCAACCCCGATGCTATTATCGAACGTGGTGTTGAGGCAGTAAAATACGCAAAAAAATACGTTGAAGATGTGGAGTTTTACGCCGAAGATGCCGGCCGTACCGAAAACGAGTACCTGGCACGCGTAATTGAGGCAGTGATTAAAGCCGGTGCTACGGTAGTAAATATTCCTGACACCACGGGTTACACCTTACCACACGAATTTGGTGCAAAAATTAAATACCTGATGGATAATGTGCCAAATATTCACAAGGCCATTATTTCAACCCACTGTCATAACGATTTGGGGATGGCTACTGCCAACACTATTTCGGGAATTTTGAATGGTGCCCGTCAGGCCGAGGTTACCATTAACGGTATAGGCGAACGCGCTGGTAACACTTCATTAGAGGAAATTGTAATGACATTAAAAACGCATTACAAAACACTGGGAATTGAAACCGGTGTAAATACTAAGAAGATATATGGAACCAGCCGTTTGGTTTCAACCTTGATGAACATGCCTGTTCAACCTAACAAAGCAATTGTTGGACGTAATGCTTTCGCGCACTCGTCGGGTATCCACCAGGATGGCGTATTGAAAAACCGCGAGAACTACGAGATTATGGATCCTGTTGAGGTAGGAATCAACGAATCGGCAATTTTATTGACTGCCCGCAGTGGCCGCGCCGCGTTAAAACACCGTTTGGAATTGTTAGGCTTCGAGCTGGACAAAGAAAAGCTTGACGAGGTTTACGAAGAATTCCTGAACCTGGCCGATAAGAAAAAAGACATCCGCGACGACGATATCGCTTTGTTGGTTGGCGATGCAACGCGTAAAGAGCACCGCATTAAACTGGAATACCTACAAGTGGTTACCGGCAAAAGCTTAAAACCAATGGCTACCGTTATTTTGAATATTTCGGGAGAGAAATTCGATGCCACTTCTGATGGAAACGGTCCGGTTGACGCAGCAATCAAAGCGGTTAAAAAGATCATTCATCGCCAGATCGTTATCGAAGAATTCCTGGTACAGGCAATCACCCGCGGAAGCGACGATATTGGGAAGGTACACATGCAGGTAGAATACGATGATTCGATCTACCACGGTTTTGGTGCACATACCGACATTATAACCGCTTCGGTTGAAGCCTTTTTGGATGCCATAAACAAATTGCCTGCGGCATTGTAAATTTAGAGTATAACGCTGTTATTTCGACGATGCAGGAGGAGAAATCTGATTCCTTTAAGTGATAGATTTCTCTCCGTCAGCTGACGGATCGAAATGACATCAAAATAAAATCATGACAGCAAAAACATTATTTGATAAGATTTGGGATGCACACGTGGTAAAAAAGGTCGAAGGTGGCCCCAATGTATTGTATATCGACCGTCACTTTATTCATGAAGTAACGAGTCCGGTTGCCTTTTTAGGTTTGAAGAACCGCGGACTGAAAGTGTATCGTCCGGATCAGACCACAGCTACTCCCGACCATAACGTTCCAACCATCAACCAGCACATGTCGATAAAAGACGAGCTTTCGCGCAACCAGGTTGATATGTTGAAAAACAATTGCGATGAGCACGGAATTACTCATCACGGTTTAGGTACTGAAGGACACGGTGTGGTTCACATTATTGGTCCTGAAATGGGTTTAACCCAACCGGGAATGACCATTGTTTGTGGCGACAGCCACACATCTACACACGGTGCTTTTGGAGCCATTGCTTTTGGTATTGGCACCAGCGAGGTGGAAATGGTTTTGGCAAGCCAGTGTATTATGCAGCCCAAACCGAAAAAAATGCGAATCACCATCAATGGAAACCTCGATAAAGGAGTTACAGCAAAAGATATTGCGCTGTACATTATCTCGAAAATATCAACCAGTGGTGGAACCGGTCACTTTATCGAGTATGCAGGCTCGGCAATTACCAGCCTGTCGATGGAAGGACGAATGACTCTTTGTAACCTAAGTATTGAAAGTGGTGCCCGCGGTGGTATGATCGCGCCGGATGAAACAACATTTAACTACATAAAAGGTCGTGAGTTTGCTCCAAAAGGCGAAGATTGGGAAAAGGCCATGACAAAATGGGCGGAATTAAAAACCGACGAAGGTGCAGTTTACGATACTGATTTCACGTTTGATGCTGCGGATATTGAGCCGATGATTACTTACGGTACAAATCCGGGAATGGGAATAGGTGTTTCGCAAACCATCCCTACAACTGGAGGTTTGGAGGGAAGTGATAAAACCACTTATCTAAAATCGCTGCAATACATGGGATACCACGAGGGTGAGGCCATGAAAGGCAAACCGGTTGACTTTGTATTTCTTGGCAGTTGTACCAACGGACGTATCGAAGACTTCCGCGAATTTGCCGCTTTTGTGAAAGGCAAGAAAAAAGCAGATAACATTACTGCCTGGTTGGTGCCGGGATCAAAACAGGTGCAAAACCAGATTGAAGCAGAAGGACTTGTTCCAATTTTAGAGGAAGCAGGTTTTAAATTACGTCAACCCGGATGTTCAGCATGTTTGGCAATGAACGACGATAAAATACCAATGGGTAAATATTCTGTTTCAACTTCAAACCGAAACTTTGAAGGCCGCCAGGGACCGGGTGCTCGCACTTTGCTTGCCAGTCCGCTTACTGCAGCTGCCGCGGCAGTGTCTGGTGTAATTGCTGATCCAAGAGACTTGATGGAATAGGGAATATTGGAATAGGGAATAAAGAATCATATAATTTAACGAAGATGTCGACAAGTAACCTGGCATTATTTAAAGAAAACATGAAGCTTCGAACAAAAATCTTTGCTCACGACTGTGTGAAGTTTTCTTTGGATTTGCCTAAAAATACGCTTGGTAATCATATTCATGGACAATTGATTCGATGTTCTACTTCTGTAGCAGCAAATTACAGAGCATCCTGTGTTGCGCAATCTATTCCAATGATCATTTCTAAACTGAGTATATCAATTGAAGAAGCCGATGAGAGTGAATTCTGGTTAGAATTTGCAGTTGATGAAAAATTAGCGATAAAAGAGCGAACTGAGAAAATGTTTCAGGAAGCTCATGAAATAGCGTCAATACTCATCAAATCACGTCAAACACTTCAAAAAAGATAAACTCCAATATTCAAAATTCGAACATTCTAATATTCGAGATTCTAATATTCAAATATTCAATAAAATGGCATACGATAAATTTTCAGTAATAAATACTTCGGCAGTACCACTGCCCTTTGAAAATGTAGATACCGACCAGATCATTCCTGCTCGTTTCCTGAAAGCTGTGGAACGTAAAGGATTTGGCGATAACCTTTTCCGCGACTGGCGGTACGAAAACGATGGAAGTCCGAAAGCTGATTTCCCGTTGAATAACAGCAAGTATTCAGGGAAAATACTGGTTGGTGGAAAAAACTTTGGTAGCGGATCGAGCCGCGAGCATGCTGCCTGGGCCATCTACGATTATGGATTCCGTGTGGTAGTTTCAAGCTTTTTCGCCGACATCTTTAAAGGAAACGCACTGAACAACGGCCTGTTACCGGTTGTTGTTTCTCCGGAGTTCCTTGAGAAAATCTTTGTTCAGATAGAAAAAGATCCTGATTCAACCTTTGAAGTCGATCTTCCAAATCAAAAATTCACCATCACAGCTACAGGTGAATCATCTGATTTCGAGATCAATCCGTACAAAAAACACTGTTTGCAAAACGGGTTAGATGATATCGACTACCTTGTTGATATGAAAGAACAAATAGCTGAATTTGAACAGGCTTAATCTTCAATTCTGATGTCATTTCGAAGGAGGAACGACTGAGAAATCTCTTACATTGGAAACAGATTTCTCACCTTCATTCTTCAGGTTCGAAATGACAAGTATTTTTGAAACAGAAAGATAAAAAAATGACAGGCAAAGCAATAGAAATTTCAGGTAAACGCCTGACCATAATGGATACAACCCTTCGCGATGGTGAACAAACCTCAGGGGTTTCGTTTAGCGAAGGTGAAAAGCTCAGTGTTGCCAAGGTTTTACTTGAAGACGTAAGAGTCGACCGCATTGAAATTGCCTCAGCACGGGTGTCGGAAGGCGAATTCAAAGGCACGCAGAAGGTAATGCAGTGGGCCGCACAGAAAGGACATCTTGATAAAATTGAGGTGCTTGGATTTGTTGATGGAAAAATTTCGCTTGAATGGATTGCCAAAGCCGGAGGGAAAGTGATCAATCTGTTGTGCAAGGGATCATATAAACACGTTACCGAACAGTTACGAAAAACGCCGGAACAACACGTGGCCGACATCAAACAAGTACTATACTATGCCGACGAAATGGGAATTAAGGTAAACATTTACCTTGAAGACTGGTCGAATGGTATGCGTAGTTCGAAAGACTACGTTCACTTTATGATAGCGAGCCTGAAAGATGAAAAGGTGGAGCGTTTTATGCTCCCCGATACTCTGGGAATACTTGATCCGGATGAAACCTATGATTTCTGCCTGGAAATGATTGAAAACTTTCCAGATGTCGAATTTGATTTTCATGCCCATAACGATTACGATCTGGCCATTGCCAATGTCTTCCATGCACTGAAAGCCGGAATGCGATGCGTTCACACTACAGTAAACGGACTGGGAGAACGGGCAGGTAATGCACCACTATCGAGTGTTATTGCCACCATCAAAGATCACCTGAAAATGAAAACCGGCGTAAACGAAGCTCAGTTGAATAAGGTTTCAAGACTGGTCGAATCATTTTCCGGCATTCGCATTCCAACCAATAAACCGTTAATTGGCGAATATGTATTTACCCAATGTAGCGGAATTCATGCTGATGGCGACAGCAAAAACAACTTGTATTTCAACGACTTGCTCCCTGAACGTTTTGGCCGTACGAGGCAGTATGCTTTGGGAAAAACATCGGGCAAAGCCAATATCAAAAAGAATTTGAAAGATCTTGGTATTGAGTTGGATAAAGAGTCGCTTAAAAAAGTTACGGACAAGGTTATTGAACTGGCCGACCAAAAGGAAACGATTACCAGCGATGAACTTCCATATATTGTTGCCGATGTTCTTGAAAATGAACTCTTTGAGCAGCGTGTAAAAGTGGTAAACTATTCAATAAGTTATACCATGGGATTGCGCCCAATGGCCAATGTTTCGCTTGAAATTGATGGTAAAATTTATGAGGAATACAGCGATGGCGATGGACAGTACGACGCTTTTGTTAAAGCATTACACAAAATCTACAAACGCCTTGATAAGATATTCCCAAAATTGGTGGACTATGTCGTAACCATTCCTCCGGGCGGTAATACCAATGCTCTGGTAGAGACAGTTATTACCTGGCGCAACGATCACGAATTCAAAACAAAAGGCCTGCATCCCGATCAGAATGCGGCTGCAATTCTGGCAACTACCCGGATGTTGAACGTAATCGAGAACGAATTTAACCCCACAAGACTGGAAGAATTAAAAAACGAAAAATAAAAATAACCTCGGACATGCAAATGTGCATATCCGAAATTTCTAAAAAAAATGAAACGACCATGACAAAACTGTTGCCACGTAAGCCAGAATGTGATATCATGGGAGTTCTATTTTATACCTTGAAAAATAAACAACTATAATAAAATGAAACTGAACATTGCATTATTGCCCGGCGACGGGATCGGACCTGAAATAGTTGATCAGGCCATGAAAGCAGTGAAAGCTGTTGCACAAAAATTTAATCACGAATTAGAATACAACGAAGCATTAACGGGTGCAGCTGCCATCGATGCAGTTGGTGACCCATATCCGGAAGAAACGCACGAATTGTGCATGAAATCGGACGCTGTGCTTTTTGGCGCCATTGGTGATCCCAAATTCGACAACAACCCAAAAGCTACGGTTCGTCCTGAGCAGGGTTTGCTTGCCATGCGTAAAAAACTGGGATTGTATGCCAACATTCGTCCGGTTGAAACTTTTGAATCGTTATTGCACAAATCGCCACTTCGACGCGAACTGGTTGAAGGTGCCGATTTTGTTTGCATTCGCGAATTAACCGGGGGTATGTACTTTGGAGAGAAAGGCCGCAAAGATAATGGAAATACAGCATTCGATACCTGTATTTATACCCGCGATGAAGTAGAGCGCATTTTAAAATTGGGTTACGAATTTGCTGCCAAACGCAATAAAAAATTGACGGTGGTTGACAAAGCCAACGTACTGGAGAGCTCGCGTTTGTGGCGCGAAGTGGCACAGGAAATGGCGCCAAATTATCCGGAGATAAAAACAGAATACATGTTTGTGGATAACGCTGCCATGCAAATTATTCAGTGGCCAAAGAATTTTGATGTAATGGTTACTGAAAATATGTTTGGCGATATCCTTACCGACGAGGCCAGTGTAATCACCGGATCGCTTGGATTGTTGCCTTCTGCATCAGTTGGTATTCACACTTCGGTATTCGAACCAATTCACGGTTCATACCCACAGGCTGCAGGTAAAAACATTGCCAACCCAATTGCTACAATCCTTTCGGCTGCAATGTTATTTGAATATGCTTTCGATTTGAAAGAAGAAGGAAAATTGATCCGCGATGCTGTTGCGGCTTCAATGATTGAAGGTTTTGTTACCGAAGACATTGCCGAAGGACCAGCACAAAGTACATCGGCAGTTGGCGACTGGATCGCTCACTGGATTGAAAAGAACTAAGCAGATATACATCTCGATAAAAAACCCTCAGGAGTTTCCTGAGGGTTTTTTATTTTATTATGCCTCATCAGCAATAGTGGGTGGTTCTATCTTTTTCCAAATAACCGAAAAATCCCAATTTAAAATCTGTTTTAAAATTACCAGCAAGACTACCGAAGAAACGACCAAAACCAGCGATTCTTTCACCGGATCTGTTTCCTGCTGAAAAAACAATGAAGGAACTTGTATCGCTGATTCTTTACTGGTAACCAATAGTGCGCCGAGCGTATTATTAATGGCATGTATGCCAATGGCCAATTCAATTCCGTCATCAAGAACTGCTGTAACTGCGAATGCCACACCAAAAACAAAATACGATGGCATCATCACCCACAATCCGTGTTCTTTCACCTCCGGATTAGCCGCATGCATTAACGCAAACAATATCGAAGGAATGAGAATAGCCGCCCACACACGTTTTGTCCATCCGGCAACACCCTGTGCCAGGTAACCCCGGAATATAAATTCTTCGGTACCTGATTGGATTGGAATAAGCAAAACAGCTACAAAAACCAGCGGAATAAAAGAAGCCGGATCAAAACGAAATTCCAGCTCTTCCGGACTGATAATTAACTGCACAAAAAACAGGATCAGCATAATTGCACCCCATACGCCAGTTCCAAGCCAGAAGCGATTCCATCTAAAAGGGGCACCCCCATTAACAACATCTTTGGATGTTCGCTGATGGAAAGACTTTATCAGAACAATGGCCAAAACCAGTGTTACAATAAACGGGATAACCATAAGTGCCAACCCAAGGCTTGGGTTTATTCCATACGCAGCTAAATCCATCGGATTCTCCGGAGTCGCCACCTGCCCACCATTCATAGCTATTGATACTCCCATTACAACAATGAGCGGTATAGCGCCAATTATTTGCCCGACAATGACTGCCACAACCATTACGACTAAAAATTTCCACCATTGATTTTGGCCATCGAACGCGCGCGATAAATGTTTCATTTCTTAAATTACTTTGAAGGTTCTAAGTACCAGCTAAGATAAAACATTTTGTTAAACGAACAAGCAAAAGTTCTCATTCAAAATTTACAGTTCATTGTCAGCCAACACTTCACTCCACGGTAAAAAAATAGTATTAAAATTTCTCGAGCTCTTTTATTTCTGAGAAATAATACTTTACTTTGTATTTCAAAGTACTTTTAAAATGAATGAATCAGAAAAGCTGTTAAGCGAATTAAAAGACATCCGCAACATTATGGAACGCTCAAGTCGTTTCCTGTCACTCAGTGGACTATCAGGAATTTTAGTGGGTTTGTATGCACTTATCGGTGCTTTTTTTGCCCATCGCATTGTAAGTCAGTTTCCCTACTCCATACCAAAGGAAAGTATAAACGATGTCCTCACCTCGATATTTATTATCGGTATTACAGTTTTAATTCTGTCGCTTTTCTCCATTTACATTTTAACAGTCAGGCAGGCTAAAAAAGAGGAAAAACCGATTTGGGGACCGGGTTCAAAACTGTTACTGATCAATCTGCTGATTCCATTGGCAACTGGAGGAATATTAACTGCGGTGCTTGCCTTACGCGGTTACTACGGGGTTGTTAGCCCCTGTTTTCTTATTTTTTATGGACTAGCACTGGTAAATGCTGCCAAATATACACGCCCCGAAATTCTTAGTCTTGGTTTGGTTGAGATCGTACTAGGATTACTGGCGGCAATATTTCCGGGTTTCGGTCTTTATTTCTGGGCCATTGGATTTGGTATCGTTCACATTATTTATGGGTTGATGTTCTTAAATCGTGAAAACAAAAATTCAGAAGCGTGAAGAATCCGATTCAAAATCTGAATAAGGCCTTTGAGAATAAAGTAAGGCTGGGCGTTATGGCTGCTTTAATGGTGAATTCGCGCTTGAGTTTTAACGAACTGAAAGAATTGCTTGAATTGACTGATGGTAACCTGGCCAGCCACATAAAAGCATTGGAAAAGGAGAAATTCATTTCGGTGAATAAAACCTTTGTTGGCAAAAAGCCAAACACAACTTATGCAGTTACAACGAACGGCAGTAACGCTTTTGAGTTGCATTTAAAAGCATTGGAGGATTTAATAAACAATCAAAATATAACAAACAAATAATTTTTTTATTCATTTACTTTGTATTTCAAAGTACTTTTAAATCAATCAAATCATGGAAAAACAAGAAAACATTTTAGATCGCCTCGGAATCAGTTTCCACAGAACATTGTCGTTCAAACTTTTAGTAATCGGTATGCTTATTATCATTTTGCTGATTCCGAAAGTAATGATCCAGGAGTTGGTTGGCGAACGCCAGAACAACTCGGTGCACGTAGTGCACGAAGTGATGAGCAAGTGGTCAAACGAGCAGCTCATCAGTGGTCCTGTACTTTACATTCCCTTCAAAAAGGGAATCTATAACGAAGAGGAAGGCCAGTATAACGAAGTAACCCGGTACGCTACGTTCCTGCCCAAAGAGTTGTCCATTAACGGGAAACTACTGCCCAAACAACTGAAAAGGAGCATTTATAATGTGGATGTGTACGAAGCGGAACTATCGATAGCCGGTTATTTTGAGGATATTGATCTGGAGAAACTGAACATTGAATCTTCAGATATAATTTGGGACGATGCTCACCTGCAATTATCCATAAGCGACTTGAGAGGAATAAACCAAGGACTGACGCTTAAATGGAACGATGTACAATATACGTTCTCGCCCGGAAAAGCAGCCTCGCCGATTGGGCACAGCGGCGTTGCCATGCCTCTTAAACAGCTGTTTGACGAAGACTTGAACGGAACTTTCAACATCAAGCTGCAGTTAAAAGGCAGTCAAAACCTGATGTTCACTCCACTGGGAGAGACTACTACCGTTCATTTAAAATCGGCATGGAACGATCCCGGATTTACTGGCAATTTTCTTCCTACTGACCGCGTTGTGGATGACAAAGGTTTTAAAGCCGACTGGAGCGTTTTACATTTTAACCGAAACTACCCCCAACAATGGATAAGTACCAACAATACCCTTAACCAAAATGATATTGAAAACTCAAAATTCGGTGTTGAAATGGTTAGCCTTGCCGACCATTACCAGAAAAATACGCGCAGTGCCAAATACGCCATCCTCATCATTATTATAACCTTTGTGGTTTTCTTTCTATTTGAAGTGCTTTCGAAACAGCGTATCCATCCGTTTCAGTACATTATGGTTGGTTCGGCAATCACTATTTTCTATTTACTGTTGTTGTCAATATCTGAACACCTCGGTTTTAATATGGCGTATCTGCTTGCAGCATTGGCCGTAATATTACTGGTATTCTTTTACACACGTAGTTTTATGCCCAAGCTAAAAACTCAACTGGGAACCAGTTTCGGATTAGCGGGTTGCTACCTGTTTATTTTTATCCTGTTACAACTTGAATCGTTTGCACTGCTGGCCGGGAGTATTGGATTGTTTGTACTCTTAGCAGCATTAATGTTTTTTACCCGAAAGGTGAATTGGTATAAAGAATAAGCTCAACGCCTCCTTTCGTATCCTTCGGAAGGAGGTTATATAAACAGAAAATATGAAACGAACATGAATTTTCCTCATTCTAGATTCACAAATAAGAATGATTAAAATTTATGTGAGTTCCTGAATGTATTCAAATTTTTTGAACATTCAGAAATCAAAAAATTTTTAACAGATGAAAACGTCCTTAGTACATTCGGTAAATCAAAGACTCAAAAGCTTTCAACATGCATTTCATGGAATTATATCGCTCTGGAAAACAGAAATACATTTTCGAATCCATTTGGTGATTGCCTGTTTCGTACTAATTCTGGGATGGGTTGTAAAGTTGGAACTCACTGAATGGATCTTCATCATTTTTGCCATTGGTTTTGTGTTAGGTGCAGAAGCTTTTAATTCAGGAATTGAACGCATTTGTAACTTTATGTGTGCGCAACAAAATATCAATATCAAGGTTATAAAAGATATTTCAGCAGCTGCTGTTGTAATTGCCACGGTTATGGCAGCAGTAGCAGGGATCTTGATCTTCCTGCCAAAGCTATAAAATAGCACTGCTTAGTTTGCTTTTGGCAGCTTCCAACTTATCTTTGCACAAAAATTGCAAAATGAGCGACTCAAAATATTTTCCCCAATTGCAGGATATTACAACGGCAAAACACAACCTTAGCGAAATAGTGCTTCACACGCCACTTCAGAAAAACCTGAATTTATCGGAAGAATACAAGGCCAACGTATATTTAAAACGCGAAGATCTGCAGATTGTCCGTTCCTATAAAATTCGTGGCGCTTACAATAAAATTGCGCATCTTTCCGATGCCGAACGCAAAAAAGGAGTGGTGTGTGCCAGTGCGGGAAACCATGCCCAGGGAGTTGCCTATTCGTGCCGACTTTTAGGAATTGATGGTAAAATATACATGCCATCAACAACACCTAAACAAAAAATTAAGCAGGTAAAAATGTTTGGCAAAACCCATGTGGAGGTGATTATTACCGGCGACACTTACGACGATGCCCACCGTGCAGCACTTGAAGATTGCCAGAAAACGGGCATGTCGTTCATCCATCCATTCGACGATCCTCAAATTATTGAAGGGCAGGCAACAGTTGGATTGGAAATTTTGCAGGATGCGAAAGAAACGATCGACTATCTGTTTATTCCAATTGGTGGTGGTGGTTTGGCAGCAGGTGTTGGCGCTTGTTTTAAACAAATTAGTCCGAACACAAAAATTGTTGGAGTAGAACCTGCCGGGGCACCATCGATGCAAAAATCGCTGGAGGCAAATAAAGTAATCAAGCTGGAAAAAATAGACAAGTTTGTTGATGGTGCCGCCGTTCAGCGTGTTGGCAATGTTACTTTCGAAATATGCAAACAGGTTATTGACGAATATCGCCCCGTACCTGAAGGGAAAATATGTACGAAGATTCTGGAATTGTACAACCGCGATGCCATTGTTATTGAACCGGCAGGGGCACTGTCGATTGCCGCGCTTGATTTTTATCGCGATCAAATTAAAGGAAAAAACGTAGTTTGTATTGTTAGTGGCAGTAATAACGACATCACCCGCACCGAAGAGATAAAAGAACGATCGTTGCTATACGAAGGCCTAAAACATTATTTTATTGTTCGTTTTCCGCAACGTGCCGGTGCCCTGCGTACTTTTGTTGATGTGGTACTTGGCCCCACCGACGATGTTACCCATTTTGAATACTCGAAAAAAACAAATCGTGAAAAAGGTCCTGCAGTAATCGGAATAGAAATTCAGAAAAAAGAAGATTTTGAAGGGCTTATAAAACGCATGGAAGAAAATGGGTTTATTTACGAGTACCTAAACGAAAAACCTGATCTTTTTCAGTTTTTGATATAATGAATATTTACAAAACCATTTAAAATTTTGGAGTAGTCAAAACAACCATTATAGCTAAAAAGATAAGTATTATTTCAATAATTACATGATTCAGTTTCACAATTGGCAAGCGCAGATAGAAATAGCTTTGCCAGGTCTCTAAAAAAAGATAAATTAGCGACTCTTTATTTGAAATCGAAAAAACCTGTTCATGAAAATCCGAAATATTCCTCTCTACCTCCAAATAGTAATTGCTTTATTTTTAGGTATAATATGGGCTTTGTTATCGAGTTATCTCGGATGGAGTAATTTTACCAACAACTGGATTGCCCCATTTGGAGATATTTTTATTGCCCTGCTTAAACTTATTGCCATTCCTCTTATTTTATTCTCAATTATTGGAGGAATTGTAGGTTTAGGCAATCCTAAAGATTTGGGTAAAATGGGATTAAAAACACTCTCCTTTTACATCGGTACTACTTTTATGGCAGTTGCTTTAGGACTATTGCTGGTCAATACAATCTCTCCCGGAAAAAAATTATCAGAAGAGGTACGTGTTGAAAGTAGAATTGCCTATGAAATTTGGGCAGAGGATAACAATATTGAAAGCATTGCAAATCCTGCATTAAACAATAACAAACTCTACAAGGAAGCATTAAAAAACAGAGATAATATAGCAAGTAGCTCAGAAGTAAATCCTGAAGATATTGTACAACCTCCGCAAAAAGAAAAAGGCCCGTTACAAGCTCTGGTGGATATAATCCCCGAGAATATATTTAATGCTTTATCGGGTAACGGTTCCATGCTTCAAATTATATTCTTTGCTATATTTTTCGGGATAGCACTGTTGTACATTAAGCCCAAAAAGGCTGATCCCATAATTCAGCTCGTAAATGGGATGTCTGATGCTTTCATTAAAATGATAGATATAATAATGATAGCTTCGCCCTATTTTGTTTTTGCTTTAATGGCTGGTGTGGTAAACGACATTGCAGGCGACGACATTCGAAAAGTGCTTGAACTCTTTATGGGATTAACGTGGTATTCGGTTATCGTATTTGGAGGATTGCTGATTATGGCATTTGTTTTATACCCGCTCTTACTTAAAGCATTTGGTGTAAATATTAAATACCGCGACTTTTTCAGAGGGATTAGCCCTGCCCAGGTGCTGGCATTTTCATCCAGTTCGAGTGCTGCAACCCTTCCGGTAACAATGGAATGCGTTGAAGAGAACCTAAAGATTGATAAAAAGACAGTGAGTTTTGTTTTACCAATTGGCGCCACAATAAATATGGACGGAACAAGCTTATATCAAGCGGTGGCTGTTATATTTCTGGCCCAAATGCACATGATTGATTTAAGTTTGGGGCAACAACTTACCGTAGTGCTCACAGCTACTTTAGCAAGCATTGGCTCGGCGGCAATTCCCAGTGCCGGACTGGTAATGCTGATGGTTGTATTGCAATCGGTTGGCTTAAACCCGGCATGGATTGCGATTATTTTACCCGTTGATAGAATTTTAGATATGATGCGTACTGTGGTAAATGTAACAGGCGACGCAACAGTGTGTACTTTGGTAGATAAAACGTCAACAGGAATAAACAAAAAATAGGTTCACTCCATACATTTTTTTCAATTAATCTAAAGAGCTACACTTGTGGAGCTGTTTACCGTAGCTCAGTCGGAAAACGAAGAAACAAGCGTGGCCGTGCAAAAAGATTATACTTTTGCTTTTATTCTTTGGAACGATGCTTTTATTTTGCCAGGCAATAAGTGAATAACACTAAATCATCTGCAAAATGCAATTTCTAATCTGCAAAATTCTGATTCTTTCGAAACACACAGACTAGACGAAATTATCGGCTTATTGGCAGAATATCAGTTATTTATTCAAATAAATCGCGTACCATTGTATTGGAAAAGCATTTAACATTACAATGAAATTTTTTAAGTACCGGGTTCTTAACCACATCCTGTTTTGGATATTTATATTTACTTTTTATACCGTTCCGTACCTTTTGTCGTATGGATTTGAAATAAAAGCATTTATAAACATCATCTATATCCCTATCGACATTGTTGGTGTTTACATTGTTATTGAATACCTCATTCCCCGCTTTGTATTTAAAAAGCGACGTTTTGAGATTTTCATATTAGGCACTGCTATAATCATTGCACTCAACATTGCAATATCGTATTATATAAAGCTGAATATCCAACCCATGCTCGGGTTTAGGGTGGTGCGTCGCCCGTTTAGTGCAGAACTGTTTTCAGCCTTGCTGAATAATTTTATGATCATTGGCACGGCCACGGCTTTTAAGCTGTTCAGCTATTCCTACAATATTCAATTAACCCAGTCGGAACTGGAGCGTAAGACCATTCAATCGGAATTAGGAATTTTACGCTCACAGGTAAATCCTCATTTTCTTTTTAATGTTTTGAATAACATTGATGCACTAATTTTTGAAGACAAAGAAAAAGCTTCAAATGCCATCGTTCTGCTCTCAAAAATCATGCGTTACATGCTGCAGGAATCAACGCACGAAATGGTAAAACTGGATAAAGAACTTAGTTATATTCAAGACTATCTGGAGCTGGCAAAACTAAGCTTTGCTGATCCTGATTTTTTAAAATTTGAACAGAAAGGAGCACTTAACTCGCAATATGTGCCGCCACTTTTGTTTATCCCCATTATCGAAAACGCCGTAAAACATTGTAATAAACAATCAGAATCGCCCGGTATAGTCATCAACTTTTATATAGATGCAAATTGGATTGAACTACGTACCTCGAATTTCGTAAAACGCAACACCTTCAAATTACCAGACAGTGGCACCGGAACAGGATTAATAAATGTTGAAAAGCGATTAAAACTCCTTTATGGCAGCAATTTTACTTTTGATATTAAAAAGGATATGGATAAATTTGATGTGCATATAAAAGTACCGGTTTAATCGAAAATAGGTTTCCTATGAAAATGAATTGTATAGCTGTTGATGACGAACTTCTGGCCTTAAAAAAGATAGAACGTTTTGCCGAAAAAATTGATTATCTGAACCTTATGGGCACCTTCGATAACGCTCTGTCAACCTTTTCATTTCTGCGCGAAAACAAAGTCGACCTTATTTTTCTCGATATTCAGATGGACGAATTCACCGGCATCCAGTTGCTTGAGACTTTAAAAGATCCGCCATACGTTATTTTAACAACAGCTTTTGATGAATATGCCCTGAAAGCTTACGAGTTAGACGTTGTTGATTACCTGCTGAAACCCATACCTTTTGAGCGTTTTGTAAAAGCCACCGAAAAAGTTTATGTACGCTTTTTAAAAGACCAGAATAATCAGGCTCCGATGCCAACCCGGCAACAACCAGTTGAAAATAATGAGCACCCTGAATTTACTTTTATAAAATCGGGGAATAAAACGGTTAAAGTTTATTACGATAAGATTTTATACATTGAAGGACAGCGCGATTACCTGCAAATTCACACCGAGGACAGTCGGATTATGACCCTCCTGAATTTCAAAAAAATGCAGGAATTGCTGGATGATCAGAAATTTATTCGCGTACATAAATCGTATATCATTTCAATTGATAAAATAGACTACATCGAAAACAATACAATCAAAATAAAAGACAAACTTATTCCGGTGAGCAGCACGTATAAAATCGCTTTTCAAAACCTGCTTCAGAAAAAGAATTTTCTTTAAGTAACGAGGACTAATAGACGCCTTTTTAACAAAATTTCACGCACAAACATTTTCATTTTTTTTATTTTTGCAGCTGCTTTTAAAACTAAAACCTGAGTAAAAATGAAGCGAGGAATTCAAGTTTTTATTTTGTTTTTTATTGTTGTAACGCTAACAAACTGTAAAAAAGCAGACACCAGTATTTTGTACGACAAAAAGTACGTTGAAGAAATAAAACAAGTTAGAAAAGAACTTTCTTTTTACATGCGGAATAATTTTATTCCGGGGGCACAAATCGCCATCTCCAAAAACGGAAAAATTATCTATTCGGAAGGTATTGGTCTGGCCTCGAAAGATCTTGAGGTATCAACCACCCGCGATACAAAATTCCGTATCGGCTCCTTATCCGAACTTTATACCACGCTTATTTACCTAAAAATGGTGGAAGATGGCACGCTCATTCCTGACTCTACAATTCAGCATTATCTCCCTGAATTTCCGAAAAAAAGACTTCCCATCACCTTGGATAACCTAAAGAATCATACTTCAGGAATAAGGCAGTTAAATAGCCGCGAAAGCAAGTGGCGGGGCATAAATGTTTCGCTACAAAAAGGACTGGAAATTTTTCAGGATGATGAATTGATGGCACCACCGGGAAACTTTCAACAAGAAAGCCGCTTAAACTTTAACCTACTTGGTGCCATTATGGAAGAAGCATCAGGGAAAAAGTTTAACACTTTACTTAAAGAGTATGTAACCGACACGCTGCATTTTGAAAATACCGCTCCTGATAATCCTTTTGCTACAATAAAAGGACGTACCGATTTTTACGATCACAATATGATTGCACAGGTGACAAATGCATTAACCATTGACATGCGCTGGCGAGCTCCATCCGACGGGCTTTTATCAAGTGCCGAAGATTTGGTAAAACTCACAAATATTTACCTCTCCTCGGATTACCTCAACGACAGCACCCGCGCTCATCTTTTTGAGCCCGTAATGCTGAACAACAATCAGCAATCGCAATTTGCCAACGGGTGGATTATTCTTCACGACCGCGAGGGAAATATTGCCTACGGACGCGAAGGTTTTGTGCATGGAGGTAGTTCTGCAGTGCTTATTTACCCTGATGAAGAACTGATTATTGCGCTTACAACAAACCTAACTCAGGAACGAGCCAATTCTCCGGTATTCAAACTGGCCCATATTTTTCTGCCAAAAACGGAAGAAGCCGAAGAATAGAATCGTCTTTTCCACGAACAATACAGGGGTTTTTATATTAACTGCTTATACAGAAATAAGAAGTGAATAACTAATTGAAATACTGGGCAAAATCTTCCGGCATTTTGTCCAGTTCTTTTATCTCAATATCCTTATAAAACACCTCGGCAGCCTCGCTTTGTAGCTGTATTTTTCCTTTATCTAACGGCAAAGTTTCACCATCTTTAATGTAGCGCGAATTACGCAGTATCATTACCACCTGCCCATTCACAATATGAATGCTATTCCCGTCGTAACAAATCAGTTCCAGGGTATTCCACTCCCCCGGCGCTTTTTCATAATTTCCACTTCGCAGGCAAAATCCTTGTATTTCTTCACTCTGGCCCATCGGCAGGAAGGGTTGACTTTCATCGGCAACCGGATTCATAATATACTCGGGCAGGTATGCTCGGATGTCGATTGCTGAAGTGATTTGGCTCCAGTAATCTCCCAGGTGGCCTTCCATTACCTGAAATTCCTGCGACAACATCCAGGTGCGCCAATACTCGGCTCCCAGCGACCCAATGGAATGATATAAAATACCTGAATCTTTCAGCAGACTTTTACGCGGATCAAACTTTTTATCGCCCCATTTCATTTTCATTCGCAAGTGATAATTAGCGTATTCTTTTTTGCTTATGAGGCAGCCATAAATTTCACCGCTGATCTTAATAACTTCTTCACCATTATCTTCTGTTACCGTAAATACATCGTAGCCCTTTTTATTTAATCCAATGGGTGAAATAAGGTTCCCGTCGGCATCCTTTGGTTGTTCTCCATTGTAGCCCAACTTATGTTTGTAACTTAAATAGGTATCCCATTTTGAAAGATCATTATCCATTAACAGTTCCCATTCGTCAGCCGTATTACAGGATAAGAATAGAAAAGTAAAAAGGAATATTATGATTGAATTTCTCAGCTCCATAGTTTCATTATTATTTGGTTAACGAATTGTCGATTTTTGATTTGAACTCGTTTGCATACCCATAATTACTTGGCAATATCTGTGTTGCCGTAATAATTATTAGCTGGTTGGTAGGATTGATCCAAAAGTTTGTAGAAGCCATCCCTGCCCAACTGTATTCTCCGCTTTCAAAATCAACAGCTCCGGCCAGTCCAAATCCCATGTTGCCATTTTCGTAGCTTGCAGTTTCAGGAAGTTGGTTACTCATAATCATTTTTACGGTTTCCGGTTTCAAAATTCTGGCTCCATTCAGTTCACCACCGTTAAGCAACATCTTACAAAAACGGGCATAATCATCAACAGTTGAAACAAGGCCTCCACCCCCCGAAAATAGTGTTACCGGTTCTTTAAATGCGTCTGCAAAGCCTTTTTGTGCTGGTTGAAGCCTGTTATCATCTCCCTGGTTATATAAATTGCATAAGCGATCGTGTTTTTCTTCCGGCACATAAAATCCGGTATCGTCCATTTTTAGCGGTCCAAAAACGTGCTCCTGAAGGTATTCATCGAAAGGCTGTCCTGAAATTACTTCCACGAGGTAACCGGCTACATCAATCGAAAGTCCGTACATCCATTGGGTGCCGGGTTGAAAGTTTAGCGGCATATCAGCCAATAAAAGCATTTTATCCTCCAGTTTTCCGTCCCAGCCACTAACATTATTTACGCGGTAAAGCGAATCAACATAGGTCGGATTCCAGCCGTAAGAAATTCCGGAAGTGTGAGTAAGTAAATGGCGAATCGTCATTTCGGGTTGCTGTTCCTCCAAGCTAAAACCATTATCGTTGGGCGTGTATACTTTTATACCGGCGTATTTTGGAATGTAATCCGATACTTTATCATCTAAATCAAATCGCCCTTCATCGTACAAAGTCATCAAAGCAACTGCCGTAATCGGTTTACTCATGGAAAAAATTCGAAAAATGGTATTGGGTTCAATAGAAATTTCATTTTCTCTGTCGGCATAGCCTTTGTTCATTCTTAAAACCTCTTCACCGTCTTTAATTACCAGCGCAGAAAAACCTGCTAACTCACCCTCATCAATATACTGCTGAATAAGATTCTCTGCTGATGCCAGTGAATCAGCAAGCATACCTGTATTTGTTTTCTGCTCTTCTTTGGTTGAAGTACACCCTGTAAAACCCAAAACAAGCACTAATAAAAGCGGGAAATAAGCTTTAATTGATTTCATATAATTTTTATTTATTGTTAGTTTATTCCTTAGTACGGTAGATTGAAGCACCCCGGATATCTTCAAAAATATAAAATGCTGCCCGTAATTTGTCATCACTGGCTAAATTTACTTAAATAGTGTTACAAGCAAAGCTTTTTGTTACAGGTTTGCCATGCGCATCGTCTTCCGTTTTAACTCTGGCTTAACAAGCATCAACTATTCACAACAAAGATGTTGCGGAACATAAAAAAGGCAGTACTTTTGCGGCGTCAAAAAATAATGGCATCATGGGATACACAAGCAACACACTGATTATCAGAAGAGATTTATTAAAACAAATCGTCAAACTCTTTGCCGATGGTAAGCTGGTTGAAGAAATCGACCGAATTCCTATCCTGATGGCTCCAAAACGAAGCGAAGCAAAGCACCGCTGCTGCATTCATAAAGAGCGGGCAGTGATAAAATACAAACTATTTCCCTTGCTTGGCTTTACCGTTGACGACGAAAAAGACGAACTAACGCCTTTGAGCCAATATGCCGAAAATGCCCAAAACCGGAACCAATTAAAGAAAGAAACAATGACTGTGGTTGACGAAGCCTGTACCAGCTGTGTAAAAGCGCAGTACGTGGTGAGTAACCTTTGTCGTGGCTGTGTTGCACGGCCGTGTATGATGAACTGCCCAAAAGACGCCGTAAGAATGGTTAATGGGCAGGCTCAAATCGACTCGGGAAAATGTATTAATTGTGGTATTTGCCAGAAACAATGCCAGTACCACGCCATTATCCATGTTCCCATTCCGTGCGAAGCGGCATGTCCTGTTGCCGCGATTTCAAAAGATGAATACGGTGTTGAACGCATTGACGATGATAAATGTATTTACTGCGGAAAATGTATGGTCGCTTGTCCGTTTGGCAGTATTTTCGAGGTTAGTCAGCTTATTGATATTCTGATGTGCATCCGCAAGGAAGAACACACCACAGCGATTTTTGCACCGGCTATTCATGGTCAGTTCAACCTTTCAACCGGACAAATTGAAAGTCTGCTAAAAGAAATTGGTTTTAACGAAGTGGTGGAAGTTGCCGACGGCGCACGCTTAACGGTGGAACACGAATCGGCAGAATTTCTGGAACGCATGGACGAAGGTGCAGCGTTTATGACTACCAGTTGTTGCCCAAGTTATGTGGAGACAGTTGACAAGCACGTGAAAGGCTTAAAACCTTTTGTCTCTGACACACCATCGCCAATGATGTATGCCGCAGATATGGCACGCGAAAAAAACCCGGAAACGAAAGTGGTTTTCATCGGGCCATGTATCGGTAAACGCAAAGAAGCCCGACGCAACGAAAAGGTAGATCATGTAATGTCGTTTGAAGAGTTGAATGCACTTATCGTTGGACTGGATATTGATCTGGGTGGACTGCCCGATAACGAAAACCGCCACAATAAAAAAACACTTGATCGTGGTTTTGCACTCTCGGGAGGTGTGGCAGCAGCCGTTAAAGCTGAACGCCCCGAAGCAAATATTAAAGAACTGATGATAAACGGTGTTGATAAAAAAGCCGTTGGTATGATGAAAGCTTATGCGCGTGGAAAAGCACCGGCAAACTTTATAGAAGTAATGGTTTGTGAGGGTGGTTGTATTAACGGACCGGCATCGCTGGGTGAAATGGCAGGTAACCGCAAATTGTTTAATTCGAACCTTAAATAGCTGTCATTTCGAATCCCGAAGAATGAGGGTGAGAAATCTGCTGTCAATCGAAACAGATTTCTCAGTCGTTCCTCCTTCGAAATGACAAAGAAAGGAAAACATGGATAAACATTTTCAAAATACAATTTTACGATCAACAGGAGCCGAAAGCCTATACGAAATTGAAGTCATTCAAAGTTTGTGGAGTGGCTACGGCGAGATCGTACGTTTTGGATTGCAAGGTTGTGAACTTGAAAGTGTGGTGGTAAAACATGTAAACCTGCCTGAAGGAGGATCACATCCACGCGGTTGGAACACCGATCTTTCGCATCAGCGGAAATTAAAATCGTACAAGGTGGAAACGCAGTGGTACAAGTCGTTTAATGCGAAGTGCGACGATGACTGCAAAACACCACAATGTTTTGCATTGGAAACAAAGGGCAACGAAGTTTTAATGGTTTTTGAAGACCTCGACAGCTCCGGATTCGCTGAACGATTAAGTTCCTCTGTTAACTGGGATAATATTGGAGCCTGTCTGCATTGGCTGGCCAATTTTCATGCAACTTTTATGGAAACAAAGCCACAGGGTTTGTGGGAAACCGGCACCTACTGGCACCTGGAAACCCGCCCCGAAGAGCTGGAAGCAATGGACGACCAGCCCTTAAAAAATGCCGCTTTAACTATTGATGAAAAACTGAGCGCAAGTCCTTTTCAAACGCTGGTGCATGGCGATGCCAAACTGGCCAACTTCTGTTTTTCAAACGATGGAAAGAATGTGGCAGCTGTCGATTTTCAATATGTTGGCGGTGGTTGCGGAATGAAAGACCTGGCTTATTTTATTGGCAGCTGCATGAGCGAAAACGACTGTGAGAAATACGAAGGGAAATTGCTCGACATCTATTTTTCTCATC
Source organism: Draconibacterium halophilum (assembly GCF_010448835.1). Lineage (NCBI taxonomy): Bacteria > Pseudomonadati > Bacteroidota > Bacteroidia > Marinilabiliales > Prolixibacteraceae > Draconibacterium > Draconibacterium halophilum. The sequence goes on from NZ_CP048409.1 coordinate 3,493,515, forward strand.
TGCGTGAAGCACTTCGAAAGAAGAATACCACTATTGATGGCGATGCGCTAGAAGCCGACTGGCGTAATTTATATCATTTCGCCTGGGCCGATTTTCACCGATTTTTAAAAGGCTGGCATCCCGGGCACTGGAAAATCAATTCGTACAGTGAACGTGTTTCGCGCGAAGTAATTGAACAGCTTTCGATATAGTTTTGTGCTTGCTTTGTTTAACTTTAAGGCTCAATAATTAGAGTAAACATTTCAATCAAACTATGCAATTATCAATCACCGACTTAAACACACTTTGTCTACTTGCCATTAAGGCGGCCCAAAAAGCAGGTTTGCTAATCAGCGAGTTTTCCACAAAAGAAGTAAGCGTAAAGAATAAAGAAGCTGCCGACAGCCTGGCCTCGCAAGTGGTTACCGAAGTAGATGTAAAAGCACAAAATATAATACTGGAAGTGCTATCTCCTACCCTTTCGAAGTACGATCTGGCACTACTAACCGAAGAAAGCGTTGACGATAAAAGCCGTCTTCAAAAAGACTATTTCTGGTGTATCGATCCAATGGACGGCACATTGGCTTTTACCGAAAAAACACCCGGTTATGCCGTTTCCATCGCATTGGTTTCAAAATCGGGGAAGCCGGTAATTGGAGTCGTGTTCGATCCTACAACACAAAATCTGTATCATGCAATAAATGGCCAGGGAGCTTTTAAAAACGATGTGGCCTGGCAACCCAACCTTGACCTGGAAGGGAAAAATTCGTTCACCCTTCACATAGATCGGACTTTTCTAGAATTCGATTATTTCAATGAATTTATTTTGGGCCTGGAGGAGAGACTGACTGAGCTAAATATTAACCAACTGAAAATACAAAAACAGGCCGGTGCAGTTTTAAACGCCATTTGGACACTCGAGCAGGCACCGGGTTGTTATTTCAAAATCCCAAAACCAACCGCAGGAGGTGGTAGCCTTTGGGATTTTGCAGCAACAGCTTGTATTTTTAACGAGCTTGGTGCTCCGGCAACAAGTTTCAATGGCAGCGCTCTCGATCTGAATCGGAGCGATTCTACCTTTATGAACCACCGCGGAGTTTTGTACGCCTCAAACCAATTGATTGCTAAAATAATCATGGGAAATCCAATACTAGCTAAAAATACTTAATTGTCTTCTTTTTTGCTTCCGACTTGCCTTACATTGATTTATTGAGTAACTTGTAGCTACCATTAAATCACCATGGACATTGATCTGTACATACAAAAGATTATTTCGACCTATAAATCGTCCATACGCTTTCGGGTTGGTTTTGCTGTTGTTATCATAGCTACAGGTCTGTTAATCATACTGCTAAACGCTCTCAATATCCTCTTCTTTCCCGACGAACTAAAAAGCCTTGTAAGCATCTCCGGCACTTTGGTTTCATCGGTATGTGCTTTTCCGATAAAAGAAATTATCGACAGACGCAACCAGATTAAACTGATTAATGAATTATCTGATCAGTACAATCATTCGAGTGGCAAAGACAAAAAGAAACTTGAAGATCTGATCTGGAAGTTTATCGAAAAAAACGTAGTTGGCTGATCATGGAAAATCAAAGCGACAAAATATTAAATAAATTCCAGGCCGAGGAAAAAAAGGCACGAAAGCGCATGTTTGCTTATTCGTCTATTCCGCTTGCTCTTACAGTAATTCTAATCCTGGTTTCGTATTTGGCCATTCAAAATGCCGGCAAAGAAGTTACAATTCTCAAACAAGAAAAAAGCGCGTTGGAGGAAAATATAACTAATCTTAATACAATTATCAGCGAGAAAGCCGACAGCATTGCTGAAATGCGAAAAGTTATGGAACTGGCTGTTAATTATAAAAATAAGCGTTACGAGTTTAATTTTGCAGTTGACAAAGAACTCTACTCAAGACATCCTAAGCAAGCAGAAATGTTATCTGCAATTCGTCGTATGATTGAGGAAGAGCAGGTAAATTGGAAACTGGGGGGCAATTCGCCGGAAACCGGTTTCGATTCGCCAAGTTTTGCGTCGTTTATGATCAACCGACATTCGAAAACAAAAGTTCAGGCACAAAACCGTTACCAGTTGCGAAACGAACTTCCCACAAGCGCATCGCCTGAAGTGGGAGATGTTGTTTTTTACGAACACGGTTATGCCATGTTTTATTTTGAATACCGCGGCAAACCATTTGTTGTAGGCATGACCCCACTCGGACTTTCATCGCTTCAGTATGATTTTGGTCCCAAACGTTTGGGCTTCGGAAAAGTAAATTATTAATATTAGTTAATTACAGAAACAGCTGCTGCCCAATCGGGAAATACAGACACATCAATATCAAACACCAACACACCCCAGAAATACATTACCAGAGTAGCTACAATTATTCCGGCCAGGTTCAGCAATATCCCGGTTTTAACCATGTCTTTCACCCGGATACGATTGGTGCCAAAAATGATGGCATTGGGAGGTGTCGCAACCGGTAACATAAAAGCCAGTGAAGCCGCTAATGTTGCCGGAATCATTAACAACAACGGATTTACTTCAATGGCAGTTGAAAGCCCTGAAAGAATGGGTAAGATCATTTCGGCAGTTGCCGTGTTTGATGTTAGTTCAGTTAAAAACGACATCATGGTAACATTGGCAAAAGTAAGCACAATGGGTGGTACATTGGCAAGGCCTGCCATTTGCTCACCAAACCATACCGAAAGCCCCGATTCAACAAATCCTTGTGCCAGGGCAAAACCGCCGCCAAATAAAAGTACAATGTTCCAGGGAATTTTACGGGCTGTTTCCCAATTCATTATCCGCTCTCCTTTTTCGGATTTTGAAGGAATGATAAAAAGCAAAAGCGCAATAAATATAGCCACAGTTCCATCGTTAATGTAGGAAGGATTTTCAAACAATTTCGACCACCCGGGAACCACCAGCGATTGGATAGAAAACCCGGAACGGAAGATCCATAAAAAAGCCAGAATAGTAAATAATATCAGCACGATCTTCTCCTCGGGTTTTGCTTTTCCGAGTGCATTGTATTCTTCGCGAAACTGGTTGATGTGAATTTTTTCCAGTCTTTTTTGGGTTTGTACATCACAAAAAGTAAAAGCCAGGCCAATAGAAATAACAGCACCGTAACCGGAAGTGCAAAAATAAACCAGTCGGCAAAAGAAATTTCTGTCATTTCGGGGAAAATGATATTTACAATTCGGGCAAACGACAAGTTGGGAGGCGTGCCCACCAATGTTGCAACACCACCAATCGATGCGGAATAAGCGATTCCCAAAAGCAGCCCAATGGAATACTTTTCTATTTTCTTTTCTCCCAGGCTTTCCTCCAGTTTAAATATTATAGAAAGTGCAATAGGTACCATCATCATTGCAGTAGCGGTATTCGACATCCACATCGATAAAAAAGATGTAGCCAGCATAAATCCCAGTAAAATTCGCCCGGGACTAATACCAACAACAATCAAAATCCGCAATGCTATTCTCCGGTGCAAATTCCAACGCTCCATGGCAAAGGCCATTAAAAACCCACCAATAAACAGGAAAATCAGGTGATTAAAGTACATGGCAGAAATGGTTTTCCCATCAACCACTCCAAACAAAGGGAAAAGCGCCACCGGCAACAAAGCGGTCGCTGCCAGCGGGATAGCCTCTGTAATCCACCAAATCGCCATTAACAAGGCAATGGCAAAACAGTAGGTTACATTTCGGTTCTGAGGATCGAGATCGGTAAAAAGAATAACAAACAAGCTGATCAACGGGGCCAGAACCAAAGCCCACTGCTGTATTCCGGTAGTTTTCGATCTGATTAACTTAGGCATTTTAGCTGAATTAGTTCTCCGAATTTAGTATAACACAACGACTTAAACAAAAAGCATATTTCAGAATCAACTGACTGAATGCTAAGCAAAACAAGCAGCTTTTCCTATTTCAGTAACGAAAATGTATAGAAGAAACTACTTTATTAACTTCCTAATCCGTATCTTGAATGGAACAAAACACATAGATATGTACACATACAAAGCAACAGTTGAACGAGTGGTTGATGGCGACACCATCGACCTGGTAATCGATCTTGGGTTTAAAATCACCACTTTTCAGCGCATTCGCCTTCGTGGCATAAACACCCCGGAAACCTATAATGTAAAAAGGGAATCGGAAGAATACAAAAAGGGCATGAAAGCCAAAGCATTTGTTATTGAACGCATTTCGAACAATAACAACGAAATAATTGTTGAAACCGATAAAGATGTGGGCAAATTTGGCCGTTATATCGGTGTTATCCGGCTGCCAGACAAAGAACAAGCCCTTAACGATGAGCTGGTGGAAAAAGGTTATGCCAAATATGTAGAATACTGATTCAAGTATACACAAATAACAAAAAAACATTCTATCTTTTCAACGCAGATTTGTAAACAATATTTATGACGACACAGAGTAACAAATTTGGAACGGCTCCGGTATTTCTAACGGCCATTTCTACAATTCTAGGTGCTATTTTATTCCTGCGTTTTGGATATGCATTGGGCACTCTGGGCTTTTGGGGAGTTATCCTCATCATCCTTTTGGGACATTTGGTAACCATTCCCACAGCGCTCGCCATTTCAGAAATTGCCACCAACAAACGTGTTGAAGGCGGTGGAGAATATTTTATCATCTCGCGCTCGTTCGGCTTGAATATTGGCGCCACAATCGGCATTGCACTATTCTTTTCGCAGGCCATAAGTGTTGCCTTTTATGTAATTGCTTTTACCGAGGCCTTTGAGTTCTTTTTTAATCTACTGGCGGAAAAATATGACTTCATTTTGCCGCGGCAGGTAATTAGCTTGCCGGTAATGGCGGGATTGGCTGCTCTTATTATTAAAAAAGGAGCAAACCTGGGAGTTAAAGCGCTCTATTTTGTGGTGGCCATTTTGTTTGTTTCCATCATAATGTTCTTTCTTGGATCGACCGAATTTTCACAATCGGCAAGTCAACCTTTTTCCAGAGATCAGTTCAGGAATTTCGAAAGCTTCTTTGTTGTTTTTGCCATTATTTTCCCGGCATTTACGGGGATGACTGCCGGAGTTGGGTTATCAGGCGACCTGAAAAATCCGTCTAAATCAATTCCCCTTGGAACACTTCTGGCAACGGTGTCCGGCATGATTATTTACGTGTTTATTGTTTATAAACTTACCATGTCGGCCTCCATACAAGATTTAACGGAACAACAGCTGATAATGGGCAAAATTGCTATTGCCGGCGCCGTAATCGTACCGCTCGGACTTGCAGCGTCAACAATTTCATCTGCACTTGGCTCGGTAATGGTAGCCCCGCGTACGTTACAGGCACTGGCCCTCGATCATGCTTTTCCTTCGACAAGAGTTAACCGTTGGCTCGCTAAAGGAAATACATCCGATAACGAACCCCGAAATGCATCCATAATTACGGTGGCCATTGCTTTTGTTTTTGTGGCTCTTGGCGATGTAAATGCCGTAGCCTCTATCATCTCCATGTTTTTTATGGTTACCTATGGATCGTTGTGCCTTATCTCTTTTCTGAATCATTTTGGCGCATCGCCATCATATCGGCCCACTTTCCGCTCACGCTGGTACCTTTCGCTGGTTGGCTTCCTGGTTTCTATTTGGGTGATGTTTAAAATAAGTACTTCATACGCCTTGCTATCTGCCGCCGCCATGACATTGATCTATTTGTACATTAACCATTACCACAAACACCGAAAAGACTTTGCATCGCTGTTTGCCAACTCGCTTTTTCAATTAAACCGCAAGCTTCAGGTGCATTTACAAAAGCGTAAAAAAATGGTAAAACAAAACGAGTGGCGCCCCAGTGCCATTTGTATTTCTGATAAAACTACGCATAACAACTTCTCTTTTAAGCTGCTTAGCTGGATTTCGCACAAATACGGGTTTGGCACTTTTCTACACCTCATCGAAGGTTATTATTCTTCCAAAACCGTTGACCGTGCCGAGCAGGTGCTCAACCAAATGATTGAAGAAATTGACGACGACGAGAACTACGTTTACATCGATACTATTATTTCGCCATCGTACACTTCGGCAATTGCACAGGCCATACAAATTCCGGGGATTGCGGGAATGGAAAACAACATGGTTATTTTTGAATACAACAAAGAAAAACCCGATAACCTGGGTAGAATTATAGAGAATTTCCCGCTGGTAAACAGTGGCGATTTTGATATTTGCGTGTTGGCGTCCTCTCCAAAAAAGATGAAAATTCAGAATGGCATCCACATCTGGATTAATTCCTTCGACACAGAGAATGCCAACCTGATGATTCTGCTCAGTTTTATTTTGCTGGGACACCCCGATTTAAAGAAGACGAGCATCGAAATTTTTGTGGTTTGTCATGAAAATGAAGTAAAACAATCAAAAGACGAAATGAAAAAACTGGTGCTGTCGGGAAGAATGCCAATTACCGAAAAAAATATAAAGATCATTCAGCGCACCGACGAGGTGTCTACCCGATCAATTATAAACAAAGGATCGAAAGATGCCGGCTTGATTCTGATTGGACTGCGGGAAGAAATGGTAAAACACGAGAAAGAAAACACTTTTGCCGGTTACGATGATCTGGGAACTATTTTGTTCGTTCACTCGAAAGAGCAGAAAGCGATTGAGTAACACGAACCGAACCGTATAGTTGAACAAAACAAAATATTTTGTAACTTCCGCTAAATGCTAATTTGATTCTTGATGAGGGAAATAAACGAATTTATTACTAACCAAACAGGCTTGAGTGTTAACATTCAGCACAAAATACTCATCTCTCTATTAATCGTGATCCTTCTTTCTGTCATCCGCCTGGTGATATTACGCATTGTTTGGCGGCAAACACGAACCGTTAAAATCCGCTACCAGTGGAGACGCAATCTTTCTTTTATTATTCCTTTTACGGGAATAGTCTTAATCAGTGCGGTTTGGATTCATGCGTTTGAAGAATTCGGAACGTTTCTTGGATTATTCACCGCTGGTATTGCTATTGCATTAAAAGACCCGCTTACGAATCTGGCCGGTTGGTTTTTTATTTTGGTACGAAAACCTTTTACTGTTGGCGACCGCATACAAGTTGGGCCGCATACCGGCGACGTTATCGACATTCGTTCCTTCCAGTTTACCATTCTTGAAATTGGCAACTGGGTAGACGCCGACCAAAGCACCGGCCGGATTATCCACCTACCCAACGGCAAGGTCTTTCTAGAACCGCAGGCCAATTTCAGCACCGGTTTTGAGTACATCTGGAATGAAACAAAAGTGGTTGTTACTTTCGAAAGCAACTGGGAAAAGGCAAAATCATTTTTGGAAAAGATCATTCAGGATTATTCAAAAGATGTTCATTTAAAAGCGAAAAAAGAAATCCACGAGGCCAGCAAAAATTACCTGATCTACTACAAACACCTCACTCCCATTGTGTACATTAAGGTGATTGATTTTGGCGTTTGTTTAACCATTCGTTACCTCTGCAATCCAAGGCAACGGCGGGGATCGGAAAATATAATCTGGCAAGAAATTCTCAAAGCATTTAATAAAGAAGCCGATATACAATTCGCTTATCCTACTACACGATTTTATAAAGCCAGCGAAGAAATGGAAACGCCGCCAAGCAACCATTAACCCGGCAAAACCGTCCTATTATAAAATTGCTGTTATGATCCGGATTATCTTTTCTTTTTTGCTACTCATTTTTGTTACTACTGCCTGCGATAACGATGAAAAAGGCATTGAATTGGATATTGTTGAAACAGGCTGTGCTAATGGCTGGGACGATTTTTACGAAAGCACCGGCGAATATAAACACGCTGTAACAGCATATCTTGAAGACCACAACATTGCTGTGTATTCAGTAAACAGAGTTACTTACGACACAGGCCCGTTTTGCCTGGCCTGCTTTTGTTCTACCGGTAACTTAATTGTTGTTCAAATAAATAATAATGATGTGGATAAAGCAGAACAACTGGGCTTTAATCTTGTGGTGAACGACCAGTTTAACATTCCCAAATCAGAATAACTGCTACACTTGCTACAATTAAATTCTGTTAAATTCCCATTCTCACAAAACATTTCCGGAAATAGATAGTTATACATATCGAATTATCCAGATGTTTCGATAATTTTAACAATATAGAACAATGAGCAAACAACAATTTTTGAAGCGTGCCTCATTGACTTTTCTACTTACCCTTATTCTATCGGGTATCTCGTTTGGTCAAAATTGGCAAACCGATTTTCAGCAAACATTACAAACAGCAAAAGCAAAAGACCAACCCATTATCCTGGTATTTTCGGGATCGGATTGGTGCGCCCCGTGTATGAAGCTGGAGAACGAGATTTGGAGTTCGGATGAATTTAAAAACTATTCAGCAGAACATTTTGTACTTTACAATGCCGATTTTCCGCGAAAGAAAAAGAACCAGCCCGACAGCGAGCAGGTAAAAGCCAACAAAGCATTGGCCGAGAAATACAATACCAAAGGCTTCTTTCCGCTGGTGGTGGTGTTGGATAAAACCGGAAAGGTGCTGGGCGAAACAGGCTACAAAAAACTGTCGCCCAACGAATACATCAAACATCTTGAAACCTTTGTGAACTAATGGTTCGCCGTTTTTTAATACTACTTTTTTTAGTGTCTCTCGGAATTTCGGGTTTTAGTCAGCAAGCTTACAAGCAAACACTAAAACTTATGGGAAGCCGCTTTGATATTACTGTGGTTGCCACTAACGAGCAGGAAGGAAACGAATATATCGATCTGGCAGTTTCGGAGATTAAACGCATCGAAAAACTGATCTCATCGTGGGATGCCAATTCAGAAACCTCGGCAATAAATAACAATGCCGGAGTTCAACCGGTAAAAGTATCTCCTGAGTTATTTGCTTTAATCGAGCGGGCCATTCGTATTTCGGAATTAACCGACGGCGCTTTCGATATCAGCTATGCCTCGATGGACCGCATCTGGCAATTCGATGGAAGTATGACAGTGATGCCTTCGGAAGAAACCATTGCAGCTTCAGTGGCGAAAGTTGGATTTAAAAATATTGTGCTTGATAAAAGTGCCTCAACCGTTTTTCTGAAAAAAGAAGGGATGAAAATTGGTTTTGGTGCCATTGGCAAAGGTTATGCAGCCGACAAAGCCAAAGCGCTGCTGATGGAAAAAGGCGTGAGTGCAGGGATAATCAACGCATCGGGCGATATGAATACCTGGGGCAAACAACCCGACGGAACATACTGGAAGGTGGCGATTACCAACCCGATGAACAAAGACAAGGCTTTTGCACTGCTACCCATTAAAAATAGTGCAGTTGTTACTTCGGGCGACTACGAGAAGTTTGTAAAATTTAATGGGATCAGGTATACACACATTATCGATCCGCGCACCGGTTATCCGGCACATGGTATTATTAGTGCTACCGTATTTGCGCCAAAAGCCGAACTGGCCGATGCACTGGCAACATCCGTTTTTGTGATGGGAATTGATGTAGGCCTCGACCGCATTAACCAGCTGCCTCAAATAGAATGTATAATCATTGATGATAAAGGAACGATTCATCAATCAGAAAATATAAAAATCGAAACAGAATGACGATGAAGAAAAAATTCATTTTACTGGCCGGACTGGGCATAATGCTTTTCAGTTCGTGTACAGTGCTAAAGGAGTACGAGAAAGTAAATATAAACGATCCGGATATGGCACTGGCCAACCGCAAGATCGACAAATTTCAAACTACTTTTCAATCGTACCGCGAAGCGGCATCGGGAGCAAACGGAGGTAAAACCGGTGGTGGATGCGGCTGCAATTAAATCCAATTTCAGATATGAAGTATTTATTTAGTTTATTATTTATTGCTTCAGTACTTGTTGCAAGTGCCCAGGAAGATAACGCTGCGGGCGAATACAAAAAACGCGTACTGGAACATACCGAGATCGATTTTCTACTGAACTATTACGAGCAGGATGGAGAGAATGCCGCTGTTACAGGTGGCCGTGGAACCGAGGAATTACAGGATGTTTCGCCAACAATTATTGTAGCTGTTCCGTTAAACGACGACGATGTGCTGACCATTAACGCCAATATTTCGGCCTACACTTCAGCCTCGTCGAGCAATATAAATCCTTTCGACGGCAAACAACCTGCCGATCCTTTTGTGGCCAGCAGTGGTGCCTCAAAATCGGATATGTGGGGCAATGTGGTTGGTAGTTACAGCCACAGTTCCGACGACCGAAACCGGCTATGGAATGCCAATTTATCGGTTTCTGCCGAATTTGATTATGTCTCGTTTGGTTTTGGTGCGGGCCGTACCTGGTTGTTTAACGAAAAGAATACGGAATTATCGCTGAACGGAAATGTGTACCTCGATACCTGGAGCCTGATCTACCCCATCGAGCTGCGTCCACCGGGAGATGATGAGCCCGACGAAGACGATTATATGCTGGACGATGAAGATGACTTTTCGGGTAGTACGTTCGAACTCATTGTTCCCGGTTACAATCCGTCGTTTACCGAGCATCCGGGTAAGGGGCGAAACTCGTATTCGGCGGGACTTGGCCTGTCGCAAATTCTGTCGAGTAAACTGGTTGGCTATGTTTCGGCCGATTTTATTCTGCAGGATGGATTACTGTCGACACCCTACCATCGTATTTATTTTGCCGATAAAGAAGATTCTTTCTACGAAAACTTTCATTTGGCCGATGATGTGGAACGCCTTCCCGACTCGCGTTTTAAAATTGCATTGGGTGGCCGGCTCAACTATTTTGTGAATCACCGCATAACGCTGCGCACCTACTACCGGTATTATACTGATGACTGGGGCATAACATCGCACACGGCAAGTATTGAGATTCCGGTAAAGGTAACTGATAAGTTTACCATTTATCCGTCGTACCGGTTCTACAACCAAACGGCAGCCGATTATTTTGCGCCGTACAACGCGCATTTATCGACAGAAGAATTCTACACTTCGGATTACGACCTATCGGAATTCAGTGCCAACAACTACGGTTTTGGTGTTAGCTACACCGATGTATTTACCCAAAGCCACATCTGGAAACTGGGTTTAAAAAGTATCGATTTGAAATTCCATAAATACGACCGCGACTCGGAATTCTCGGCATCGATGGTTTCATTAGGGGTGAAGTTTGTTGTTGATTAAGCAATAGTAACTTTTAAAAAAAGCCCGGGGCTGTAAAATTTAAAACTTTGCAACTCTGGGCTTTTTTGCTTTAAAAACTGAATGGCTGTTTAATTCGCTACCCCTCTCCCTGTCGGGAGTTCCCCTCGCGAGGGGAGCCGGTTACCAGCTGCTGCACTGCGTTCCATCAACGCTTTTCACGAGTTTATTGGGATGTTGACAGACAAAGGGGTAAATTTTACAGTTAAAAATAACCGTTTATTCGCCAGAACCTACCGCTTATTGCCTGAGACCTACCGTTTATAAATTACCTCTTCATTTAAGTAGTATTTAACGTAACTTCATGGTCGATATCAATCAAAAGATCAAATACTAATTTTAAAATTTAAAAAATGAACAAAACTCAAACAAATCAATTCAGGATGTTTTTGAATACGCAGGAAGCATTAGACTCGAACAGCACATTATGGAGCAGTATTCCGATTATGCTAAGTACCAAGAACAATTTAGATGAACTGATTCAGCGCATTAGCGATGTAAACGAAAAAACAGTTTTGAATAGCAAGGCTGTAACGGCCAACAAAACGGCATCACTGAATGCCCTTATCGAAAAAGCGGTAACGCTCTCGGGAATTTTGCAGGCATATGCTGCTGTTACCGACAATATGAAGCTGGCAGGAAAAATTGCCCTTACCAAATCGGATATTACCAAAATACGCGAAACCGATGTTGAGGCTGTTGTGACCCCGGTAATTGATGAAGCGCGTAAAGAGTTGTCGAACCTGGCCGATTACGGATTAACCGAAGAGCTAATTGTAGAAGCAGAAACGTCGCTTGACGATTTTAAAACACAGATTGGCCAGCCACGAGTAGTACGCAACCAGGCTTTTGCTGCCATGACCTTGATGGAAGAACTTTTTGATGCGGCCAACGATTTAGTAAAAAACACGCTCGATAAACTGATGATCCGGTTTAAGTTTACCAACACCGAATTTTACTCGGAATACGAAAGGGCACGTACAATTGTAGATTAATTTAACGAAAAATATAATCTGGTTTCCGAAACGATTGTCGGAAGCCGGATTTTTTAGCAGGCCTGCAGTGAAAAGATGATGACGACAAATGAAAAGCTAAACAGAGTTGATGAAAAGATGTTGGCAAGTAAAATTTCGATAACAACAAGATGTGATCTGATTGAAGCAAGCAGTGAAAACAACTCCACACCTTATGAAAACATGACTGAACTGTATGAAAACATGATGCAAAGCAGTGAAAACATGTCGGCAAGTTGTGAATTGATCGTGCCCACAAGTGAATTGAACACCAGCAGAAGCGAAAACCACTCCATGCCTCATGCAAAGAACACCCAATCAGCATGTTACGGCACTTAAACTAAAAATATAATAACGCAATCTAAAACGCTATTAAACAACAATACAGCTCATTATACCCGAATTATGTATATATTTATGCTACCAAAAGATTAAAACCGTTGAATACTCGCCCGCAAATAAAGCTTGAACCAGGGAAACACCAACAACAGGAAATTATTCTGGTGAAGTTCGCACACAACCATGCGATTACAAACCGTTTGAAAGAATTATTCGCAGCACGGTGGAGTTCCACGCTTTTAGGCTGGACAATAGCAAGGGAGGATTTTAACCTGAGCCATTTTTTCGAAGCATTCAGAGAACTGGCTTATATTGATTATTCGGCGCTGAAAATAAAAACCAGGCCTGAGGTTTCGGAGAAAGCTAAGCGCGACTATTCTCACCGATTAGCCACCAAGCTGCCCAAAGGCTATCTTGAACTTTTAAAACAAAAACGATACAGCAAGAGTACAGGCAAGACTTACTCGGCCTATTTCAAAGATTTTATGCATTATTTTGATGAGAGGGATTTAGCGGAACTACAGGTTGAAGAGATAAATGCGTATTTGTTGGAACTAATAAACAAATGGGACATAACCACTAGCGAGCAGAACCAACGAATAAATGCCATCAAATTTTTTTACGAAAAAGTTCTCGGAAAAGGAAGACATGTGTACGAATTAGAAAGGCCCAGAAAAGAAACACTTTTACCGGATGTACTGAGTAAAGAAGAGGTAGGCGACATTTTAAATGCCACAAAAAATTTGAAACATAAAACAATGCTTTCGGCTATTTACTCCTGTGGTTTGCGAAGAAGCGAGGTTATTAATGTGCAAATTACCCATATTGACTCGAAACGAATGATGATAAAAATAAAGGGGGCAAAAGGGAAAAAAGACCGTTACGTTCAACTTTCGCCCAAGCTTTTAGAAATGTTACGTCAGTACTATACCCAATACAAACCAAAAGTTTGGTTATTTGAAGGACAAACGGGAGGCCGGTACGGAGCAGAAAGTATTTCGAAGTTATTAAAAGCAGCAGCCTACAGGGCCGGAATTAAAAGACGCGTGCACCTGCACATGCTGAGACATAGTTTTGCCACGCATCAGCTTGAACAAGGAGTTGATATACGTTATATACAAGCCTGGCTAGGACACGAAAGTGTTAAAACCACACAACGCTACACCCATGTTACGGAACATAATTTTAAGAATTTTAAAAATCCATTAGATGAACTACTTTAGCAAAAAGGTTGGGTTACACACCCATATTAGCCGTATAACCCAACCCGACAATAGAGATATAACCCAATGTTTTGGGTTCCAAATACGTTGTGTGGCATATTAAACAAAAGAAAATCGACAATCTAAGACATCAAATTGATACCAAAGAATAAAATGATATGAATTATAGTACTAATGAATCAACGAAAATCTTAAGTGATTATACTCAAAAAATTGAGCGCACATTACGTGAAAAAATTGAAAATCAAATTAATGGAAAATGGAATACAACCAATGGTGAATATGAAATAATTAAAATTGAACATTTTTCTCTGCATACAATTAATATTGAGGACGATAAATTTCATCTTTTGTTTTCACCGACTGGATGTGAGATTTCTGGGAATATTTCAATTAGAGCATTAGCTTATCCTCCTGGCTCAGATAGAAATGGTTATACGTCACATTATTTCGAGATTAACTTTAATCCAACAAACATAAAGTTCAATTTTGAGAATGAAATATTTATAATAGAGAACAATATCGATATTAGTTATATCTCCGTAAATAGAAATCATTTCTTTTAAAAGACTACTCCACAAATTGGTTGGTGCATATTGACAAATAAAGACATGGATGATTTAAAAAAGATATTTAGATTTTTCACTAAAGAGAATATTTCAATTACTCTCTTAATTATTTATTCAATCAGCTTTGTTAACTATTATCTTTATTATAAAAGCTTCAACATTCCTGTTTTTAATTACCTGTCTATTCCAGATTTGGTGTATTTCCCACTTGAATATATTTTTCAGATAGTGTTAATAATATTAATTTATGAAATATTTTTTTTCATAGTCTTTTCGATTTTTTGGACAATTTATGAGAGAATCGTACTAATCATAAGGAAAAAATTCTTTTACTATTTGCGTTTAGATAAAACCCAAAAAGCAAGGATTACTGATTTATTTGAAAAACCATTTAAAAATGGACTAACTGGCAGTAAATTTATAATCGCACTACTTGGAGTCTTTTTTATAGGTTATCTTCCAAATAAGTTACTTTTCATACCAGCATATTTTGTGTATTTCATTTATCTGACGGAGATTATGTCTGACAAAAAAATGCTAAATATTTCAATACCGATGGTGACAGTAATAATAATACTTTGCATGATTTTCACCACCTTATATAATTCATACACAAAAAGATTTGAAAAAGATGAATATTTAATTTCGTTCATTGAGAATAATGAATTTATCACAACGGAAAAGTGTAAAAGCAATTTAAATTATTTAGGAGAAACTTCCACAAATATTTTCTTGTACGATATTGAAAACAAAGTATCTAAAATATATAGCAAGTCAAAAATTACCAATTTGGAGATTCAAAATACGAGTAGTTTGGATGACATAATTCTGAAAATACGAGATTTTTACCCAATTAAAATATTTAGGGAGATGCTAAATGAATAAAATACGCCACACAACACGGTACATATTGCAGGGCGGGGTTCGGCGGTACGCCAACTGCGGATTCTCGCATCGCAGTTCCGTGTCCTTCGGACAGGAACGCTCTCCGAAATCCGCCCCGACAACATGTACCAACCGTTAACAACAAGCTTAAAAAAAGACGACAACGATGAATAATGAAAAATGGAATGAAATCTGCTTTCTGCTCTCCGAAAATATTCGGTCTGACATTAGTGAAAGTGATTTTGAAAAAAATGTAATTCAAGCATTGAGAGTTTTAGATTGGAAAGAATATTTGGGTGATATTCAAATCCGACCTTCATTTCAAATTGGAGCATCAAACAGAATAACTCCAGACTTTGTAATTAATTCATCGGAAAAAAGAAACCTTTTTGTAATTGAAATAAAACAACCAAACCTACCTTTAAATACAAATTTCCAACAACAATTATTCTCATATATGCGCCAATTGAGACTTCAATATGGAATTCTAATTGGTCAAGTCATTCAAGTATTTTATGACGGTGATTTAGCAAACCACGACGACCCCGTTTTACTTGAAACGATTGAATTTGAACAGAATAATCCCAAAGGAGCTAAATTCGTCGAGTTGTTTAGTAAAGAAAGTTTCAGCTTTGAATCATTAAAATCGTTCACAATAAACTCACTCAAAAAGATAAATCGCCGAACTGATAAAAAAATATTGGCACAAAAAATCTTGTCAGCGGACTACGAAAAAGAAGTGAAAAAATTGATTAAGCAAGACTTTTTAAATCAATACGACAGCGAGCTAATTGACAGTGTTTTAAATGAAATTTCAATAAACATTTCAAATCAAAATCAGGAGATAATTGGACAGCCAGAAATACAATCAGGAATTTTTGAAAAACCGGTAACGAATAGTTCAAGGGACAAAACAAAATACATAATCAACGGGACAGGACAAAAACTTGGGAAAAATAGGTTTGTCTTGGAATTAGTTCGAGCGTATTTGAGAAATAAACCGACGGATTTTATGAGCTTAAAAAACATTTTTAGGGATGATTTCCAAGGTTCAATTGGCGTAATTAACAGACTTGACCACGTTGAGACAAAATATGCAAATAAATCAGACAAAAGACATTTCACCGGGAAAGACGAAATTTTAACAAGTTCAGACCATGTGAAATTTGTTGTTTCGACACAATGGGGAAAAGGTAATATTGACAACATCGTGAGTTTAGGAAGAAAATTAGGATTTAAAATTGAAGAAATTGAATAAAAGCCAGTTGTTAACACAGTACATATTGCAGGGCGGGGTTTGGTGGTACGCCAACTGCGGATTCTCGTTTCGCAGTTCCGTGTCCTACGGACAGGAACGCTCTTCGAAATCCGTCCCGACAACATGTACCAACCGTTAGCAACAAGGCTAAAACTGTCTGTGGCAACAATCTCTAAAAAAAATCGTTTATTTGTAAAAATGGACTAAAAAGAAATTAAAATGAAAAGAAAAATGAAGATGAGGCTTAAATTTCTAATTGTATTATTATCAATTTCAGTTGCATTTGTTGCATGCGACAAAGACGACTTAAGTGGAGATGCTACCTTAAAAATTTCAGCAAAAATAAAAAATGGAGTAACTGAAAAAAGTAGCAGTAATATTACATCTGCTCAACTAACCTTTAATGAAGGATATGTCTGGGTTAGTGAAATTGTATTTGACGGAGATATAAAAGGAGAAGCATCCGTGAGTAAGTCAATTGAACGATTTTCTAAAATTAATTTTGCTACCGGGATTGCCGAGCCATCTTTGGATGATATTATAATTCCTGCCGGTGAATATACATCTGTATATCTCGGAGTTGAATTAAGAGACGAAGATAGTCAACCATGTATATTAATGAAAGGTACTTATCAAAGGACAGATGGGACTTCTTCGCCAATTGAATTCAGGTTTAATTCAGGTGAGGTGTTCGAGGCTGAGTCGGATGGAACCATTGTTGAAAGTAATAAAACCGCAATTGCAAGTATTGTTTTCGACCCTTCTGTATGGTTTAGTGTTATAAGTGCAACTCGCCTGGACAATGCAACGGTAAATAATGACGGAGTGATTATAATTAGTGAAAGCAGCAATGAATCTATTTTTGACGATGTTGCAGATAGATTGGATGTTTCGACAGAAGCTGAATTTAAATAAATGCAATAAAAATATTTGTGTAGAATGAGGGTATTAATATATCCTCATTTTTTTTGTTAATTAAATCAAAGCCCAGTTGCTAACATTTTGTAAATTGCATTGCGGGGTTCGTGGTGTGTCGTTCGCTGGATTCTCGCAACATCGTTCCGTCCTGCCGGACAGGAACGAGCTCCGAAATCCGCAACGACAACTTACAAGTGACCGTTATGCGGCATATTAAAAAAGACAAACTAACGAATTCTCAAATATGAAAAAACTAATTTTTATTGCATTTATTCTTTTCATCGCATTTTCATGTGAGAAAGAAGATTTTGGAGATGAAAATGAAACTCCACAGGAAACTAATCTAAAAAGTAAAACCATTAAAACATATCCTTATAAATACGGAGATGTTTATGGTGTTCCAATTATCGAAAAAAGCTGGGAATATGACTCAAACGGACTTTTAACGAAATACATTTTTAATCAAGACAATGGAAATTATTTTAACAGAGACAAAGAAGAATATTTTTACGATGAAAATAATCTATTGATAGAAAAAAAAGAATACAGTTTCAGCTCATTAGATTATCGTTACACCTATGAATACAACGAAAAAAACCAATGTACTAAAATGGTGCAACATGGTGAATATTCAAGTCAATCATACATCTACGAGTACGACAATAATGGTTTCCTCAAAAAAGAAACATGGAGATTTGATGACAGTGGAAACATAGGAAGAATAAAGACATTTTATAAAAATCAAATGGGACTTGACACTTTGGTAATCTATGATTACTCATCATCTGGAGTTTCCGAATATCGTTACAAATATGACTCAAAATGGAATATATTATCATGCGACATTTACAAGGTGGAAGACGCTGAAAATCACAATGAATACACAAACTCCTATGAATATGACGAAAAAGGAAGAATAAAAAGAAAAACAACCGTTTGGGAATATGTTATAAATTTTAATGGATATTACTATTCATACGACTACACATACATGGACAACGATTCAATTGAAAGTATTGATATTGACAATGCAATAAATACTGACTACCAACTTGAAGATTGGAGAATTGAAAAATATGAATACGAATATTATTAAATGCTAAAAATCAATAAAATAAAGAAAAAATACGACCGCATAACAAATTGTAAATTGCATTGCGGGGTTCGTGGTGTGTCGTTCGCTGGATTCTCGCAACATCGTTCCGTCCTGCCGGACAGGAACGAGCTCCGAAATCCGCAACGACAACTTACAAGTGACCGTTATGGGGCATTTTAAAATCAAATACAAACTAAAAATTTAGAATCATGAAACATCTAACATTTCTATTCAGTTTATTACTTTTCGCTTGTTCTATTCATGCGAAACATAGTTTTAATCCTATCGAGGTTAATGGCATTGAAGGCTACAATAATTTAAACAGATTGCAGCCAAATGACAAACATTTCGAAAAAGGAATGGAGTATCTTAAGTCAAAAAAATATGAGGAAGCGATTAAAGAATTTGACAAATCAATTAAACTTAATTCGGAGAATGGGAATGCATATAAGCAAAGAGGAATTGCCAAAGCTGAATTAGTTGGACAATGTTCAATTTACAATGCAAAAAAAGAGGAAGGAACTCCAGAGAAAAAGCCTCCTTTCAGTAAAGATTCGGCAAAAGAAGATTTAAAAAAAGCAAAGGAACTTGGTTGCGAGACAGACAAAGAAACTTTATTCATGCTTGGAATAAAACCGTCAGAATTATAAAAACACTCCATAGAAACTAAAATTTAGAAAAGGAAAATGAGAAATATTAGTTTTAAACTTTTTGTATTAAGTATATTAATTTTGTTTTTAATAAATTGTCAGAAACCTGATGGATTTATAATCAAAGGATATTTGACCAACGCTGATGGCAAAAAGGTTTACATAACACAAAGAGGAGGTGGGTTGTCAAGTGGCTCAAAAGTTGAGTTATTAGATTCTTGTATTGTAAAAAATGGAAAATTTCAATTTCATGGGAATTTAGACGAACCAAATTATTATTCAGTATTAGTTGAAAACACTAAGGGATGGAAACATTTTATTTTGGATTGTAATTCTATGTTGACTATTGATGGAAATGCAGATTCAATCTGGAAAGCAACGATTTCGGGTTCTGCAGACAATAAACTTTTGGATTCGTTAAAAATTGAATTAACAAGCCTATATAAGACAAATAAAGAAATCTGGGATTCTATCCGTGTGGCAAGAAAACAAAAAGATGAAATAAGAATCAAAGAATTGTACGCTGAACGTGCGTTATTAGATAAAGAAATTCTAAATCATCGTATTAATTTTATTCGAAAACACCCCGATTCATTTGAGAGTTTAATCCAACTATCAATTATATATGACGATGGAAGGAACGAAGAAAACACAATTGAGTTGTTTGATATTATTTCAGATAAACTTAAACAACACTCTGTTGGAAAAGAGATTCATTATCAATTATTTGAATTAAAAGATTTTTTGTCCCAACCTGTTTCATTTACACAGCCTGACACTACAGGGGAATTAATAAGTACAGATTCTTTTAAGGGTAATTACTTGTTGATTGAATTTTGGGCAAGTTGGTGCGGACCATGCAGAGCCGAAAATCCAAACCTTAAAGAAGCATACAATAAATTTAATAAAAAGGGATTTGAAATTATTGCTGTTTCTTTAGATACAAAGAAACAAAACTGGATTAATGCCATTCGAGAAGATAATTTAAACTGGATTCATGTTTCGGACTTAAAAGGTTGGAAAAATGAAATTGCCCAGAAATATGTTATTACCTCAGTCCCTTCAAATCTTCTTTTGGATAAAGATGGAAATATTATTGCAAAAGATTTAAAAGGTGAAAAATTATATAAAAAAATAACTGAACTATATGAATGACAAAAAACACCCCATAACAAAAGCTATATGTAATGCGGGGTTCAGCGGGTAAATCAACCGCAGTTCTTCGCATCAATACCGCCAATTCATCTTTGACGATTTGGCTATAAAAACAAAAATAGGAATAAACGAATTGGCTCAGTGGCAGCCTGACTGTGAAGCGTTTCAAAGTCCCGCACTCCACATAGCCAAACCGTTAGTGCCCATTTAAATGAACATTTACAGAAATGAATAAACGATTTTTAATATTTTGTTTTCTTTTAGTCTTGGTCAACCTGATTGGATTCAGCCAATCTGCAGCTGATTCATTGAAAATAGATATTTATTCCAGTGATTCAATAAACGGAATTTATATTCCCAAAGATTTGAATGATTGTTTTATTCAAATAGATGGATTTTGGAATGATTCTATAAAAACCAAGGTTCAGTCTTGGACAGAAAATGAATTTTGTGGTAATGCTCATTTGGGATTTGGGATGTGGATGAGAAATAATTGGGGATTATGGAGTGGTTCAAGACTACAAGTATATTTTAAAGATAAAGGAATATATCATCCTGATGATATGAGTGGTATCATCTTGACATCTTATCATAGGTATTTGACAGGGAAAGACGTTGAATTAAAAAAACAAATAAAGGAATATAAAGCATATTGGAAAAGTACTAACGCTAAACAAACTTCTTTGCGATTCGAAGCTAAAACAATTGGAAATAGAAAGTATACAAATATTGACACAGCTTTATTATATACTGATAGTATTATTGATATTGAACTTATTGGATATACCAAATTACCCAAGAAACTGAATAAATTTAGTAATTTAAGTAAATTAACTATTGAAGACTGTCCAAATTTAGATTTTCATAAAGCTTTTAATTCATTAGCAAATTATCAGAATCTTACAGAATTATATCTTTTTGATAATCGGATTAATGATTATCCATCAAATCTTGGCGATTTATCGAGATTAAAAAAATTATGGATATCAGGAGATAGTCTTACAAAACTACCTCTTGAAATTAAAAAAATAGAAAGCTTGAATGAATTAATGATAACCGAATGTCCTAATATCAATCTAGATACATTATTTAATTTATTAGTTGATGTAAAAAGCTTACGTGAACTTGATTTATCAGAAAATGAATTGTCCGAGATTCCCAATAGTATAAGAAACCTCACTCAAATAACTGAATTGTGGTTGGATGAAAATCAATTAACCGAAATACCACAAGGTGTCAAATCCTTATCTAACCTTGATTATTTAAGGTTGTTTAGCAATAATATTGAATCATTGAATTTAAAATCAGGTGATTTAATAAATCTTACAAATATTGATTTGTGTTACAATAGTTTTGAGAGTTTTCCGATGGAATTGGAATACTTAAAAAAATTGAGACGAGTGACAATGTGGTATAGTGAGATATCAATTATTCCTGAAGAAATAACTAAATTGAAAGGATTGGAATATCTAAACCTTACAAGAAATAATTTAACAGAAGAACAAAAGGAAAAATTGAAATTACAATTACCTAATACTGAGTTGAAACTGTAAAAAAAAACGGGCACTAACAATGTATATACAAAATAGGCGAAATGGTAGTAAATTCAACGGTTGTAGCCCGCTTCAAAATCATATCAGTTTGATAGGTTTGAAGCCCGCAATCGCCTACATTGCATATACTAACCGTTATGCGGCATATTAAAAAAGACAAACTAACGAATTCTCAAATATGAAAAAACTAATTTTTATTGCATTTATTCTTTTCATCGCATTTTCATGTGAGAAAGAAGATTTTGGAGATGAAAATGAAACTCCACAGGAAACTAATCTAAAAAGTAAAACCATTAAAACATATCCTTATAAATACGGAGATGTTTATGGTGTTCCAATTATCGAAAAAAGCTGGGAATATGACTCAAACGGACTTTTAACGAAATACATTTTTAATCAAGACAATGGAAATTATTTTAACAGAGACAAAGAAGAATATTTTTACGATGAAAATAATCTATTGATAGAAAAAAAAGAATACAGTTTCAGCTCATTAGATTATCGTTACACCTATGAATACAACGAAAAAAACCAATGTACTAAAATGGTGCAACATGGTGAATATTCAAGTCAATCATACATCTACGAGTACGACAATAATGGTTTCCTCAAAAAAGAAACATGGAGATTTGATGACAGTGGAAACATAGGAAGAATAAAGACATTTTATAAAAATCAAATGGGACTTGACACTTTGGTAATCTATGATTACTCATCATCTGGAGTTTCCGAATATCGTTACAAATATGACTCAAAATGGAATATATTATCATGCGACATTTACAAGGTGGAAGACGCTGAAAATCACAATGAATACACAAACTCCTATGAATATGACGAAAAAGGAAGAATAAAAAGAAAAACAACCGTTTGGGAATATGTTATAAATTTTAATGGATATTACTATTCATACGACTACACATACATGGACAACGATTCAATTGAAAGTATTGATATTGACAATGCAATAAATACTGACTACCAACTTGAAGATTGGAGAATTGAAAAATATGAATACGAATATTATTAAATGCTAAAAATCAATAAAATAAAGAAAAAATACGACCGCATAACAAATTGTAAATTGCATTGCGGGGTTCGTGGTGTGTCGTTCGCTGGATTCTCGCAACATCGTTCCGTCCTGCCGGACAGGAACGAGCTCCGAAATCCGCAACGACAACTTACAAGTGACCGTTGGCAATAATACTAAAAAAGCACCGTGCAATTGAATATGTCAGTTCTTATGTGTATATTTGCAAAATAAATGCACATTTTAAAATAAGAAAAATGATTATTCAAGAATTTAGTTTCGGAAACTTCAGGTCATTTAAGGATATTCAAACCTTAAATCTTGCATCCGCTAAAATAAAATCAAAATATGAATCTATTGATGAAAGTAATATTATTACAGATTCAAAATATAAGGATGCTTCATTTCTTAAATCAAAAGCAGTTTACGGAGCCAATGCGTGTGGGAAGAGTAATATTGTAAAAGCTTTTGTAACTTTTATTCGCATTATTCGGCAATCTGTTAAAGATGAGGAAATTTTAAATTTGGTTGAACCATTTAGACTTTCTACAGAGACAGAGAACGAACCAAGTTTTTTCCAATTAATCTTTTGGGTTGGCGATGTTAGATATAGGTATGGATTTGAACTGGATGATACCAAGGTTTTCGCAGAATGGCTTTATGCTAAACCAGGTGAACGAGAGCTTGCTTATTTCATTAGAGAAAATCAAGAAATCATTGAAATTGATAAAACCAACTTTAGTGAAGGGAACAAACTAGTAAGTTTATTTGACGATAGTTCTACTGACAATGAGATTTTTAGAAACAACTCCTTATTCCTATCGAGTATCTCTTCTCTGGGGTTTGGGAAATTATCAAAACAACTGACTGATAATATTGCATCAATTTTTGTGATTAATGGTTTAGGACATAGTGGACTCTTTTCATATGCTGGTGATTCTTTAAGTGATGAAAAAAGGAAGAAATATATTATTAATTTCTTGAAATACGGTGATACTGGTATTGAAGATATAGATACCTTTGACGTCCCATCAGAAGGTTCTTCAAAAGAATCAGAAACAGAAAACACTAACTCAGAAAAGGATAAAAAAACAAAGCTGGTTGTTTCGACAAGAAAAAAATATGATGAAAATCTTGAATTTTTAGAGAATGAACCTTTTCCTTTTAGAATGATGGAATCCGAAGGTACTCTAAAGTTGTTTGAACTAAGCCCTTTTGTATTTGAAGCATTGAAAGAAAATAGACCATTAATTATTGATGAATTCGATGCGAGGTTCCATCCATTGCTGACTAAAAAGATTATTGAATTGTTTAATTCAAAGAACAACCTGAGTTCTCAATTAATTTTCACTACTCACGACACAAATTTGTTATCAGCAGATATACTACGTAGAGACCAAATTGAATTTGTTGAAAAGGATAAATATGGTGCTAGTCATTTATACTCTTTAGTCAAATTTAAAGGAATTAGAAATACAGCTTCTTTTGAAAAGGATTATATCAATGGTAAATATGGCGCAATCCCATTCTTAGGTGATTTTAAAAAACTTTTAAACTTTGAAGACAATGCCTAAGAAAACGAAAGCGATAAAAGTTACTGATAAAAGAGCACAAAAGGCTTGGTTAAAGAAAGTCAAACCTTCGGTATATGAGATAGAGGTCAAGGAGCCAAACAAGACAATTTTAATTGTCGGAGAAGGACAAGCTGAAAAGTTATATTTTGAATCATTTCCTGTATTAACATTGACGGTAGAAGCAATCGATTTAGGTGGACAAAGTAAGCTTAAGTTGATTGAAATGACTGAATCTATTATTGCTAATAGCAAAAAGAAATATGATGAAGTCTGGTGTGTCTTTGATATGGATATAAAACAAGGTGAAAAAGAATTAGCAGATTTTGACAATGCAATAATAAGTGGTAAAGCAAAAGGTTATAACATAGCATACTCAAATGATGCTTTTGAGTTGTGGTTCTATTTGCATTATAATTTCACAGACCAAGCAAGCCATCGTAAATTCTATTATAAAACATTGGGGGATTTATGGAACTGTAATTATGAAAAAATTGGTAAATCGTATGAATTCTGCCAAAACATTTATGCTAGACTAGAGTCTGACATAAGTGCTTCACAGGAAGAAGCGATAAAACGAGCTGACAAACTTTTTAAGTCTCAATCACACTTGGACTATCACAAACAAAATCCCGTGACATTAGTATATGAACTTGTCAAATTCCTCAATGAGAATTCTAGAAAGTAGAAAGTACTATTGCCAACATTTTGTATAAGTAATGGCAGGGAAAGTACTAAATATCGAGGTTTGTAACCCGCTCAAACTGCTTAGCGGTTTGACAGGAAAGTACCACGCAATCTGCCACTACTCATACAATTTAACGTTGTAAGCAAGCTTGAACAAAAAACAAAAACTAAAATAGACTATGGCAAAAATCCCAATCGAAATTGAAAAAATCAAAACACTGAGTAAAAGTTATCGAATTGATAATTCAGACAATGAAGAAAATTATGTGACTGAATATCTTATTTCTGTAACTGAGAAGGGACAGGAATGGAGTAAAACTTTTCGTTGTGGGATAAACGAATTAATCAATTTCCGAGACAAAATTTCGGAACTAATAGAATCGACAACGACTGCTGAAAAGCTAAATATTACTAACGGCAAAGCAAACATTCTTGACAAACATTATGCTAACGATGAACTTTGTCAAAATTGTAATTACAAACTAACAAATCATTGTCTGACTTGTATTTTTGATTTACAAAGTCCTCTAGAAAGAAAATTATTTCTTGCATTAAACAAAGAGTATGTTCGATTTCAAACCCAATATACTCTAAATTGGAGAGGCGAAAGCATTTCAATTGCAGGGAAATCATACGACAACCCTAAAAACAATTTTAGAGAAGTTCTAACTGTTGTTGATTTTTATATTGAGAAAAGTGATGTTAAATTATGCATTTACACGGACGGACATACTTATCACGAAAGGACAGAAGAACAAGCTCAAAGAGACAAGCGTATTGACAGAAAACTTCAAGAATTGGGATTTAAAGTCTTGAGATATACGGGAAAAGATGTTAATGAAAATATTGATGAAATTATAAATGAAATTAAAAAATGGATATAAAAGCCAGCTTACAACAAATTGTATATGGCAGGCGGGGGTTTTAGCGGTCTGACAAGTCAGACCTTGTGCCTACTTTCCTGCGGGTCTGACACTCCCGATTGCATCGGGACCGCCCGACCACATACAAGTGACCGTTATAGGGCAGTTTGAAATAAAACACGACGATAAATGAAATAAAAAGATGCTTTAAATGATTTGTAGAGAGTAGAGACACAGGACGCATAGTTCAATGGATAGAACACGAGTTTGCCTAACACGGAGATGTGGGTTCGAGTCCCACTGCGTTTACTCTCAATTACAAATAAGGCACTAGGCAAAAAGCAACACTTGGAAAAGTGCTGCTTTGAATATTTTTAAAAATATCTGTGTGCCTAACACGGATGAAACAAAGATAAACGTTTTTTATAACACCTACAATACTGCTATAGGGCAGTTTAAAATGAATAAACGCGAAAACTAAACTAAAAAATAATGACATGGCAACATTCACCGAAATCAAAAACCAAGTAGAAGAGAAAATTAAAAATATAAAATCATTTAAAATAGGCAAAACAGGTCAACAGATGAAAGACAGGTTTGACAACAAATACAAAGACGAATATTCAAACTACGAAGAACTTGGTTGGTCTAACGAAAGAAATGTTATTGACAATGCAGAAGAATTTTTAATAAAAGAGTTTATAAACAACATGAAATGCAAAAATGAGCAAATCGGTAGCGGAGAAATGAAAGAATCAAAAAAATATATCATTTATATTGTTTGGAACTGATATGTAGATATGGGCGCGGCAATGCTCCAATAATCCAACGACTAGTATTGGGTAAACATCTCTCAACTATCTTGATGTGACAAATCCAAGAAACAATTTCTGAATATGTGTTTATAATTTTTTTCATACAACAAAAATACAACACTAAAAATCAACCGATAAAAAAGCCTACCGATGGAACAACAAACTGCATTAATAATATCAGCAACAATCTTAATTATTTCTGGTGTTTACAGTAAAATAAGGTTTACTTTAAACGACTTATCTGCCAAGATGTCTCATTTTAAACACGAACGAAACAAATTTGAGGTAATCATGCAGCCGAAGTGGTTTTTGCATAGCACGTATCCAATGATTGTTTTATGGTTGACATTGTCTATAATCTTATTTATGACTTTTAAATGGTGGGCGTTGCTTTACTTCCCATTAAGTATTATTGCTGTGTCAGTAATTTCGCTTATCACGCCTCCGAGTAAAAAATCAATTACTGTAATGTTTTTCAAAACAACACACATTAAATACAGGCAGAGGTTTAATTATAGCTCCGATGACGAAGAACTGCTAATAAAGGCAAATGACTTTCTATCCAAACTAACGGGGCTTAAAAACTAAACTAAATAATATGGAATTTATAGAAATAGAAAGCGGGATAGGGTCTACTTCGGAAGTGTCAGACTTTATTAAAGAAAATACGCGAATTACATTTCAGTTCGGATTTGACTTGACAATTAGGGGAACACGGGATGGTAAAAAAATACTTGCAACTAGATGGACTGCAAGACCAACTCGAAACAATATACGCACGTTTGAAATGTATTCAAACAAAGACTACGAAACGTGCGGAAAATACGATGCAAGCGATAAATATAAAATAAACGAGATACTGGATAAATCTCGTGAGAAATTCAACAATTACATAAAGGAAGAGATAAATGATGGCAAAATAAGAAATTTTGATTTTAGATATTTTCCCGAGGATTATCGTCTTGACCTTCTTCGTCGAATGAGTCAATATCTGGAATCTCATAAGTAAATCTGCCACCTATGCATTTGCCACTGCTGTCGTATATCCACTTGAAGGAATATCCCTTGTCATTTAATTCTTCTTTCATGAAACAAAGATACTCACCTTGAAAATAACACTTTAAAAAGCACCATGTACGAACCACATAGACAAAATAATAAATACGCAAAAGCAGCACTTAGGGGCTGTTGAGACTTGTCGTAGGAATTGTTATTGGAATAATTAGTGCAAAACGACACGACTGGTTGATTATTATAAATAAAGGCGGTGGCTTTATATTTATTGAAGCAGTGTTGACTTTTATAATAATCTACATAAAAGTACATAGAGATAATAAATTATACCAAGACATTCTTCCCAACCTCCCATATGTGATTGCAAATAAAGTCATGTGGCAGCAAGTGTTTTTATCGACACTATTCATTGGAGTTGTGGCGACTTTGACAAAACTAATAACAAATATTTTCGTGTAATGAAAATAAACGGAACATATCAAGATATAATAGAATCAAAAAACATAGAATGCATCCTGACAATAGAAAACAAAGAGTTATCTGTATCAGCTCCAATCAAGATATTTGGGCAAATAAAACAACCTAAAAACAAAAAAGACTTTAGATGTCACGAGTTTTCAGGAAACAAAAACTTCAGTTACACGCACATCATAAAATACATAGATACAGAAAACAAAGACATTGAAATCTTTGCGATATTATCTAAGAAAGAAGCTAAAAAGATAGACAATATTTTAAATGGGGTTTGGTTTAGAGGAAATCAGGCAATATTAGCATTTGTTACAACTGCAATTATACTTGCAGCTACAATTATTTTATTTGTAATACAAAACTATTGCATTAAATAAACAAACAACAAAACAGGAGTCATTATGGGAATCACAAACATTATAGCGACTATTGTTCCTCTGATTATAAAACCTAAGAAAGATTGGTGGTCTCTTGAGAAATAAAAGTCACCAAGGAAGTCTGCAAATCGTTCAAAAATATCTTCTATAAAATTATATATACGCATGACTATTAACCTTTAAAATTTATAAATTATGAAAACACCTGAATTTATTACAGTTCACACACCTCATGGAAAACGAATCTTAAACACATCAGAAATCGCATCAATAGAGCATAGAACAGATGGTAGTTTAATACGAATGACAGTAAAAAATGAAGATGACAAGTTTGTTGAATATTTCACAACTAAAACTGTATTCATAAACACTAACGAAACGGATTAGAAGATGAGTCAATAGGGCAATTGCGGGTTAGTGTCTTTAATTCATCGAGTAATAATTCAATAGCACTAATCGAGAGACCACTCAGAATTGGAAATATCTCTTCATAAGCATCTTTCCTTTTCTGTTCCATTGTTTTTTCTTTTTTTAGTTCTGACATGACAAAATTAAAAAACCGCCCTATAACAATCTGTATATAACACGCTTGGTGTTGTAGTACGGTGATAAAACATTATTTTAATTAACTCTGCGGTTAGTATGAAATGATACAGACTTTAATCAAGCGCATTACATACAGGTAACCGTTGTGTGGCATATTAAACAAAAGAAAATCGACAATCTAAGACATCAAATTGATACCAAAGAATAAAATGATATGAATTATAGTACTAATGAATCAACGAAAATCTTAAGTGATTATACTCAAAAAATTGAGCGCACATTACGTGAAAAAATTGAAAATCAAATTAATGGAAAATGGAATACAACCAATGGTGAATATGAAATAATTAAAATTGAACATTTTTCTCTGCATACAATTAATATTGAGGACGATAAATTTCATCTTTTGTTTTCACCGACTGGATGTGAGATTTCTGGGAATATTTCAATTAGAGCATTAGCTTATCCTCCTGGCTCAGATAGAAATGGTTATACGTCACATTATTTCGAGATTAACTTTAATCCAACTGTAAGCTTCCCCTTTTTAGGACTATCTAAAAATAGATTATTTTCTTTTTTATAACCAAATTCTAAAAGCCTTTTCAGTGTGATTTTTGGTTCTGTCAAGGGCGACTGAGTGAGCGAAGTCGTTTATATACCCTTGACAGGTTCATGAATCACATTTTCTTTGCTTTTTAGCTTTTGGTTTTTCATTTTATTGGCATAATCTATGGGAGTCATTCCCCCCAGTGAATCATGCGGCCTTTTATAGTTGTAATCAAATATCCATTTATCTGTTTCATCTCTGGCTTCATCCAGCGATTGGAACAGGTAAGCATCCAGTACCGCTCTGCGGTATGTTCCGTTTAGTCGTTCCACAAAAGCATTCTGCGTTGGCTTTCCTGGCTGAATATATAAAAGTTCTATTCCTTGAAGTTCACTCCATTCTTTTAAAAGTTCTGCAATAAACTCAGGACCATTATCCATCCTTATTTTCATTGGTTTGCCTCTACGCTTTATTAAGTGGTTCAAAACATAAACTACTTTATTACTTCGAATCGAATGGTCAAGTTCAACATGAAGTGCTTCTCGGTTAAAATCGTCCATGATATTAAAACTCTTTATCTTCCGCCCGTTTTCAAGTGCATCGTGCATAAAATCAATCGACCAGCAATGATTGATGGTTTCAGGAATTACCAAAGGAAGCTTAACTCTGGCAGGGAGCCTTTTCTTTACTTTCCTTCGCATGTTTAGCTTCATCATGCAATAAACCCGATATACCCGCTTGTGGTTCCAGTCATGACCTTCCAGGCGTAATCGGCCATAGGTTTTCCAAAAACCTTCGGTTGGGTGCTCTTTCGCTTTTATGGTAAGTGCTTCAATTATCTCAGCATCATCTTTTATCGATTCATAATAATAAACCGAACGACTGATGTTTAGTACACGGCACGCCCTGCGGATGCCTACTTTTGGAACTTTGCAAACTTCTTTTGCAATCTCTCGTTTTTCACAAGGCTTTAAAGCTTTTTTTCGATAATCTGTTTGGCAAGTTTTAAATCCAGGGCTTGTTCAGCATACATCATTTTTAACTTGCGGTTCTCCTCTTCAAGTGCCTTGAGCTTTTTTAACTCAGAGGCTTCCATGCCACCAAAACGTTGACGCCATTTATAAAAGGAGGCTCGGCTAACGCCATGGTCTCGAACAATTTCTTCTACGCTTTTGCCGTTCTCGTACTCCTTCAAAATGGAGGAGATTTGCTGTGGTGTAAATCTTTTCTTCTTCATCTTTTAACAGTTCAAAATTAACGTTTATTTGTCTACTTTTAAACTGTCCTGTTTTTGGGGAAGCTTACACAACAAACATAAAGTTCAATTTTGAGAATGAAATATTTATAATAGAGAACAATATCGATATTAGTTATATCTCCGTAAATAGAAATCATTTCTTTTAAAAGACTACTCCACAAATTGGTTGGTGCATATTGACAAATAAAGACATGGATGATTTAAAAAAGATATTTAGATTTTTCACTAAAGAGAATATTTCAATTACTCTCTTAATTATTTATTCAATCAGCTTTGTTAACTATTATCTTTATTATAAAAGCTTCAACATTCCTGTTTTTAATTACCTGTCTATTCCAGATTTGGTGTATTTCCCACTTGAATATATTTTTCAGATAGTGTTAATAATATTAATTTATGAAATATTTTTTTTCATAGTCTTTTCGATTTTTTGGACAATTTATGAGAGAATCGTACTAATCATAAGGAAAAAATTCTTTTACTATTTGCGTTTAGATAAAACCCAAAAAGCAAGGATTACTGATTTATTTGAAAAACCATTTAAAAATGGACTAACTGGCAGTAAATTTATAATCGCACTACTTGGAGTCTTTTTTATAGGTTATCTTCCAAATAAGTTACTTTTCATACCAGCATATTTTGTGTATTTCATTTATCTGACGGAGATTATGTCTGACAAAAAAATGCTAAATATTTCAATACCGATGGTGACAGTAATAATAATACTTTGCATGATTTTCACCACCTTATATAATTCATACACAAAAAGATTTGAAAAAGATGAATATTTAATTTCGTTCATTGAGAATAATGAATTTATCACAACGGAAAAGTGTAAAAGCAATTTAAATTATTTAGGAGAAACTTCCACAAATATTTTCTTGTACGATATTGAAAACAAAGTATCTAAAATATATAGCAAGTCAAAAATTACCAATTTGGAGATTCAAAATACGAGTAGTTTGGATGACATAATTCTGAAAATACGAGATTTTTACCCAATTAAAATATTTAGGGAGATGCTAAATGAATAAAATACGCCACACAACACGGTACATATTGCAGGGCGGGGTTCGGCGGTACGCCAACTGCGGATTCTCGCATCGCAGTTCCGTGTCCTTCGGACAGGAACGCTCTCCGAAATCCGCCCCGACAACATGTACCAACCGTTACATGTAATTTTGAAGAGAACACAAATGAGAACTATTTTAGTAATACTTTCAATATTATTTTCTTGCAGTCTTAACGCACAGACTAAAGAAAAAAATCAAATTAAAATTGAGCAAGGAGAATTGGGAATTGTTCGAGATTCCAATTTGGAATTTAAACTATTAGAATCAGGTGTTTATTCGAAAGACAGATTGTCAATAATTACAATTTATACGCTTACTGAACAGAATTTCGAACAAGATTGTAACGTCTATTCAAAGCATGGTAAGAAATATGACATTAAGATATCGACAAAGTATCAATTTAACAGAGAAGCTATTTCTAATATCTCAAAGCTTTCAAATCCAATCCCCTTAGATTATTTAAGATATGAGTTAATACCAGAAATAAGATTTGCAGCAAGAGAAATAACAGGATATTACACATTTGATGAATTAGACCAGAATAAGGCAGGGAAAGAAATATTGGAATTTCTTAAGACTCGCTTGAAAACCGGAGTTTTAATAAAATCAATTGATATTGAAATAATAAATAAATAAAAAACTACATGTAACACAGTGTAAATTTAATAGCGGGTTCGGTGGGTGTTCCAACGTTGGATTCACGCCCAATTATCCGTTCCTATCGGACGGATAACCGCACGCAAATCCGCTACAAAACTTACACAAACCGTTATCATTCAGTTTAAACAGTATGGTGGTAGATAAAGGGGAAGTGGAATCTAGCGGAAAGAAAAATGGATAAGAAAATAACCAAAATAATAAAGGAAAGATTCGCTAATAATGAATTTGATGTGAAGTCAAATTTGACGTTCTATAAGCAAAATAAAGCTGAGTTTTACGAAATGGTCAGGCGTGGAATTATCACCAAGAATGTAGGTGGTAAGATTTACTTAATCGAAAAACCAAAGCCATTTATTAAGAAACACGCAAAATGGATAATTACAACAGTAATCGCACTGGTTGTAGCAATTACCCCATTTGTAATCAAAAAATGTGATACGGATTCCCCGGCAAATAAGCAGAAAGATATAACCCAATCGTCATACCAAGAACAAAATAAAATAGAATCTGAAAAAAATTATCAGAATTTAAACCAAGTAGATTCAATACGTTATCAAAAAACCGATTCAGCAAGCGTCCCATAACTTAAAACTTAACAACACTATCGTGTTGGTTGATGTAGGAATAAAAATTTACAACTATGAAAAAATTACTATTCATTAGAAAAATCAAATTAGACTTTAATGGCAATGATCGCATGTTTATTCAATATCAAGATATCATAGATGGTGAACTATTGAGTCTTAAAGATGAAAACAAAGGCATTCAATTTAAATTTGCCGAAGAATTAACAGCAATAACAGAGGATCATGTCATTTTTTCATTCTGGGGCGATTATAAAGGCTAATAATATTCATAATACCTAATG
Organism: Draconibacterium halophilum; assembly: GCF_010448835.1. NCBI lineage: Bacteria > Pseudomonadati > Bacteroidota > Bacteroidia > Marinilabiliales > Prolixibacteraceae > Draconibacterium > Draconibacterium halophilum. The sequence goes on from NZ_CP048409.1 coordinate 3,527,123, forward strand.
CTAAACCTAAAGAACAAAAACCTTACAATACGCTTCTTTTTGAAGAAATTGCCATACAGTTTCTTTCGGGTTTCGTTCACAAGTTCATCGTGAATATAAAACAGAGGCCTTTTTACCATCACTTAGATTAAAAACCGAATGATAACAAATTGTATATTTCATTTCGGTGTGGTTACTTAAAACGGCCAGTATTTGTTATGAAACGATTGGTTAATACTTGAAATATCTTATTCCCGAAATAGAAACATACAAGTGACCGTTACCGCCAATATTGAGGGAAAATAATGACACATGCTAAAAGATAAAAACCATCTTAATTAGGGAGAAAATAAATACTAACAAAAACCAATAACAATGAAACTTGAAAAAATCCTCGACAATGTTAATTCTCTTGAGAAAAATTCATTTTTAAAGATAGTTGACAACATCAAATCTTGTAATCCAAAGAATAGCAAGGAAATTGACAAAATCCTCTCCGAGAGCAGCAACAACCTAAAAAGTGTTGACAGTATTAACATTGCAAAAGTTTTTGATTTAGTAAAAGATGAGTTTGCAGAAACTGTTAAAGCCGAATTTGTAAACACAACATCGCAATTGGACATACTAATTGATATAATCATAAAAGATGGCAACAACATATTAAAACAAGATTGGTTTGCCAGACTTTATGAGAAGGAATTAGCAAAAATCAAGAAGAAAACAAAAGAACTAAAAACACAACTTGAATCCGATAAATCTGAAATTGACGAATTAAGAAAACGTGACTATTTGATTTATAAAGCATGTGTGGAAACCGCCTACAATAATGACTATGAAAATAACAGGGATTCCAAAATTACTGATGATGAATTGTCAATTTTGTTAACCTTAACAAATCAACTAGAATTATCGCAAGAGGAAGTAAAACTAATCAACTACTTAATTATTCCTCCTGAAAAATCAGATATTGATACGGTAACAACATTCCTAAAAAATATTGGTGTAATATTCTATTCCAAGAAAAATAACCTGATTTATGTTGCTGACGAAGTTGTTCGTGTTTTACGAAAAATCAGAAAAAAGGAAATTGCCGACAAATATTTCCGGCGTGTACTAAAAACGTTAAAAGAATCACAAATAAATCTTATTTGCCGTAAGCATAATATTGACGTGAAAGACCTCGATTATGAGTCAAAAATTAAACAAATAATTAAAGAAGGAATTTCTTTTTCAAATTTATTCAAAAGCAGTATCCACAAAGACGGAACTAACTTAACAGACAGAAAAAAAGCGGTTAATGATATTTGGAGCAAAGGATTAAAAATTAATACAAATTTGAAAGGCGTTACTCTGGAGGAAAAAATTGAGAATATAATTACCTATTTCAATGAAATTGAACTTGACGAGAAAGTTGGAATTTCTGTTGAGGGCTATGAAAAACTACTTTTAGAATTAAATGAAGAATTAAAGTCATTTAGAAAGTTAGTACTGAATGAGTTTGAAATGCCAGAAGAAACAATATTAAACAGTAGCACACTTTTAGACTTTAACATAAAACCACGAGATGTTCTCGATATCTTACCGACAGAAGACCTGAAAACTTTTATTGCTGCAAAAGAGCTAAAATCACGAGGCGATTTAGTACTTAACATTTTGGATGCTTATAAAGACGCTGAAAACTTGCTAATTGAAAATTACGTTGAGATTGGCTTTAGAAATTTGAACCTACTAAAAGAGAACGGTATTACCATAAAAGAAAGTGAACTCGGATTAAAATTTGAATGTCTTACACAAAAAATATTTGAGCAACTAGGGTTCAATGTTGATGATTCATTAAGGAAGAAACTTAACACCGCAAAAAACAAAATCGACCTTGTTTTAAATTTGGGAAACAATGACATTATAATTGTTGAGTGCAAAACCGTAAAAGAAAGTGGTTACAATAAATTTAGTTCTGTTTCAAGACAAATAAAATCGTATGTTGACTTAGCAAAAAAAGAAGGACTAAATGTTGTAAAATCTTTACTTGTAGCGCCAGACTTTAGCGATGAGTTTGTAAACGACTGCGACTTAGAATTTGAAATTAATTTATCATTGATAACCGCAGGTTCGTTGGTAAATATCCTTGATGGATTTAGAGAATCAAAACACAAACAATTCCCTTATCAATTGCTAATGAAAGACGTTTTGATAAAAGAAGAAAGAATTTTAAAAGCAATAAAAAAATAAAATACTGGCGGTAACAAATTGTAAATTGCATTGCGGGGTTCGTGGTGTATCGTTCGCTGGATTCTCGCAACATCGTTCCGTCCTGCCGGACAGGAACGAGCTCCGAAATCCGCAACGACAACTTACAAGTGACCGTTAACAACAAGCTTAAAAAAAGACGACAACGATGAATAATGAAAAATGGAATGAAATCTGCTTTCTGCTCTCCGAAAATATTCGGTCTGACATTAGTGAAAGTGATTTTGAAAAAAATGTAATTCAAGCATTGAGAGTTTTAGATTGGAAAGAATATTTGGGTGATATTCAAATCCGACCTTCATTTCAAATTGGAGCATCAAACAGAATAACTCCAGACTTTGTAATTAATTCATCGGAAAAAAGAAACCTTTTTGTAATTGAAATAAAACAACCAAACCTACCTTTAAATACAAATTTCCAACAACAATTATTCTCATATATGCGCCAATTGAGACTTCAATATGGAATTCTAATTGGTCAAGTCATTCAAGTATTTTATGACGGTGATTTAGCAAACCACGACGACCCCGTTTTACTTGAAACGATTGAATTTGAACAGAATAATCCCAAAGGAGCTAAATTCGTCGAGTTGTTTAGTAAAGAAAGTTTCAGCTTTGAATCATTAAAATCGTTCACAATAAACTCACTCAAAAAGATAAATCGCCGAACTGATAAAAAAATATTGGCACAAAAAATCTTGTCAGCGGACTACGAAAAAGAAGTGAAAAAATTGATTAAGCAAGACTTTTTAAATCAATACGACAGCGAGCTAATTGACAGTGTTTTAAATGAAATTTCAATAAACATTTCAAATCAAAATCAGGAGATAATTGGACAGCCAGAAATACAATCAGGAATTTTTGAAAAACCGGTAACGAATAGTTCAAGGGACAAAACAAAATACATAATCAACGGGACAGGACAAAAACTTGGGAAAAATAGGTTTGTCTTGGAATTAGTTCGAGCGTATTTGAGAAATAAACCGACGGATTTTATGAGCTTAAAAAACATTTTTAGGGATGATTTCCAAGGTTCAATTGGCGTAATTAACAGACTTGACCACGTTGAGACAAAATATGCAAATAAATCAGACAAAAGACATTTCACCGGGAAAGACGAAATTTTAACAAGTTCAGACCATGTGAAATTTGTTGTTTCGACACAATGGGGAAAAGGTAATATTGACAACATCGTGAGTTTAGGAAGAAAATTAGGATTTAAAATTGAAGAAATTGAATAAAAGCCAGTTGTTAACACAGTACATATTGCAGGGCGGGGTTTGGTGGTACGCCAACTGCGGATTCTCGTTTCGCAGTTCCGTGTCCTACGGACAGGAACGCTCTTCGAAATCCGTCCCGACAACATGTACCAACCGTTACCTGCCATTTTGAATTGGGAAGAATGAAACTATAACAAACCATATTAATTGACATGAAAACCATACTATCCTTGACTTTTTTGTTTTTATCAACGACAATATTGTTCGGGCAAGACATTAAAATTGGGTTTAAAGATTCGATTCATTCGAGTGTGCTACATGAGAGCCGAAAATTCATCGTAAAACTTCCCCGAGATTATAATAATTCATATAAACCTTACCCTGTTCTTTATCGACTAGATGGAGACTTAGACATGTTTACCGAAACAGTGGGAACAACCAACCGACTAATTTATTTGGATGAAGCGATACCAGACATGATTGTGATTATGATTGAAAACACAAATAGGAATCGTGACATGATGCCAACAAATACAAGCTTTTTTACCTCAGAACCTGGTGCTGATAATTTTAAAAGATTCATAGAGGAAGAATTAGTTCCGCATGTAAATAGTTCGTATCGGACAACAAAGGAAAAACTCCTGTGCGGACAATCATTAAGTGCAATATTTACAATATATTATTTCTTAACGAGTCCAAATTCATTTGATTCATTTATTGCTTGTAGTGGAGGTTTTCCTGATTGTGAAGACTTTTTCATCGACCTAACAAACAATTTTTTTAAAGTCAAACAAAACAGGTCGACAAATATTTTCATGACACATGGTATGACTGATTTTTTAGACCCAGAAGGAGCAATAAAAAAGCAACTTGATGATTTTAGTCGAAGGATTGAATCAAAAGAAAATATTGTAAGTAAATTAAAAATCTATGAGGACGAGGGACACGTTCCGTTTCAGAGTTTATATCACGGACTGAGATTTATTTATACATTACCAAATGACAAATAAAAATAAAAACGGCAGGTAACAAAGTGCATATTTCAGAGCGGGTTTGGTGGGGTTCGAGCCGCGGATTCTCGCATCGCCGTTCAGTCCTACCGGACATGAACGCTCTCCGAAATCCGCTCCGCAACATGCACAAACCGTTATCACTCAGTTTAAACTAAAGATGATGAATAAAGGAAGCTACAATAAGATTGTAGGGTACATTGGTTCTATGGAAAACCAGAATGAAATAAAACCAAGCGAATTAAGTGAAATAATCAATGTAAATAAAAAGGAAATAGATAATGTATTTAAATCTTTACTAGAAAAAGGAAAAGCAATAGACCTAACGGGTACAGAATTAGAAACAACTATTACTTATGATAAAAAAGTAAATTATTCAGAATTGATTAAAAAATCTAGTATTAATCAGAAAATAATGAAGGGCATAATAGGTATAGGAATAGTATTAGGAGCGTTGTGGACGGCAATACAATTTTATGAATGGGCAACAATAAAATATAATGCACGGAATGAAGCAAAACAAAAACAGCCATCAAATAACGAAAAATTAAATGAAAATTATCATTATATTGATTCCATAAGTGAATAATAAATTTCATATCAATAAAGTTTGTTCAAAAATAATCCAAGATACTTGCGGATTATACGCAATGTCAGTAACGACTGAAATCGTTTAAATTTATTTTTATGATTGTTATTATTTTAATTTCTGCAATAATCGAATTGTTAAGGCAATTTGTAAAACTTGCAGATGAAACTCTTTCACTTATACATAAATGGAAGTGGAAATAATAATTAATTCCATGAAAAACAGAAAGTAGGTCGTTTATTAACAAAGGGACTTTGCGTGCCATCGTCCCTTTTACCTTGGATTATTTCAAAGAACTAAAAAACCGAGTGATAACAATTTGTATATGTAATTAGACATTGAATAAATGAACGGCTTGTTATTATTCGATTCGATTAGACATTAAGTTAATTTTTTGTTGTCTAACTACACATACAATTAACCGTTGTAGGGCATTTAAACAAATCCACCGATAAATATTGACAAACCGATTATAAATTGAAATATGAAAATTGCTAGATATATAATTACAACCTTGATAATATTTGGATTAAGTTATGTTTTTCTATTTCTTTTAGAATACATTCTCTCTAGTAGGATTAACATTCCCAATCAAATAAAATTTTCATATTCTGTGATATATAGCCTATTTGGGTTGACATCTATATTGTTATTTCGAACGATTTCAAATATAGGACTACTTTACTTATTGATAATTTTGATAGCATTATTTATAATCGAAGGACTTCTTTTTATGTTTACGGCAAACTATAATATCTCGCCAAATGTTACAAATGATATTTACTACGATTTTAAAAGCTTATATTATTTCCCTTTACTTCCTTTTATCCTGATTATAATATCTTTTGGATTAAAAAAATTGAGATTTAAGATGATTTTAAATAAAATACCTGTCATCAATACAACCCTTCAACCAAATGTCTCAAGATTTTTAGCATATATAATTGATTGGTTATTAATCTTAGTGATTGGCTGGATATTTTCTTCATTTATGCTAATACTCTGGTTTCCAGTTGAGATATTTTTAATTGCATTTGCTTATAGATTAATATTTGAGAGTTCAACCGATACGACAATAGGCAAAAGATTATTTGGATTATCTATTCAACAAAATAATGATTCTGACATTAGCTTTAAGAGCATATTGATTAGAAATTTAGCTCGAATAATTTTGATATATTGGATTCCAATTATAAATGGAAAATCAGGATTGCATGATAAGATTGCAAATACACAAATTAATAAAAACGCCCTACAACACACAATATAAAACAGTTGGGGTTCAGTGGTTTGCAAGGGTTTGGTTCTCGCTCCAGCATACTTGTCGGTGGATAGGAACGCAGCCCGAAAACCCAACCGTTTCATATTGTTATACGTTAGCAACCAGGTTAAAAGAACCTCATTTTCAATATAAAAACCTTGTGAAATTGAAATACATTTTTACAAACCAAGATTTAGTCCTCTCTTTTATGACAGGCAGCTGCAAGCTTGTTACAAATTTATTTCCCCCTCCCCGCGTTTGCCCTGATGGGCAAGTGGAAATTGGGGCAGCATTTCAAATCAACAGCCACCGCACAAAACAGCACTTTCGCAAACCCCTGCAAGCCGACCCGCAAACCAAAGTTTGCAAAAAAGCTGTTTTTCCCCCTCGCAACTATGATATTTTGAAAGTGAATCTGTATTTTTATCAGATTTTAAAATGTAAAAAAGGAAAACAATAAATGTCAGAAGACCAGAAAAAACAATTAGAACAACAACTTTGGCACATAGCAGATACGCTTCGAGGGAGAATGAACGCCGATGAATTCCGGGATTATATACTCGGATTTATTTTTTACAAATATCTGGCTGAGAAGATGGAAATATATGCCGACACCATCTTAAAACCCGACGGAATTACATACAAAGATATAAAGGAAAACACTGATAAAGGAAAAGAATATATCGATGCCATAAGAGAAGAATCGCTCGAAAAACTAGGATACTTTTTAAAACCATCGGAGTTGTTCAGCGAACTTGTAAAACGTGGTAACGGACTTGGTCACGATGCCTTTGATACTGACGAGGAACAAATCGAAGAAATCAAATCGGGTAAACTTGACGACAAAATAACCGCCAGCAATTTCATCCTCGAAGACCTTCAAAAAATCCTGATTAATATCCAAAATAGTACAATGGGTACAGATAGCGAAGAAGATTTCGACAATCTTTTCGAGGACATGGATTTAAACAGTACCAAACTCGGTAAAACACCCGAAGCACGAAATACTATTATTGCAAAGGTGCTGGCGCACCTTAACAAAATTGATTTCAGGCTAAATGATACCGAACTGGATGTGTTGGGCGATGCCTACGAATACCTGATTGGACAGTTTGCCAGTGGAGCAGGAAAAAAAGCAGGAGAGTTTTACACCCCACAAGGCGTAAGTACCATTTTGGCAAAACTGGTAACCACTGGAAAAACAAAACTAAAATCAGTATATGACCCAACCTGTGGTTCGGGTTCTTTATTGTTGCGTGTAGCCAAAGAGGTGGAAAATGTAAACAACTATTACGGACAGGAACTCAACCGTACCACATACAACCTTTGCCGAATGAACATGATTTTGCACGATGTGCATTACCGTAAATTCGACATTAAACAGGAAGATACACTGGAACACCCGCAGCACACTGATTTACGTTTCGAGGCTGTGGTGGCGAATCCTCCTTTCTCAGCCAAGTGGAGTGCTAACCAATTATTCACAAGCGACGACCGCTTTAGCCAATACGGCAAACTGGCACCAGGCAGTAAAGCAGATTTTGCCTTTGTGCAACACATGATTTACCAGTTAGACGACAACGGCACAATGGCAATTGTACTACCTCATGGTGTTTTATTCCGTGGAGCTGCCGAAGGACATATCCGTCGTTTCCTCATTGAAGAAAAAAACTACCTCGATGCAGTAATAGGCTTGCCAGCCAATATCTTTTACGGTACAAGTATTCCAACCTGTATTTTGGTATTCAAGAAGTGTCGTGAAAATCCCGAAAAAATATTGTTTATTGATGCTTCGCAGGAATTCGACAAAGCCAAAACGCAAAACTATTTACGCCCTGCCGATATCAATAAAATTATTGAAACCTACCGCAATCGCACCGAATTACAAAAGTATAGCCATTTGGCAAGCTTACAGGAAATAGTTGAAAACGATTACAACTTAAACATACCGCGTTATGTAGATACCTTCGAAGAAGAAGAACCTATCGACATTAATTTAGTAGCTTCTGAAGTTAAAGCACTCGACCAACAAATGGCAGAAACCGATAAAACCATTGATGCTTTTTGTAAAGAACTCAATATCTCAACGCCTTTTTAAGTATGGAAAAACAACAAAACATACCGCAGTTGAGATTTCCTGAGTTTGAAGGGGAATGGAAAAGCAATAAATTAAAAACTCTTGTTACAGAATCTCGTTTAGGTGGGAATTATGAAAACATAGAATCTAATAGCGGAATACCATTAATAAAAATGGGCAATATTGGTAGGGGCAATATTATCTTAGATAAGATTCAAAATATTCCTAAAAACTTAGAATTTGATAAAGCAGATATCTTAAAAGAAGGGGACTTACTTTTTAATACTCGAAACACACTTGAGTTAGTTGGCAAGGTGTCTATCTGGCGGAATGAACTGCCATTGGCTTTGTACAATTCAAATTTAATGAGGTTAAAATTTAATAACAAAATTGAAAGTTCTAATAGATTTGTAAATTATTTATTTAATACAAAACCAACAATCAAAAGATTGAGGAGGTACGCAACTGGTACTACTAGTGTAGCTGCCATATATGGTAGAGATTTAAATAATTTGAAAATAGTATACCCCACCCTCCCGAACAACAAAAAATAGCCTCCTTCCTCACCGCAGTAGACGAAAAGCTCACCGCCCTTAAAAAGAAAAAAGCCCTTTTAGAGCAATACAAAAAAGGGGTAATGCAAAAGATATTTTCTCAGGAAATAAGGTTTAAAGATAATGGGAAAGAGTTTCCGAAGTGGGAGAAGAAAAAGTTGGGGGGCATTGCAGAGAAAATCAATAATAAGAATACGGTCAATCAAATAAACTTTGTATTAACGAATTCGGCAATTGATGGAATAGTTAGTCAGAGAGATTATTTTGAAAAAGACATCGCTAACCAAAACAATTTAATAGGTTATTATATTGTTGAAAAGGATGATTTCGTATACAACCCTCGTATTTCAAATGCAGCACCTGTAGGTCCTATAAAAAGAAATAAACTTCAATTGGGCATCGTGTCCCCATTATATACCATCTTTAGATTTAATGAAGGGAATTTAGATTTCTATGAATATTACTTTGAAACTACTAATTGGCATGATTATATGAATAGTGTTGCAAACTTTGGTGCAAGATTCGACAGGATGAATATTACAAATTCAGATTTCCTTAAAATGCCAATAATATATCCTTGCCTCGAAGAACAAACCAAAATAGCCAACTACCTATCAGCCATCGACAAAAAAATAAACCAATGCCAACAGCAAATAGAGCAAACTACTCAATGGAAAAAAGGATTGTTACAAAAAATGTTTGTGTAAAATTCCGACTATGAAAAAAACATTCAACATATACTGCGATGAAAGTTGCCATATCGAAAACGATCACAAAAACTTTATGCTTTTGGGTTGTGTAAGTTCTGCATACAATCAGGTAAAAAGGCATACCGTGCGGATTAAAAACATAAAAGAAAAACACAACTTTTATGGCGAGATAAAATGGAGCAACGTTTCATCGTCGCAATACCATTTTTATAAAGAGTTATTGGAATATTTTTTCGATACCGATTTATGCTATCGGGCTATCATTGTTAACAAGTCGAAAATTAAGAACAACGAATTTAACCAGGATTACGATACCTTTTACTATAAAATGTATTATTACCTGCTTAACCACAATAAAAATAGCCTGTATAGCTACAATGTTTACCTCGATATAAAGGATACGCTCAGTGCTTACAAAGTCAACAAACTAAAGGAAATTCTGAATACCAAATTTGGTATTTTCCGCAATGTACAAAACATCCGCTCTCACGAAAGTATCATGTTACAAATTGCCGATTTAATTACAGGCGCTTTGGCATACAACTTAAATGATAAGGAGAAAAAAGTGAAAGCCAAAACCGATTTAATAAGTTTGCTCGAAAAACATTCTGCAAACGGATTATCGGAAAATTCCGATTATAGAGATACAAAGTTGAACCTGTTTTTATCGAATTAAAGTAACATGCCATTAAATCAGTTAAAACAATACAATCAATTACTCGAACTGGCAGCCTTAAATCCTGCCCAGCGCAACAAATCATTGTATGGCATATTCAACAGGGATATTTACAACAACCCTTCATTCAAATTTAAAGGGAAGCAAATATCCCCTACGCCGCAAGACGGTGAAATTAAAATGAGCACTCTGTTTACGCATCTTACAACGGTTATTGTTGATAAAGCAACCCGAAAACGTGAATTCGAGATGGACAGGTCGGTACGTTTACATTGGGTTAAACACCATATCGACGAAAAGAAAAAAGATAACATGTTGGTTTTCTCGGTAAAAGAACCAGAAGGCAACCGAACATATATTTACGATATCGACGAAAGTTATGTGGTAATATTAGAACCTTTACGAAAGAAAAACGAGTATTATTTACTTACGGCTTATTACGTAAAAGGGAAAGATGCGAAAAGAAATAAGTTTATGAAAAAGTACAAACGCCGGTTAAATGAAGTGCTATAAAAGCAAAAAACGCAGAGCTTCGTGGCTTGCGTTTTTCGATTTCCTTCCTCCGAACGGTAGGATGAACTCGCTACAAATATAAGGCATATATTTGGATAAATACAACAATTTGGTGTATAAAAACAATTTATATTGATAGTTTAAGGATTTATAAATGAGCAAGCAACCCGAACAAATATTAGAAAACCAGTTAATTGAACAGCTTCAAAAGTTGGGGTATGGTATGGTGCATATCACAAACGAAACCGAACTGATTGACAACCTGAAAAACCAGATTGAAAAGCATAATAACGTTAAATTTTCAAGCAGTGAATTTGAAAAAGTGCTGAATATCCTTAGCAAAGGTTCGGTATTCGAGAAAGCAAAAACACTTCGTGAAAAGCAACATATTGTTCGTGATAATGGAGATAACTTGTATTTCGAGTTTATTCAAACCGAACATTGGTGTCAAAACCAATTTCAAGTCACTCACCAAGTCACAGTTGAAGGAAATACTTCCGATAGCTATCGGAACCGTTACGATGTTACCTTACTTATAAACGGTTTGCCCTTGGTTCAAATCGAACTCAAACGCCGTGGTTTGGAACTCAAAGAAGCTTTCAACCAAATCAACCGCTATCAAAGGCATTCGTTCGGGGCAAATTCAGCCTTGTTTCAATACATCCAGTTGTTTGTCATCAGCAACGGGGTAAATACAAAATACTACGCCAATAACCGATACCAGTCATTCAAACAAACTTTTTACTGGACAGACAAGGAGAATAAACGCCTTACTAATATTCTAAACGGTTTCACCAGCGAATTTCTCGAACCTTGCCATATCTCAAAAATGATATGTAAGTACATCGTACTCAACGAAACCAACAAAATATTTATGGTATTGCGTCCTTATCAGTTTTATGCCGTTGAAGCATTAATCGACAAGGTAATGCACAGCCGCAAAAACGGTTATGTTTGGCATACCACAGGTTCGGGCAAAACGTTAACCTCGTTTAAAGCCAGCCAAATTTTAACAGCTCTGCCAAAGGTTAAAAAGGTAGTGTTTGTGGTCGACCGTAAAGACCTCGATTACCAAACCAACAAGGAGTTTAACAGTTTTAGCAAAGGGTGTATCGATGGCACCGACAACACAAAACAGCTGGTTAAACAGTTTGCCGACGATACCAAGCTTATTGTAACCACCATTCAAAAGCTTAATACTGCCATCAGTAAAAAACAGTATCAGGGCAAAATGGAGAAAATGCAAGACGAACGAATTGTTTTCATTTTCGATGAGTGCCACCGTTCACAATTTGGAGATACCCACAACCGCATAAAGCACTTTTTCAATAATCCGCAAATGTTCGGATTTACGGGTACGCCAATCTTTGCCGATAATGCTGCCAAAAATGAATTAGGCAAACGCACCACCAAAGATTTATTTGGCGATTGCCTCCATAAATATGTGATTACCGATGCCATAAAAGACGAGAACGTACTGAAATTCTCGGTTGAATATGTTGGGCGATATAAAAAGGTAGAGACTCATCATGATGCGTCTGCCACTGAAATTGACATTGAGGTAGAAGATATCGACACCAAAGAACTCATGGAATCGCCTGTTCGTTTAGAGAAAATTTCCAATTACATACTGGCACATCACAAACGCAAAACCCACAATCAGGAATTTACAGGCATGTTTTGTGTGAATGGTGTTGAAACACTCATTAAGTATTATGATATACTGCACAAGAAAAAGGAAGCAGGTGAACACAACCTGAAAATAGCAACCATTTTCAGCTTTGCAGCCAACGAAGAAGATGCCGATGCCAATGGCTTTTTACCCGAAGAACTTTCAGTTGTGGAAGACCCCGTGCCTTGTATGGCTTGAACAAACACAGCCGTGAAAAGCTCGATGAATACATAGGGCATTACAACCAAATGTTCGGCAGTAACTTTTCAACCAAAGACAGTCAGTCGTTTTACAACTATTACAACGATATTTCCAAAAAAGTAAAAGAACGCAAAGTTGATATCTTACTGGTCGTAAACATGTTCCTGACAGGTTTCGACAGCCCTGCACTAAATACTTTGTACGTTGATAAAAACCTAAAGTACCACGGTTTAATTCAAGCCTATTCACGAACCAATCGCATACTGAACGAGCAAAAATCGCAGGGAAATATTGTCGTATTCCGCAACCTTAAAAAGCATACCGATGATGCCATAACCCTCTTTAGCAACAAAGAAGCTATCGAGGAAATCATCATGAAGCCTTACGAAGAATATGTAAATAAATTCAACGAGATTTTTATTGAACTACTTAAAATTACCCCTACGGTTAACAGTGTAAACAATTTACAAACCGAAGAAGACGAGCTGAAATTTATTAAGGCGTTCAGGGAATTAATGAGGATTAAAAACATCCTCACCACTTTTGCCGATTTCAAGTGGGAAGATTTGGCAATGACCGAACAACAGTTCGAAGATTACAAAAGCAAGTACCTCGATTTATACGACAAAGTAAAATCCGACCATCAGAAAGAAAAAGTTTCCATTTTAGATGATGTTGATTTTGAACTTGAATTAATCCATCGTGACGAAATAAATGTCAACTACATTCTCAAACTGTTAGCCAACCTGAAAGATGCTAAACAAGCAGAACAGGAGAAAAAACGGAAAGAAATTCTCGATATACTTTCGGGCGAAGCTCACTTACGTAGCAAGCGTGAACTGATTGAGAAATTTATCTTAGAAAACCTACCCGTAATTGAAGATTCCGAAGATGTACCCGAAGCCTTTGAAAAATTTTGGAACGAAGAACAAATCAAAGCATTCAATAAACTGGTAGAGGAAGAAAATCTGGAAGCCGATAAAGCCGAAAAGCTCATTGAAGAATACCTTTTTGCCGAGCGTGAGCCATTACGTGATGAAGTACTGGCATTAATCGAAGGTGAACAACCCTCGGTACTCCAACGCAAAAAAGTTGGCGACCGAATTATAAGTAAAATTGTAAAGTTTGTTGATACTTTTATTAACGGAATAACTGGAAATTAAAATGATGAATTTTATTTACAGGATATTACTAACATTTAACTCTACTTCTTTACTATTAGTAGTTTTTGCAATTAAAGAGCAATACACTGTTAATTGGGTTGATTTGCATCCAAAGTTGTATTTTTTACCTGATTGGGTTTCGTATCTTCTTTATTTTTTAGCTCCTGTATTGTTAACATTATTTAGCCTTTGGCTTTCCCGTTTTTTATCTAAAGACAACATTGACAAAGGAAAAGTGGAAGAAGTAGAACAAGCAAATAATGCTTTCTTGCCTAGCTATTTAGGATATTTCTTTGTTGCATTAAGCGTGTCACAATGTGAAACATTATGCTTTATCTTTGCCATATTATTTATATTTACTTTTTTCTCACAAACACTATATTTCAACCCTTTATTCCTACTATTTCGCTATCATTTTTACTATCTAACAACTACGAATAGAGTTAAAATATTCATAATTACACGCAAAACATTAAAAAATCCAGTTAATATAGATTTACCTAAACTACAGAGAATAAACAATTTTACTTTCATCGATAAACAGAAATAATTATGCCGAACTATTTACTTGCTGAAATTAAAAAGAGAGGAAAAGGAGAAAAAACATTTAAGATTTTTGATGAAGAAAAGGAAATATACACCTTACCTACCGACCTTGATAACCCTAAAGAGTATAACAGTGATTACAAATTAGAAGATGACGAATGGTTTCATATAGCTAACTTTAGTGAAACTGAATACTGCATTGATATTTTAAAAACTGATTTTATTTCCACTGAATTTAATCAAATAACCCGAAAACAATTATCAAAAGTAAAATATCTGTTTGCCCACCAACAACACAGAGAAGATGCTTATTTCTTTTTTCAAAAAATAAATAAATCACAAGTCGTTCACAAAAGATGGTTCACAATGTCTGATGCTCCAGTGTTAGAAACAGGTCAAACAATTGTGTTTATAAACGATGTTGCTGATGCTATTTATTCAGTAAATGAAGACATTTTATATTTTAAACGTCTATCATCAATTTCATCAATCTTTAATGGCATATCGGAACTATATAGAGTTGCCACACAAAAAGAAACAGAAGAATTCCTAAAAGAAGATTTTATCAATTTAGAAGAGGATTTCACTGTAGATAATGTCGGGAAAGCTAATCGAAAACGAATTGCAATGGCAGTTGATACGTTCAATGATTTTAGCAATGATGATAAGGATAAAATTTTCTCATATATAAAGGATTACTGTAAGGACATTCCTTATGATATAAACAACAAAAAATTTACAATAAAGAATGAAGAAGGTCTAAAGCATTTGCTTTGGGGTATTGAGCAACGATATTACACAACTAAAGTTGGTAATGAAAAAAGAGTGGCAAACTCAATTTCAAAAGTTGAATAATAATTTGGATTTAATAACATTTTTAATCATATTTATGGTCATATTTTTAAAACTAAACCCCTAAAAACAAACAGCTTCAATTGCTAAATGCTTTCTATACATTGCAACTACAAACCCTAAAAACAAAACACCATGGTATCACACCCTCAACCTCCCGACAATGGATTTACATTTAATGTAAGCACCGAAAAACGACGTTTAACTTACCATTTCAAAAAAAGGGGAATCCCTAAAAAAGAAAAAGGAAAAGTATTAATTGCAACTTGGAACCTTACCAATTTTGGACAACAAAAGCGCACACCCCACCACCTCGAAATAATGGCGCACATACTAAGCAAATTCGATGTAATTGCCGTACAGGAAGTAGCCGATAACTTAGAACAATTCGACACATTATTAAATGAAATGGATGGCAACTACGAAGCCTTCTTCTCCGATATTGCCGGTAATTACGAGCGCCTTGGTTTTATTTACGATGCAACAAAGCTCAAACGCCGGGGCTTGGTTGCCGAATTGGCAATGCGTAACAGCCAACGGAAACATATCACCATTGAGGTCGGCGATGAAAAAGAGGAACAAGAGTTCAGCGGTTTCAACCGCAACCCATACATGGCAACCTTTTATGCCGATAACTTTGAATTCACACTTGTTAATGTCCACCTTTACCGGTCAAACAAAAACATCCGCTTACTAGAAACAAAAGCCATATCAAACTGGGCACGCAAACGCTGCGAAAAACCTTTAAGCAATGTACCATCAAAAGACATCATGCTCCTTGGCGATTTCAACATGCCCAAACTCTCCGAAGAAGACCAGTATTACAGCGAGATAACCCACAATGGGCTTGTTGCGCCATTGCACGAAACCGAATACATTGGCAGCAACCTGGCAGGTGACAAAAACTACGACCAGTTATTTTTCTTTCCAAAGCATACCAACGAAGATTTCAACAACGGGAAAATTGGTGTAGTCGACTTCGATAATTGCGTATTCAAAGACTTATGGAAATCCGATAAATCACACAAAAAGGAATACTTCTTCCAGTACATCCGTTATTACATGGCCGACCATAGGCCACTATGGGCCCAATTCAACTATTAAACTGCAAGTAGGGGCATAACTTCCACATGTAGGAAATAATTATTTAAATGTAGGGCTACACAAAATAGCAGTAGGAGCCAGAAAAATAAAAGTAGGATGTCTTCACCGGTTTGTAGGAACACATAATTAAAAAGTAGGTATTAATAAATAAACTGTAGGAACAAACAATTAACTGGTAGGAACAAATAAATTGAAAGTAGGAATACCTCATCTACAAAAATGAAAAAAATGAACCTTTATATTAACTAAAACAAATTAAATTATGGCATCTAAATTAAAGAACACTGAAGCAGCGCTTCTTGAAAACTATCGTGTAGCATTAGAAAATGCCGAATCCCAACCTGAAATCGCACAAGAACTAAACGAAATTGGCTACAGCCCCGAAGTAATTTCCGAGGGCAAAGCAATTTATGAAGAAACACGTTTAGCCTATGACACAAACAAAACCGAAGATGATGAAACATCTGTGGCATCAGCTACTTTCAAAGAAAAAAGAAAAGAACTTGAAGACTTTTTCATTGTACACCGTAAAAAAGCCCGTGTAATCTTCCGGAACGATGAAGTAACACAAGAAAAACTGGCAATCGACCATTATCCTTCAGGGGCTTATGTGAAATGGCTTGAGCAAGTCAAGAAATTTTATACGGTGGCAGCTTCCGATACTGAAATACAAAATAAATTAGCCCGCCTGGCAATTTCTGTTGATGAAATATCACAAGGCAATACCCTCGTGTCGGAGATTGAAACAGCACGTGCAAATTACTTACGCGAAGTGGGGGAATCACAAGACGCCACAAAAGCAAAAGACCAAGCATTTATGAAACTTGCAAACTGGATGCAGGACTTTTATGCCGTTGCCAAAATTGCATTAGAAGATAAACCGCAGCTATTAGAGGCACTTGGATTAACCATCAGGTCATAAACTAAAACTCTAGCACATGCAATTTAAATTCCTTTCTAAACTATTTGGTGGCTCTGCAACTGATTTTGTTGACAGCCTGACCAACTCAATCGATGAATTCACATTATCGAAAGAAGAAAAGAACGAGTTCAAGCTAAAACTGCAAGAAAACATGTTAAAGCTTGACCAAAGCGCTGAAGAGACCTATAGGGACGAACTAAGTGCACGTACTGAAATTATAAAAGCCGAATTAGCACAGGGTGACAAATATACAAAGCGTGCCCGCCCTACAATTATTTATGTTGGCTTGATTTTTATTTTTCTCGTCCATGTGGTGTTGCCATTTATTGCATTCTTTACAAAAAACCTCGAATACGATGCAAACAAAATGATACTACCCGAAGCCTTTTGGTGGGCATGGGGCGCTGTTGTCGGTATTTATGGTACTGGCCGCACGTTTGAGAAATTTGGAATTTCGAACAAGATAACCCAGGCGATGACTGGTTCTGGTGCTTCAAAGGCCAATCAAAAAGTTAAAGATACATTTAACAATCAAAATGCAGTAGGATGATTACGGTTCGAAAACATTTATTAGTAAATGAGGCTTCCGAAAAACCAATAACCTTTAAAGAAACACCTAATAACTCAGGCCGTTTTTCAGGGGGGATGCCAGATACAATTGTAATTCATTATACCGCTGGTGGTTCATTTGTTTCTTCTGCAAATTGGCTGTTAAGGAAAGAAGCACGTGCATCCGCACATCTTGTTATAGGCCGCAAGGGCGATATTTTCCAATTGCTCGGGCTCGATAAGATATCCTGGCATGCAGGTAGAAGCGAATGGAATGGAAGAAAAAACCTCAATAATTACAGTATAGGTATTGAACTTGCCAACTATGGTTTGTTGAAAAAAAGCCCTAAAGGTTATGTTACAAGTTATGGCCAGTTAATTGACGATGACAATGTCATTTTAGCCAGCCATAAAAGCGGGGGCACTGAGTTGCCCTGGGAGCGTTACACCGAAGAGCAACTTAGTACCTTAGAAGAGGTTTGTCTTGCCATCAGGCAAAAATACAGCATCAACGAAATTGTTGGGCACGAAGATATTGCCCCTGTCCGCAAAACAGACCCTGGGCCGGCATTCCCAATGCTGGAATTTAAAAATAAGATTCTTTACGGACGCATGGATAATAGTGAGGAAGAATCAAATATCACTTCATCCGGTGGGATTGTCTTGGCCAATCGTTTAAATATCCGAAATGCCCCAAGGGGTAATGCAACAACAGTTTCAGACCCATTAAAAAAAGGCACAATGTTCAATGTGCTCGAAGAAAAAGGGGAATGGGTAAAAGTTCGGGTTCAAACAGAGGGTTGGGTTCACAAGAACTATATAAAGTACTATAAATAACCCTGCCCTAATTGTAAGCACATTGGCAAGCCCCATAAGCCCACGCTTTACCAAATGCTTGCCAATAAGCTTACAATTTTGCCCTCGCAGTTGCCGCTAAGGCGGCATTGGGGTTGCCCCCCACAAATAAATTTAGCTCAATGCACAAACGTTGCTGGGATGAAAGTTACGATAAACAATATTTCCAAATATTATGAAAAGTATTAGCTTTGAACAACACCAAACCCAGTTGCTAACATTTTGTATATTTAACTGTGGGGGCAGTGGTAGTTTCAACTCCCCCACCCGCCTCAAGTTGGTGTGTATGCGGACTGGAAATTCTCACGAAAACCACAGCTAAACATACAATTTCACGTTATCATTCAGTTTAAACAGTATGGTGGTAGATAAAGGGGAAGTGGAATCTAGCGGAAAGAAAAATGGATAAGAAAATAACCAAAATAATAAAGGAAAGATTCGCTAATAATGAATTTGATGTGAAGTCAAATTTGACGTTCTATAAGCAAAATAAAGCTGAGTTTTACGAAATGGTCAGGCGTGGAATTATCACCAAGAATGTAGGTGGTAAGATTTACTTAATCGAAAAACCAAAGCCATTTATTAAGAAACACGCAAAATGGATAATTACAACAGTAATCGCACTGGTTGTAGCAATTACCCCATTTGTAATCAAAAAATGTGATACGGATTCCCCGGCAAATAAGCAGAAAGATATAACCCAATCGTCATACCAAGAACAAAATAAAATAGAATCTGAAAAAAATTATCAGAATTTAAACCAAGTAGATTCAATACGTTATCAAAAAACCGATTCAGCAAGCGTCCCATAACTTAAAACTTAACAACACTATCGTGTTGGTTGATGTAGGAATAAAAATTTACAACTATGAAAAAATTACTATTCATTAGAAAAATCAAATTAGACTTTAATGGCAATGATCGCATGTTTATTCAATATCAAGATATCATAGATGGTGAACTATTGAGTCTTAAAGATGAAAACAAAGGCATTCAATTTAAATTTGCCGAAGAATTAACAGCAATAACAGAGGATCATGTCATTTTTTCATTCTGGGGCGATTATAAAGGCTAATAATATTCATAATACCTAATGCTAAACCTAAAGAACAAAAACCTTACAATACGCTTCTTTTTGAAGAAATTGCCATACAGTTTCTTTCGGGTTTCGTTCACAAGTTCATCGTGAATATAAAACAGAGGCCTTTTTACCATCACTTAGATTAAAAACCGAATGATAACAAATTGTATATTTCATTTCGGTGTGGTTACTTAAAACGGCCAGTATTTGTTATGAAACGATTGGTTAATACTTGAAATATCTTATTCCCGAAATAGAAACATACAAGTGACCGTTAACCGCAAGGTTGAAAAAATGAGACTTTAATGACAGAAATTTCTTCCATAAAAAAAGGTGATTCTTTCGAAAAGAAAGTTTTTAATATTATTGACGACTTGCTTCGAAATGATGAATTCTTTGTAAGTGGAAAGAAAAGTAAGATTTTTTGGAAAAAGAAATACCCATCCTCAAAAACCGGAGAAGTTGAAGTTGATATTTCCATAGAAACCTATTTAAACGGAGCAGAAGAATATTCTTTCCTTACAGTCATCGAATGCAAGAATTACAAAGGCAAAATACCAATTAATGATATTCGTGAATTTGGTTCGGTTCTTAATGAAATCGGTGAACATAACACAAAAGGGATTTTAATATCAAGTTCTACATTTCAACAGGGGACAATAAATTTTGCGAAATCAACAAAGATTGGTTTAGGAAGAATAAATTTCGAAAATGAAATAGATTGGATTAACCACAGATTAGATAAAAAGGGAAAAGTTCTAAGCGTAGAAATATCAAATCAACAACTTACATCTGACGACCTTGATAGGAAAAACTTTATTGCAATTAATGAGAATCAGGTTTATGACAACTTGCCAAGCTTATTGATAGGTTTTGAAATTTTTGACAGGTTTAGAAATCTTACTAAATACGTTGACGTTCCTTATAAAACTGAAGAAAATATTGAAAAGTCAGTAAAGGAAATTTTTGATTATTCTTTCTACAAAAATGATGAATTTGTAATAGAAAGAGCGTGTTCTAAACTGTCTGAATTATTTGATATTGAATTTATCTTTGGTGAAGAATTGCCAATTCATATTCTTGGGAAAATTGAATTTAATCCTTTAAAAATCTTCGTCACCAAATCCTTACAAACTGACATTTATAGATGGAGGTTTACAGTTGCTCATGAATTTGGACATCTAATCCTCCACAAGCAATTATTAAATGAATTTCTAAACAAAAAAGAAGATGGGGAAAAAACACTTTCATTTTCTCAAAGTGAAGCTTTTACAAATAACAAAAGATTAGAAATACAAGCAAATCTTTTTGCAAGCTTTTCGTTACTCCCGACTAATTCCTTTCTAAAACAGGTTGAGAAATACTTTGAGAAAGAAAATATTCACAAAGGATATTTATATTTAGACAATCAGCCTGTTAATCAAAGGTTAGTGCTTGGATTTTTAAATGAAATGCAATTACATTTTGGAGTGTCGAAAGATGTGGCAAAATATAGACTAATTAAATTAGGGTTATTAAAAGATGCAACCGATACTTCAATATCAAGTATAATGAGAAAATTATGAAAACCCAGCGGTTAACAAATTGTAAATTGCATTGCGGGGTTTGTGGTGTGTCGTTCGCTGGATTCTCGCAACATCGTTCCGTCCTGCCGGACAGGAACGAGCTCCGAAATCCGCAACGACAACTTACAAGTGACCGTTACATGTAATTTTGAAGAGAACACAAATGAGAACTATTTTAGTAATACTTTCAATATTATTTTCTTGCAGTCTTAACGCACAGACTAAAGAAAAAAATCAAATTAAAATTGAGCAAGGAGAATTGGGAATTGTTCGAGATTCCAATTTGGAATTTAAACTATTAGAATCAGGTGTTTATTCGAAAGACAGATTGTCAATAATTACAATTTATACGCTTACTGAACAGAATTTCGAACAAGATTGTAACGTCTATTCAAAGTATGGTAAGAAATATGACATTAAGATATCGACAAAGTATCAATTTAACAGAGAAGCTATTTCTAATATCTCAAAGCTTTCAAATCCAATCCCCTTAGATTATTTAAAATATGAGTTAATACCAGAAATAAGATTTGCAGCAAGAGAAATAACAGGATATTACACATTTGATGAATTAGACCAGAATAAGGCAGGTAAAGAAATATTGGAATTTCTTAAGACTCGCTTGAAAACCGGAGTTTTAATAAAATCAATTGATATTGAAATAATAAATAAATAAATAAATAAATAAATAAAAAACTACATGTAACACAGTGTAAATTTAATAGCGGGTTCGGTGGGTGTTCCAACGTAGGATTCACGCCCAATTATCCGTTCCTATCGGACGGATAACCGCACGTAAATCCGCTACTAAACTTACACAAACCGTTAGCGGGAATTTAAAAATAGAGAATGAGAAATTTAAAAATACAGCATCATGAAAAAAACTTGGAATTTTTATTTCAATTTAGCACAAATACTCTTATTGAGTTCATTTGTCTCTTGCAATAATTATAAGGAGAAAACTTTTCTTGATTTTGAGTTTGGCATGACTTATAATGAATATATTAATCATGCACGAAGTCTTCAGAAATCAGGTTTCATTAGTAATCTTAATGGAACGGACTTTGATTATACTATAAAACTTAGTGAAAATGAATTTGTATTCTTCCGTGTTCATGCGTATGTATATTCAAATTCTAGACTTTCAATGATAAGTGCTGATTCAAAATATGATTTGAATGACAAGGAAAAAGAACAATTATATAAAATTTTTGTCGCAAACCGAGGACAAACAACCGAACCATACAGAAAATCCTATTCTGAAAATATCTGGAGAGCAATTTGGGACTATCGAAATACAGATACAAGAATCGTATTTGTAGACAAAGATGAAGATGGTGAATGGGAAACATCAATTAATTACATGGCAACAGGGAATCTTAGAGATAGAATCGACAGGAAGGACAAAAAAGAAAATGGGATTATAGATGTGAAAAATAAATATTAGTGTCATGCTTTGTGCGTTATGTAAAAATATTGAAGCGGATAAAAAAAATACCCACTTTTTAACAGATAGTGTTATCAGAACCTGCCTTAATGAAAACGGAGAAAACATTCGTGAAAAGGGACTATATTTTGATATTTCTAATGAAAATCCATTTGTTGAATTCAATTTTCAAAGACGGACGACTTTTGAAAAATTAAACACAATTTTAGGCAGACAACCTGATGATTTGGAGATTGAGAAAGCAAAACAAATTCCATTTTCAGTGGATTTTGTGTTTTGTTCAAATTGTGAGAAAAAATTTTCTGAAATTGAAGAAAGTTTTACGAAAAAATATTTAAAGGATTTTAGGAATAATCAATATACAGGAAATTTGAAATCTATAAACGACTATAAACTCATCAAATTATTCTTTCTCTTACAAGTTTGGAGAACTAGTATTTGCGACAGTATCTTCACAATTGATGAAGAAGTTTCTGAAAAACTACGATTGATATTTTTAAATAAAGAGGAGATTGAACCTGAAGTTTTAAATGAGTTTCCAATCTCTGTTACATACTTGATTACTGAGCATAATGACGATGCAAATAAAGCTAACTTTGTTGGTTATACAGACGACAAAAACCCAAATTTAATTTTCATGAATGATTTCATTATTCAATTTTACAATAATTATGACTCAATAAGATTTTTTGATTTTTATGGGCTAAACGATAAAACGGATTATACAAATTATCTCAATCTGGATACACAAGCATTTATATTTAAGTTATTTACTGCTGAGCAGAGAATTAATCTCCTAAATGAATTTATACTTGGTGATAAAATTCGAGCATTGATTGATTTTTATTCTGAGAATTTTGCAAGACTTTGGTTTTCACTATTTGGCAATTATCCACAAATTTCATTAATACAATCTTATTTATCGTTTATTACAAATGGAAGTGAAAAGAACTTATTGCATTATACAAAAGATAACATATTTAAGCTTACAAGTAAATTTATAGAAAAACAATTAAAATAAAAACTCCCGCTAACAAAGTACATATTGCAGGGCGGGGTTCGGTGGTACGCCAACTGCGGATTCTCGCATCGCAGTTCCGTGTCCTTCGGACAGGAACGCTCTCCGAAATCCGCCCCGACAACATGTACCAACCGTTATAACCAATTTTAAACAAACTCGATGGCAAAACGACAATCTGACGGAGATGAAACTTGGAATAGACTTTTAAATTGGACTAAAGGACAAAAATCAAGTGAGAGACTTTCTGCTCATATTTTGAATTCAGAAGGATTTAAGTCACTTGACCCATCGCACCCATTGGGTGGAAAGGATGGTTTAAAAGATATTGTTTCGATAAAAGATAACCTTCAATGGATTGGTGCTGCATACTTTCCAAGGGGACAAATGAAATTTACTGAAATAAAAAAGAAATTTTCAGAAGATTTAAAAGGAATTGATGCAAATAGTGTAAGTGGACTTGCTTTTGTTACAAACCAAGAATTGACCCTAAACGAAAGAAAAGAATTAAAAAAAATTGGAAAACCACATACAATTGAGGTATTCCATTTAGAAAGAATTGCTCATATTTTGGATAATGCAAAAAATTATGGAGTTAGGTTAGAATTCTTAGATATCGAAATGACAAAAGAAGAACAACTGGCTTATTTTGTCGTCAAAGATGAAAAAATGTTAGACCTGAGTGAAAAAATAGAAAATCTAATGGTTGATTATTCCAGTTTTAAGCGTTCACTTATGTTAGACGAAGATTCTGAAATTTTTAAAAATAGAACAGAGGAAGAGGTATATGAAATGATTGAAAGATTTTCAGACCAAATTTGGTATAATAGGCATCAAGGTTTAAAACAAAGACTAGCAGCTAAACAAACTACTGTTGACCCCGAAATTTGGGCAGGTGCTTTGAAAGCAGCCAAACGAATTGAGGAAAAATATGGTGAAGAAAATCTGTGGCACGAAAGCGATTTTGAATGGGGTATGCTCAATGGGAAATTATCGGCATTAAGATGGTTGACTGGAGATGAGTGGGATATGCTTGATACATAAAAAACTGGTTATAACAAATTGTAAATTGCATTGCGGGGTTCGTGCGGTGTCGTTTGCTGGATTCTCGCAACATCGTTCCGTCCTGCCGGACATGAACGAGCTCCGAAATCCGCAACGACAACTTAGTGTGCCGAGAAGCGATGAATCGGCAATTAACGTTCATTGCATGCTATAATTAAGATGGTGGAAACGACCCACCAAAACCGTTGTACAGGCAAGGGTTTTAAACCACCTAAAGGTGCTGTGTTTAAGAGGCATGGTATTGAGCGTTTAGGAAAAGGTTCTGTCAAGAGCAGAATCAGGTATGGATAAAGGAGATGAACTAACCGTAACCGCTGAAGAGGTGTCGAGAAGTTGCCACATTCTGTCAAAAGCTGTAGAGTAAGTTATGCAGTGATAAGCACAGCGGAAACCTGTTTACTGGCTGTGCGGCAGACGTCATTCAGGCGGCATGACCTTTATCTGGGCTTAATTATGGAACTCGGGAATCTGTCCTGCAATGCAAAGGGAAACGCACAACGGGAACAACCTGAAGGCAGAATACCGATGAGCAGGAACAGAGACGGACTAACCCGTAGTAGCGATGAAGTTTCTGTAATGGAAATGGAGCGAAGGGGTTAGGTTATACAGTATCATAACATTGAACAACTCGCAAGAGGATGAATTTATGGAATGAGACAAAATCAGTACCTATAAGCAAAACCATGGTATGGGAAGCTTATAAGAAGGTAAAAGCCAACAAAGGGAGTGCAGGTGTTGACCAAATCAGCATTGAAGAATTTGATGCCGAAAGGTCGAAACATTTGTACAAGCTTTGGAATCGTATGGCATCGGGCAGTTACTTTCCGCCACCTGTTAAAGAAGTTGAGATAGCAAAGAAAGACGGTAAAACCCGCTTACTTGGTATACCAACTATCTCCGACAGGATTGGACAGATGGTTGTAAAAGATTATTTAGAACCAAGGTTTGAGGCTATATTCAGTACTAATTCCTATGGTTATCGTCCGAGCAGGAATGCCCATCAGGCTCTTGCAAAGGTTCGTGAGAATTGTAGGAAGACAGACTGGGTAATCGACCTCGATATAAAAGGTTTCTTTGATAATATCGACCATGGAAAACTACTGCGTGCCTTGGAGAAACATTTAACCGAGAATTGGTGCTTATTTTACATCAAACGGTGGCTGAATGCACCCGTGCAAACGAAATCAGGAGAACTGGTTCACAAGCAGGGGAAAGGCACTCCACAAGGCGGTGTGATAAGCCCGTTACTTGCCAATTTGTTTCTGCATTATGCCATGGATAAATGGCTTGAACTAAAGCACAAAACAGTGAATTTTGTTCGCTATGCCGATGATGCAATAATTCACTGTGAGAGTAAAGCCCAAGCAGAATGGCTGCTGGAAAAGTTACGTGTAAGGCTTGAAGATTGTGGATTGGAACTCCACCCAGAAAAGACAAAATTGGTTTACTGTCTTGACTATCGTAGACAAGGCACTCATCCAATTGTAAAGTTCGATTTTCTGGGTTATTCGTTTCAACCATGTACAACCAAATCGCCAAGAACAGGAAAACTGTTTCTCGGGTACGATTGTGCTATCAGCATTAGTTCTAAGAAACGCATTGCTGATAAAATGGAAGAACTTAACATTGTTGGATTGACCTATAAAAGCATTGTTGGTGTAGCTCAATTTCTAAACCCGTTTATTCGGGGATGGATTAACTATTTTGGTAAGTTCAGAAAACACGAGTTGAATCCAATCTTTATTTGGCTGAACAAGCGATTAATCCGCTGGGCAAGGAAAAGGTACAAACGCTATAAAACCAGTATAAAACGAGCTTTCCAATGGTTCACGAGAGTTAAGGAACAATTCCCGAGCCTGTTTTACCATTGGCAACTTGGATTAGGTTGATGAAGCGTTTAGATTTGTATAACAAGAGCCGTATGACGGGAGACTGTCACGTACGGTTCTGTGAGAGGCTTAGGGTGAAAGTCCCTTTGCCTACTCGACCAAGTGACCGTTAGCCACAATTATGAAGACAATAACTACCATAATATTAATAAGTTTCTCGTTTTTTGTATCAGGACAAACGATTAAACCTAATTCATACTGGATTGCTGTAGAGTCGAATCAAATTGGCGAATATGGTATTTCACCATTAGATGGTATGATTTTAAAATTTAAAGAGAAATCGGTTGAGTTTGAACATGTCTTCTTTGACTCAATTCAGTCCGTTCCAATGAAAATCAGAAAAAACAGAATTAGTCTTGAGAAGAAGTTATGGGCAAGAATTTATCACATTGACAAAGACAGTTTATTGTTGGACTTTGACAAAAGAATGAGGGTAAAGTTTGTACCATTAGAAACACATAAAAAAACAATGACTAATATTGATTTCTGGAATTACATTGACTGGACATTTAATAGAAATGATTATTGTGAAGAAATAAAACTTACAGACCATTTATGGGATATGTATCCAAATGAAATTGCAAAAAATTGCTTAGTCTTCTCTGAATGGGAAGACAAACCATATGCAAGAAATGAAAAATGGAATGTTAAAGTCGTTAATGACAATCATATTTTTGTTAAAACTTTTGGGCAGTTTGACTATGAGATTTATAAAGTTCTAAAATACTCTGGTGATTCAGTTGTTTTAAAAAACTTAATTGATAAAAATGAATCCTTAATGGTTAAAACTTCTTCCATATCAGATTCAGATTACAACTCCATTTTTAAAAAGATTAAGAATTACAAATGGAAAACAATTGAATTAGTTAATAAGAGACAAGCATTCGAGGGTGATTCTGCATTTTCCAAATACAATTCAGGAGGGACATTTTTGCCTGACACATCATTGATAAAGATGTCAAGTCTCAAAAATCAACAAATCTCTTTATTATTTGATGATGCTGAATATAAATACTTTGTTTCTGACACTTTATACAACTCTGGAAAATGGAAATTATCGAAAAGTGGAAAGGAAATTATTTTAAATGAAGGATGTATTCAAGAAGACTATATTGACTTATTAAATGTAGGCCAAGACACTCTCACAATAGGTAAATTTGATATGATTCAGTTTAGTGATATAAAAAGGAGGTACGTTGACTTTTATTATGTATTGAAACTTATAAAATAACTGTGGCTAACAAAGTGCAAATGTAATGCGGGCGGGCTGCGTGTTTAAGCGTAAGCGCCCTGTTCAAACACCGCCAATCCGTCGTTGACGGATTATCGGTTAAAAACAAAATTTAGTGCTACGCCGGCTTGGCTCCGTGCAACCCTGAAAAGTTGCCGTTTTAAAGCTCCGCACTACACTTGCACCAACCGTTATGCAACAGTTTAAAACCGACACGAAAATGTTTGACGAGAAAACAAGACAAGAACTAAAATATTACGTTTACATGCTTATCGACCCGACTGATAATAAACCATTTTATATTGGAAAAGGTATCGATAATCGAGTATTTAATCATTTGGACTTGTAAGCTTCCCCAAAAACAGGACAGTTTAAAAGTAGACAAATAAACGTTAATTTTGAACTGTTAAAAGATGAAGAAGAAAAGATTTACACCACAGCAAATCTCCTCCATTTTGAAGGAGTACGAGAACGGCAAAAGCGTAGAAGAAATTGTTCGAGACCATGGCGTTAGCCGAGCCTCCTTTTATAAATGGCGTCAACGTTTTGGTGGCATGGAAGCCTCTGAGTTAAAAAAGCTCAAGGCACTTGAAGAGGAGAACCGCAAGTTAAAAATGATGTATGCTGAACAAGCCCTGGATTTAAAACTTGCCAAACAGATTATCGAAAAAAAGCTTTAAAGCCTTGTGAAAAACGAGAGATTGCAAAAGAAGTTTGCAAAGTTCCAAAAGTAGGCATCCGCAGGGCGTGCCGTGTACTAAACATCAGTCGTTCGGTTTATTATTATGAATCGATAAAAGATGATGCTGAGATAATTGAAGCACTTACCATAAAAGCGAAAGAGCACCCAACCGAAGGTTTTTGGAAAACCTATGGCCGATTACGCCTGGAAGGTCATGACTGGAACCACAAGCGGGTATATCGGGTTTATTGCATGATGAAGCTAAACATGCGAAGGAAAGTAAAGAAAAGGCTCCCTGCCAGAGTTAAGCTTCCTTTGGTAATTCCTGAAACCATCAATCATTGCTGGTCGATTGATTTTATGCACGATGCACTTGAAAACGGGCGGAAGATAAAGAGTTTTAATATCATGGACGATTTTAACCGAGAAGCACTTCATGTTGAACTTGACCATTCGATTCGAAGTAATAAAGTAGTTTATGTTTTGAACCACTTAATAAAGCGTAGAGGCAAACCAATGAAAATAAGGATGGATAATGGTCCTGAGTTTATTGCAGAACTTTTAAAAGAATGGAGTGAACTTCAAGGAATAGAACTTTTATATATTCAGCCAGGAAAGCCAACGCAGAATGCTTTTGTGGAACGACTAAACGGAACATACCGCAGAGCGGTACTGGATGCTTACCTGTTCCAATCGCTGGATGAAGCCAGAGATGAAACAGATAAATGGATATTTGATTACAACTATAAAAGGCCGCATGATTCACTGGGGGGAATGACTCCCATAGATTATGCCAATAAAATGAAAAACCAAAAGCTAAAAAGCAAAGAAAATGTGATTCATGAACCTGTCAAGGGTATATAAACGACTTCGCTCACTCAGTCGCCCTTGACAGAACCAAAAATCACACTGAAAAGGCTTTTAGAATTTGGTTATAAAAAAGAAAATAATCTATTTTTAGATAGTCCTAAAAAGGGGAAGCTTACAGACTGTGCACTGACAGACTTAGATTTGACAAGTGCCAAGTATGAGAAAATTAGGGAAATAACAAATAGTGGACAAACAGTCGGACACATTATTGTTAGGCACGGGCTGACTGAAAAAGAAGCGTTCCAAATCGAAGCAAGTTTAATTGATGCGTTTAACTTCAGTGGCATATTGCTTTCAAACAAAGTTTTAGGACACAACTCAATAGAAAAAGGATTAATGACCTCGGATGAAATCAAACGTTTATACAATGCAGAGCCACTTGACAAAATCGAAGAGGATTGTATAATAATCAATATCAACAAAAAGTATCAACGAGGAAAAGGAGAACAATCAATTTACGAGGCAACGAAAGAAACTTGGACAATTAGAGAAAGTCGGTTATATCAATTAAAATATGTTTTGAGTGAGTATCGGGGACTAATCGTTGAAGTGTTCGAAGTTTTTGAATGGTATGAAAAAGAAAGAGGCTTCACTCCCAACGCAAAAAGATTCGGAGAAACAAAAATAGGATTTGGTTTTAACGGACAGATTGCACCCGAAAATATTCGCATGAAGTATTTAAACAAATCAATTGCACATGTAAAAAAGAGAGGAGCAGCTTCTGCGATAAGATATAATTTGTAAATAATGAATAAAAACCGTTGCATAACACAGTACATATTGCAGGGCGGGGTTCGGTGGTACGCCAACTGCGGATTCTCGTTTCGCAGTTCCGTGTCCTTCGGACAGGAACGCGCTCCAAAATCCGCCCCGACAACATGTACCAACCGTTAGTGCCCATTTAAATGAACATTTACAGAAATGAATAAACGATTTTTAATATTTTGTTTTCTTTTAGTCTTGGTCAACCTGATTGGATTCAGCCAATCTGCAGCTGATTCATTGAAAATAGATATTTATTCCAGTGATTCAATAAACGGAATTTATATTCCCAAAGATTTGAATGATTGTTTTATTCAAATAGATGGATTTTGGAATGATTCTATAAAAACCAAGGTTCAGTCTTGGACAGAAAATGAATTTTGTGGTAATGCTCATTTGGGATTTGGGATGTGGATGAGAAATAATTGGGGATTATGGAGTGGTTCAAGACTACAAGTATATTTTAAAGATAAAGGAATATATCATCCTGATGATATGAGTGGTATCATCTTGACATCTTATCATAGGTATTTGACAGGGAAAGACGTTGAATTAAAAAAACAAATAAAGGAATATAAAGCATATTGGAAAAGTACTAACGCTAAACAAACTTCTTTGCGATTCGAAGCTAAAACAATTGGAAATAGAAAGTATACAAATATTGACACAGCTTTATTATATACTGATAGTATTATTGATATTGAACTTATTGGATATACCAAATTACCCAAGAAACTGAATAAATTTAGTAATTTAAGTAAATTAACTATTGAAGACTGTCCAAATTTAGATTTTCATAAAGCTTTTAATTCATTAGCAAATTATCAGAATCTTACAGAATTATATCTTTTTGATAATCGGATTAATGATTATCCATCAAATCTTGGCGATTTATCGAGATTAAAAAATTATGGATATCAGGAGATAGTCTTACAAAACTACCTCTTGAAATTAAAAAAATAGAAAGCTTGAATGAATTAATGATAACCGAATGTCCTAATATCAATCTAGATACATTATTTAATTTATTAGTTGATGTAAAAAGCTTACGTGAACTTGATTTATCAGAAAATGAATTGTCCGAGATTCCCAATAGTATAAGAAACCTCACTCAAATAACTGAATTGTGGTTGGATGAAAATCAATTAACCGAAATACCACAAGGTGTCAAATCCTTATCTAACCTTGATTATTTAAGGTTGTTTAGCAATAATATTGAATCATTGAATTTAAAATCAGGTGATTTAATAAATCTTACAAATATTGATTTGTGTTACAATAGTTTTGAGAGTTTTCCGATGGAATTGGAATACTTAAAAAAATTGAGACGAGTGACAATGTGGTATAGTGAGATATCAATTATTCCTGAAGAAATAACTAAATTGAAAGGATTGGAATATCTAAACCTTACAAGAAATAATTTAACAGAAGAACAAAAGGAAAAATTGAAATTACAATTACCTAATACTGAGTTGAAACTGTAAAAAAAAACGGGCACTAACAATGTATATACAAAATAGGCGAAATGGTAGTAAATTCAACGGTTGTAGCCCGCTTCAAAATCATATCAGTTTGATAGGTTTGAAGCCCGCAATCGCCTACATTGCATATACTAACCGTTGTGCGTCAGTGTAAAAAGCCAACGCTCGGTCAAGCACATTCGATTTTTCCCCGACACACAAAGCCAATACTAAAAATCAAAAGAGCTTGGCCTTCCCCGACACAAAAAAGGAGTAAACATTTCTCAATTTTCAATATAATTTTTTTATATTTGACAAATATTGTCTAAACAAATTCGAGATAGATGCTATTTGGCAACAAATTAAGAGAGCTAAGAGAGAAAAATGGACTTGTTTTAAGAAAAGTCGCTGCTATTCTTGATATAGATACTGCAACTTTATCAAAGATAGAACTTGGAGCTAGACAAGCAAAAAGAGAATATTTACCAATACTTTCTGAATTGTATAAAGTTGAAATAAAAGAACTTGAAAAATTATGGTTAACTGATAAAGTGTATGAAATAATTGAATATGAGGAACAAGGCTTAAATGTTCTTAAAGAAGCAGCAAACGCATATAAAAAAACACAAAAAGTACATTAATGAGGTTTATCGGAAATAAAGAATTAATTACAACCGCTATAATTGACCTTTTGGAAGAAAAGGGTCTTGTTTGTATACAACACAATTTATTCAGTAAGGTTAAAGAACATGAAAAACCTTTAACTTTTTTCGATGCTTTCTGCGGAACAGGTGCAGTTGCAGATTCTTTAAAAGGGCATTTGAATTTGGTTGTAAACGATATGATTAAATGGTCTGTTGTTTACACTAAGGGTAGGTTAACTTCAGCTGATTGTGATTTTAAAAAACTTGGGTTTAACCCATTTACATTTTTTAATAACAATAAAGAAATTAGAAAAAATTTCTTTTATAAGAATTATTCCCCAGGTGGTTCAAAACGAATGTATTTTACTCCAGAAAACGCAGGAAGAATTGACTATTTTAGAGAAACAATTGAACAGTGGAAAAAAGAGAAATTAATTAATGACTTGGAATACTCTTTTTTATTAGCGAGTTTGATAGAGTCAATTTCGTTTGTTTCAAATACAGCAGGTGTTTACGGTGCTTTCTTAAAACATTGGGATCCAAGAGCGAAAAAACCAATAATTTTTCAAAAAGTTGAGTCGAATGAATCACATCCGATGAACATACAAACCTTCAATAATAAAATTGAAGATATAATTGAAGATGTAGATTGTGATATTTTATATTTAGACCCACCGTATACTCAAAACCAATATGGAACTCAATATCACTTATTGCAAACTTTGGTTTTAAATGATGCACCTTCAATAAGTCCAATTACAGGCTCAAGACCAACTACGCCAATGCGTTCAGATTGGTCAAGAGATTATAAGTCACATATTCTTTTCGATAGAATAATTGCAAAAACAAAAGCAAAACATATTATTTTTAGCTATAGCGTTGATGGATTCCTTTCTAAAAGCTTTATTGAAGCAAGTCTAAAAAGGTATGGGAATGCAGACACTTACATATGTAAAAAGATTTCCTATAGTAAATACACAAATTTTAAGTCCAGAAGAGGGAAAGAACATTTTGAATATTTATTCTATGTGCAAAAAAAGGAGACAAACGAGATTAAATATGAATCCCCGCTAAATTACATAGGAAGCAAGGCTAAAATGATTGACGAAATTAAATGCTATTTCCCAGAAAAATATTCGAATTTCATTGATGCATTTGGAGGCGGTTTAAACGTTGGTATAAATTCAAAGTCAGACCAAATTATTTATAACGAGTTAAATCACTTTGTTAAAGATTTAGTTGAGTCATTTAAGCTGAATGACACTTATCAATATCTTCTTTATATGAGAAAAACCATAAAGAAATACAACTTAGAAAAAGAAAATTCTGAAAGTTATATCAAGGCTCGTGACTATTACAACTCCTTACCATTTGATAAAAGAGACCCCAAACTACTTTATACTATTATACTATATGGTTTTAATCAACAAATAAGATTCAATGGAGACCACGGTTTTAATAACCCCGTAGGTATGAGATGGTTTAATGATAAGGTGCTTGAGAAAATGATTAGTTTTTCAAGAATTGTTAAGGAAAAGAATATTTCATTTAAAAACTCGGACTATTCTGAGCTATATGGAATAATGAACAATGAATCTTTTGTCTATTTAGACCCACCGTATAGATTAACAACAGGTTCCTACAATGACGGGAAAAGAGGGTTTAATGGTTGGGGATTGAAGAAGAAAAAAGATTATTTGATTTTGCAGATTTTTTGAATAGTAATTCCATCCGTTTTATGATTTCCTATGTTATAGAGCACAAAGAAAGTGTAAATGAAGAATTAAAAGAGTGGATTCAAACTAATGGTTATCGTTTAATAAATGTAAATGATGTTCCAGGAATTCAAAGAAAAGAAGTATTGATTGTAAATTACGATAAGAATGGAGATACCACACTTTGTAATAAAGAACAGGTTTCAAAAAGGAGGGCTTTACCAAGACCTTTTGAACCCAGCTATATTGACTGATGTATGTCAGAGAATAACTGGGCAAAAAAAATATACTGTTGATTTCATAGATGAAGTTAACAAAGGAAGACTAGCTAAGTTATTTTATAATGGCTCAGTAGCTTACATATCGTTTTCAGAGAATAGAGTTAAAAGTAGAAATTCGAGTTTTCAAAGTTTTCCATCAGCACTTGTCAGCTATCTCAATGAAGACATTGAACGCAAGAGTATATGCTATTTTATTCTTGAAACTGATGCTAACATTGAAACTGATTACTTCCTTTTTATGTATCGTCTAATGAAAACAGTTGACACAAAATTCTTAAATGAATCTGAAATGCTTTCTAATCCAATTAGAGGATTTACAACTGTTGAAGATATTATTTTAAACAAAAATAATATTCGAGGTAGGAATAGGGCAAATAATTCTTCCTACATAACCAAATCAGTTGATGAAATCATACAAGTATTTGGTAAGTTATATGGTGCAAATAAATATGAAACATCATTATTATGTCTTGCTCTCTATAAAGTGACCAACAATCAGATAGAACTATTTGAAATAGAAGAAGGAAACTTGAAAAAGTTACCTAAAGAAGCAAGAGACTATTTGTTATCATTAGACAGATTTTCCATTGTAAATGCAACAATTGCATTGGAGGAGTCTGAATTTAGAGAAAATGATAGTTTACGTTCTCCAAGATATATTTACAATCTTTTAGAAAAATATGGAAGCAAAAAATGTGCTTTATGCGATTGTGAAATACCACAAATAATACAAGGTGCTCATATTTGGCCTGTTGCAGATATAAAAAAAGATATCCAACTTAGTCAAAACGAAAAATTAGAACGTGCTATTGATGGAGATAATGGCTTATGGTTATGCAATAATCATCATAAGCTACTTGATGCAAATATCATTAGACTTTTTAATGATTGCACAGTAAAATACAAGACAGAATTAAGTGAAAATCAAAGAGAATATCTTAATGAAGTAACAACTGTAAAAGTATTGTCATCTGATATTGTTAACGATAGATTTACTGAATATTTAACACTTAGAAATCAAAATGCAGTTGTACATGAATATGCAGACTTTCCGAATTAGCTAGCGCAATTTCAAGCACATTGCAATCCTCGTTCCTGCGGTTGCAAAGAGCTTTCAAGCCAATGCTAACGGATAGACAAGCAAGAACAAAAAACACCGAACGCACAACATCGTGTATAGTGCATTTGGCGGATAGTGCTAATTTTAAGGGTGTTACATCTAATAAGCTTTGTAGCGGTTTGACAGGTTCGTGCTTCGAATCGCCAAACGACACCATACACGTAACCGTTACCACCAAGTGTAAAAAAGACATGAAAATAGGACAATTTGCTACTTTTAGAGAAAAATTAAAAACCAATGATAAGCCAACGCACATTGCACACATTGGCAAGCCACACAAGCCGACACTCAAGCCAAAGCTTGCCAAAGAGTACAATCTTTGCCAACCCACAGATTTCAAAATATTACCAGAAATTTTATATACTGGCATATTTTTGATTTCTAAAATTAACCAGAATATTGTATATTTGGCAAAAATTGGATTTTAAATATGCCCAAAATTATAGAAAATAGATTAATAGAAGAATTTAAAGACAGAGAGTCATTCTCCAGAGATGAACTTTTTGAATTCTTTAAATATTTTGAACCTGACCTAAAAGAGGGAACTTTGGGGTGGAGAATCTATGACTTGAAAAACAAAAATATAATTAAACCATTAATGCGTGGTTTATATACTATTTCATACAAGCCAAAATACAAACCAGATGTTTCACAAGATTTAATAAAACTCGCTAAGAAAATCAACGATAGATTCGAAGATGTAAAATATTGTATTTGGGAAACTAATTGGTTAAATGAATTTTCTCAACATCAGGCTAGCAAAAAGATTTTTATAATTGAAACAGAAAAAGACTTTTTAGATTCCTTTTTCTACGAGCTAAAAGAAACGTATAAAGCGGAAGTCTTCCTGACACCGGATGAAAAAGCTATTAATTTTTATGTGGCAGAAAGCCTACAACCTATTGTGATTAAAAAACTGGTGACCCGTTCTCCTATTGGCAAACGAACTGAAAAGAAATTAAAATTTTATACACCTTTCTTGGAAAAAATACTAGTTGATATTTTTTCAGAGAATAAACTTTTTTATTACTCGCAGGGTTCAGAATTGGTTCACATTTTTGAAAATGCATTAAAGAGCTATGACATTAATTTTACAAAGCTCTTGAGTTATGCAAAGAGACGAGAAAGAGACAATGATATCAAATTGTTTTTAAGTAATAACATGAATTATTTAGTAAAAGATATTATAGATGTTTAAAGAGAAATGTTTTACGGAAGAATGGCTGCAATCCTTTAAACAACAGGCAGCACACAGAAGAATTGATATAATCATTTTAGAAAAAATGATTTATGCATTGCATTTATTGGAACAGCTTCAGCAAAATGGATTGAAATTCACTTTTAAGGGCGGTACTAGTCTGGTTTTACTTTTAGAAGAAGGAAATCGATTTTCTATTGACATTGATATTATTTCAAATACAAAAAAAGAAGAACTTGAAGCTATATTGACAAAAGTAATTGAATCTTCAAGGTTTAAGGATTTTGAACTTAATGAACACAGAAGTTATAAACCGGGAGTTCCAAAGGCGCATTACACATTTGCTTATGAATCTTCAATAAAAGGGGCATATGCTGGTACTGTACTTTTAGATATTCTTATCGAAGATTCTCCCTACCCTGAAGTAGCAGAAAAAGAGATAAAAGCCAAGTGGATTGAGACCGAAGATAAGACCATGGTTTCGGTACCAACAATTGATTCAATTACAGGCGATAAGTTAACTGCATTTGCACCAAATACAATTGGCATTCCTTACGAAAAAGGTGGTCAATCTGCTACAATGGAAATTTGCAAACAACTTTACGATTTAGGTAAACTGTTTGAGAAAATTTCATCTTTTGAGGCAGTTGCAAAAAGTTTTCAACTCTTTGCAAAACATGAAATCGAATATAGAAAGGAAACGCACCCCGATTTAACACCTGAGCAAGTCCTTCAAGACACTATTGATACTTGTTTAATTATCACAAAAAGGGAAAAAGGGACAGCAGAAGAGAAAGCAAAGTTTGCGCTATTACAAAAAGGAATTATTGCGTTTGGCACCGGATATTTAATGTCTGGTAATTTTAGAATTGATGATGCAGTTCCGGCATCAGCCCGAATAGCCTATTTGGCAACCAAAATATTAGTAAATGACATGAGTCCGTTATCTTACTATGAAGGACAAGACATGAAAGATTTAAATATTGAAAATCCGGATTGGAATTTTTTGAACCGATTGAAAAGACAACCGGATAAATCTTCATTCTATTACTGGCACCAAACAGTTGAATTATTGAAACTATTAAAGGTATAGCATGATAGCCTACGCTTCGCAGTCATACACATTGCCAAGTCGCTCAAAAACCAGCGCACGACCAAAACTTGTCAAAGAGTATGCCTGCCCAAACACACGATAGACAGAGAAACGGAAGCAAATTGAGAATAAAATGACTAAAAAATAAACACCAGGCGGTAACAATCTGTATATGTCATAGCCGGTTCTGTGGGTAATTGTAGGTTAATCTCCCGCTCCCACTTCATCTCGGTTTGACAGGAAAATAGCCCGCAATCGGCTACGCCACATACAGTTAACCGTTAGCTGTTATTTTAAAGAAGAATTAGAAAACTATGAAAATTGAGAACAAAGACCATCTAATTAAAATGTTTGATGTTCAATACAATACACATCCTGATAAAGATATTGATTTTTACAAAATGTTTATGGCTGTTGAAATGTTGAGAATTATGATTGATAATGAATGGGTTAATCAATCTATATTCAATTGTCATAACAAATTAGACAAGACCAATAGAGAAGCATACAAATTCTTTAGAAGTGAAGATTTGGGCTATAACTGGCAAGAGAGGGTTTATAGACTTGCAGAGTGGGTTTTTAATTTGAGGGATGTTGTAAACTTTGACTTAATAATTCAAGATATATTAAATGGTGAATTAGTTTCACGGTATGCTGAAATGGAAGTTGGTAGTCATTTAAAAATTAATTCGATAAATTTTGAGTTTGTTAAACCATCAGGACAAAAAGGGAATGATTTTGATATAAAAATCAAAGATGAAATTGACATCAATTGTGAAGTAAAACATAAAATAGAAGACACCGACTTTTCAGAAAAGACAATTGAGAAAAGTTTAAGCAAAGCAAATAAACAAATACCTCAAGATAGTCCAGCAATCATATTCATTAAATATCCATCTGAATGGACTGAAGATCCTAATTATTTGGAAAAAATTCAGTCAGCTTGCAAATCATTTTTAAACAGAAATAAAACCCACATAGTTGCTTTAATTTTCTGTTTTCAAATTCCGTTTAGAGGAGGCATGAGTGGTTGGGCTTACAATGTTTTGAGAAATCCTAATTATGCGCATAATCAACCAACAATAAATGTTTTAAACAAACTTGAAACAATGCAATTAAACTCAGAGTGGTTAATTATAGAAAATTTGATTCGTGAACAGTTAAAAATAAAAAGAAAAAACAACAGCTAACACGGTACATATTGCAGGGCGGGGTTCGGTGGTACGCCAACTGCGGATTCTCGTTTCGCAGTTCCGTGTCCTTCGGACAGGAACGCGCTCCAAAATCCGCCCCGACAACATGTACCAACCGTTAGCGGTAATTTTAACGCAACCTAATGGGAATGTATATCATCTAACACAAAAAGAACCTATGAAAAAATATCTTCCTTTCTTGATTTTATTTCCTTTCTTATTAGCAAGTTGCAATGACGAAAGTGAAAATGAAAAACTACAAAGTAGTTGTGATTATATTGACTTTAGATACTATAACGGGGCTGAGGTGTACTTAGGGGAATTATCATATGATTATTTGTTAATTGCCTGTGATACGACTTATACAAACAATGAAATTCAAGAATTCATTTCTACGGAAAGCTACTTTGACCAAAATTACGACTACACAATTTACACTCAAGCAAATTACAAATACAAAGAAATTCCTCTAAAACTTAAATCTTCAAAAAACTGTGAGGAATTAACTTCAATGATTTCCGATTTACAGCAAAATAGTATAATCTCATATGTACATTACACTATTCAAACCGACAACTGCGAAAACTTGATTTGGGAGCCAATTGGAAATTTATGTGTAGATAGTTATAGCAGTCTTTTTTATGTCAAAGTACCTGATGAAACAGATTTAACAGACTTAAATAACGTGATAACAGAAACAAATACAGAACTGGTAGAACAAAATGAATTTATGAAAAACTGGTTTACAATAAGAGCCACAAAAAGTTCAAAAGGAGACGCTCTAAAAATGGCAAACTATTTTTACGAAACAGGACTTTTTGAATCAAGTGAACCTGATATAACAAAATATCCTGTTGAATAAAAAACTACCGCTAACACAGTACATATTGCAGGGCGGGGTTCGGTGGTACGCCAACTACGGATTCTCGTTTCGCAGTTCCGTGTCCTTCGGACAGGAACGCTCTCCGAAATCCGCCCCGACAACATGTACCAACCGTTGTAGGTAATTTTAAAGACTGCTAATTAAAAGCATATTAATAAAATAAAGAAAATGAATCCAAGGACAAAATATGTTATACTGTTTGTGATAATTCCGCTAATTACTTTTGGACAAAAAACACCTATAAGTGTAAAATACCCATCGGATAATATTATTTCGATTGATATTTACAACGCTTACAAGAACCGTAAGGACTATTCTTTGAGTTTAATTGCTAAATCAATTGAATATATTCCACTGGAAACAACTCCTGAATGTTTAATTGGAGATTTATCAAATGCGTTTATAACTGCAACAGATATCTTTGTTTATGTTTATGAAAACATCTGCTATCGTTTCAACAGACAAGGAAAATTTATCAATAAAATTGGAAGGATGGGAGGAGGACCGGGCGAATGTATGCGAACAAGAGATATTGCTGTTGATTCAATCAATAAATGGGTTTATATTTTAGATTACGATAAAATAATGAAATATGATTATAATGGCGAGTTTATAGAAAGCCTCAATCCAGAATCAGGAGCCTTAGGTGGAATTAAAATATTAATGATTGAACCGCAATTGTTTATAATTAGTGGACTTGGTTATGAATACCAAGAACCAGGAAAACGTAACAGTTTCGCTATTTTTTCTGAGTTGCAAAAAAAATATATCTCAAAGATTGCCTGCGAAAAGGAAGACAAAATACCATTCTGCATTAGTATTCCATCCGTGTATAATTTTAATCAGCAGTCCTTTGTCAAAGATTTTTGGAGTGATACAATCTATCGTGTCCAAACCCCATTGAAATTGGAGACTTACGCTACTCTTAAATTAGGAAAATTCAAATACAGAGAAACAGAAGACAAATCAATCCTTTCAGGCAAGAAAGATAATAGTGACAATTTGATTTTAGAGGTATATCGCTTAGCCGAGAGTGAAAAATTTATTTTTATAAGAACGAATAAAGGTGTATTTATTTATGACAAAGTAAAAGAAGAAACTTATTGCGCTAATTGTAAGCTTCCCCTTTTTAGGACTATCTAAAAATAGATTATTTTCTTTTTTATAACCAAATTCTAAAAGCCTTTTCAGTGTGATTTTTGGTTCTGTCAAGGGCGACTGAGTGAGCGAAGTCGTTTATATACCCTTGACAGGTTCATGAATCACATTTTCTTTGCTTTTTAGCTTTTGGTTTTTCATTTTATTGGCATAATCTATGGGAGTCATTCCCCCCAGTGAATCATGCGGCCTTTTATAGTTGTAATCAAATATCCATTTATCTGTTTCATCTCTGGCTTCATCCAGCGATTGGAACAGGTAAGCATCCAGTACCGCTCTGCGGTATGTTCCGTTTAGTCGTTCCACAAAAGCATTCTGCGTTGGCTTTCCTGGCTGAATATATAAAAGTTCTATTCCTTGAAGTTCACTCCATTCTTTTAAAAGTTCTGCAATAAACTCAGGACCATTATCCATCCTTATTTTCATTGGTTTG
Organism: Draconibacterium halophilum; assembly: GCF_010448835.1. NCBI lineage: Bacteria > Pseudomonadati > Bacteroidota > Bacteroidia > Marinilabiliales > Prolixibacteraceae > Draconibacterium > Draconibacterium halophilum. Next base: position 3,568,610 of record NZ_CP048409.1, read on the forward strand.
CCTCTACGCTTTATTAAGTGGTTCAAAACATAAACTACTTTATTACTTCGAATCGAATGGTCAAGTTCAACATGAAGTGCTTCTCGGTTAAAATCGTCCATGATATTAAAACTCTTTATCTTCCGCCCGTTTTCAAGTGCATCGTGCATAAAATCAATCGACCAGCAATGATTGATGGTTTCAGGAATTACCAAAGGAAGCTTAACTCTGGCAGGGAGCCTTTTCTTTACTTTCCTTCGCATGTTTAGCTTCATCATGCAATAAACCCGATATACCCGCTTGTGGTTCCAGTCATGACCTTCCAGGCGTAATCGGCCATAGGTTTTCCAAAAACCTTCGGTTGGGTGCTCTTTCGCTTTTATGGTAAGTGCTTCAATTATCTCAGCATCATCTTTTATCGATTCATAATAATAAACCGAACGACTGATGTTTAGTACACGGCACGCCCTGCGGATGCCTACTTTTGGAACTTTGCAAACTTCTTTTGCAATCTCTCGTTTTTCACAAGGCTTTAAAGCTTTTTTTCGATAATCTGTTTGGCAAGTTTTAAATCCAGGGCTTGTTCAGCATACATCATTTTTAACTTGCGGTTCTCCTCTTCAAGTGCCTTGAGCTTTTTTAACTCAGAGGCTTCCATGCCACCAAAACGTTGACGCCATTTATAAAAGGAGGCTCGGCTAACGCCATGGTCTCGAACAATTTCTTCTACGCTTTTGCCGTTCTCGTACTCCTTCAAAATGGAGGAGATTTGCTGTGGTGTAAATCTTTTCTTCTTCATCTTTTAACAGTTCAAAATTAACGTTTATTTGTCTACTTTTAAACTGTCCTGTTTTTGGGGAAGCTTACATTAAGAAGCAAGTAAAAAGAATGCTGACTCAAAAAGGAAAAACAGAAAGAGCAGCAAAGATTATAAAAGAAAATGAAGGTGCAGACCCAAAATTCAAAGACTCAAAAGTGAAGATTATTGAGAATGACTTTGAAATCGAAACTTATCATTCGGAATTTGACAAGTTATGGAAGCAGTTAGAAGAAAAAGATTGGGCATATGACTGCATACAAGCTATCGTTCACGTTGGTATTTATAAAAACGATTGGAGATTATTTGGTCAAGTGACAATGAAAGATTTGTGTAAACCATTCCCTTTTTATGACCTCATATCAAGTCGTGGTATGCTAATCTCTGAACCAATTTTTATGAAACCCTTTACTGAGAAACAGATATTAGATATTATTTTGGGGCGAGTGAAAATATACATAGGTGTTGATTATGAGAAGTTTATTGAATTTGCAAACTTTCTCGACATAAAAGCATCTTGGTCAACTTCAAAAGAACTTCATAAATACCTAGACAATAAGTCTTATAACCCTAAAGAAATATTTTCTTTTGAAAATAAGGGAATTAAAGTTGAAATTCTTGGACAACAAATGTTCCTCGGAGGAGGCTTTTTTATGAAAATTATATTTGACCAAATATTACCTTCAACAATGTTGCTAAAATACCAATATCAGTTGACAAAAGGGATTGAATATAAGAAAGATGAATAAAACCCAGCAGCTAACATTTTGTATAAGTAATGGCAGGCAAAGTACTAAATATCAAGGCTTGTAGCCCGCTCAAACTGCGTAGCGGTTTGACAGGAAACTACCACGCAATCTGCCACTACTCATACAATTTACCGTTAGGCACAAGCTTAAAAAAAGAACAGAGAAAGTGAATTTACCGCAATCAGAAAGAGAAAAAAGAAGAAACGCCAACGCACAAAGCATAAGTTTTCCAGCCCTTCCCACAATCATCCCTTCGCTGTCAAACACATGCTTTTTTGCCGACGCACACTTTCGTGCAAATTGACAGATAGGAACTAAAAAGAAATAGTATTTTAGTAAACTAATTTTAAACCTCAGAGAAAACCAAAATATGAGCTTGTTTCAAAAATCGGTTGAAAAGAAATATTTAAACGACCTCGACACTGCGGTAATCGACAAAAAATACGCTGATTTTTTAAAACATTTTGGTAATCCTGAAATTCAGGAAAACATACGAAATTCAAAAGAAGAACAATACCAGGGAGAATTTCTAATTGATTTATTTGTAAATATTTTGGGGTACACGAAAAACCCAACTCCAAATTTCAACCTGACAACTGAATTAAAAAATATTTCCAACAGCAAAAAAGCTGACGGCGCAATTTTGAAAGGTGACGATGCAACTGCGGTAATCGAATTAAAAGGAACCGGCACCACCGACCTCGATAAAATTGAAACGCAGGCGTTCGGCTACAAAAACCACCATCCAAAATGCAAATATGTAATTACCTCAAATTTTGAGAAACTCAGGTTTTACATTCAAAATGCAGTTGACCACGTTGATTTTGATTTGTTCAACCTGACACGGGAACAGTTTTCGTTACTGTGGCTGTGTCTGGCAAAAGACAATTTATTAAACGATTTACCTTTAAAAATCAAGGAATCATCGGTTTTACAGGAAGAAAATATTACAAAAAAATTGTATGCCGACTATTCAAAATTCCGGGAAGCGATTTACACCAACCTTGTAAAAAACAATCCTGAAACAGATAAACTTCTGCTTTTCAAAAAAACCCAAAAACTGTTGGACCGTTTTCTGTTTATCTTTTTTGCCGAAGACAGGTTGTTGCTTCCGCCAAATTCAATCAGCGAAATTGTTAAACAGTGGGCTGACTTAAAAGAAAAATACGACGAATATTTTCCGTTGTACTCCCGTTTTAAAAAGTATTTCGGTTACATGAACACCGGTTACAACGGAAAGAAATACGACATTTACGCTTACAACGGCGGACTTTTTAAACCTGATGAAGTTCTGGACAATATTACGATTGACGATGATATTTTATACGAACACACGCTGCGGTTGAGCAATTACGATTTTGAAACCGATGTGGATGTAAACATTCTCGGGCATATTTTCGAACACTCGCTGGGCGAAATTGAAAATGTGCAAGCCGAAATTAAAGGCGAAAAAATTGACAGCCAGAAAACCAAACGCAAAAAAGACGGCATTTTTTACACGCCAAAGTACATTACCAAATACATTGTTGAAAATACGGTCGGAAAACTCTGCAATGAAAAAAGGACAGAACTTGGAATTGTTGACGAAGAATATGCCAAAGGCAGAAAAAACCGGAAAAAGGAAATTGTACGAACGCTCGACAAAAAACTGGACGATTACCGGAACTGGCTTTTAACATTAACGATTCTCGACCCCGCATGTGGTTCGGGGGCGTTTTTAAACCAGGCACTGGAATTCCTGATAAACGAACACCGGAAAATTGACGAGTTGCGTGGGCAACTTTTAGGCGGCGCAATTATCTTCTCCGACATTACCACCGACATTCTGGAGAAAAACATTTACGGCGTTGACCTGAACGAAGAATCGGTTGAAATTGCCAAACTCTCGCTGTGGCTGCGAACCGCACAAAAAGGACGGAAACTAAATACACTCAGCAACAACATAAAATGCGGAAATTCGCTGATTGACGACCCCGAGATTGCCGGAGAAAAAGCATTTAACTGGCAAAACGAGTTTCCTGATATTTTTAAAAATGGCGGTTTTGATGTGGTGATTGGAAATCCACCTTATGTTTTTGCACGAGAAAAAATATCAGAAAATGAAAAAGAACATTATTCAAAAAATTATAATTCAGCAGACTATCAAGTAAACACATATTTACTATTCATTGAAAAGACTGTTGAAATAATAAAACCTAAAGCAATTTTTGGACTGATTGTTCCAAACGCTTGGTTAATGGTATATTCAGGACAAGGTTTAAGAAAGTATTTATTAGAACATTGTAAACTTAATCAGATTATTAACCTTGAAGGTTATTCATTCGAAGGAGTGAATGTAGAAACAATTATAATCTTGTCTCAAAAGGAAAGAATTGAAAACAATGATTTTCAAGTTTTACTAAATAAAGGGAAAGAATTTGTTTATAGTCATAGTAGAAATCAACAGGATTTTACAAAGAATACAGGTTCCGAGTTTAAAGTATTCTTGGATGATGAAAGTATATCATTAACTAGGAAATTGATTTCTGGTTCTGTTGACCTAGATTCTATTGTTCAAATTAAAGCCGGGTTGCAAGCGTATGAAAAAGGAAAGGGCAATCCAAAACAATCAGCGGAGGATGTTAAAAATAGACCTTATGATTACAATTGTAAATTTGATGAAAGCACTTATAAATATCTTGATGGGAAAGATGTAGGCAGATACTTTATAGAATGGTCTGGACTTTATTTGAAATATGGTGAACACTTGGCAGCACCTAGGACTTTTAACTTATTTTCTGATAAAAAAATAATCGTAAGAGAGATTACAGGAAATTACCCTCAATGCATTATCTCAACTTTTTCGGAAGATTTATATCTGTATAATAGAAGCAATATCGCAATTATTGAACGTGAAGGGAAAAATATCAATTTAAAATATATTGTTGCAGTTCTGAATAGTACATTGATGTCTTACTACTTCATGAAAAATACTGCCAAATCAGTTCGAAAAATGTTTCCCAAAGTAATTCTGAAAGATTTACGATTATTTCCTTTTAAAGAAATAGATGAAAATTTACAAATCCCTTTCATTACCAATGTTGAAAAAATACAATATTTACATAAAGAGTTTTTTGATATTCGAAAAAGTTTTATCGACTTATTAAAATCAAAAATTGATTTAGAAAAGTTCACCAATAAACTTCTTATTTGGTATGAGCAGGATTTCAAAACATTTTTAGGAGAATTAACCAAAGCCAAAATAAAACTCAACCTTTCGGAAGAAGCTGAATGGATGCAATATTTCAACGAGCAAAAAGAAAAAGCCCAAACCATCAAATCCGAAATTGAAAAAACCGATAAAGAAATTGACCGGATGGTATTTGAGTTGTATGGTTTAACGGAGGAGGAAATTAAGATAGTCGAAAACAGTTAAAACAATATTTGTCATGGCAGAAATAAATAAAGAATTAGAGGAAAAGATAAAACTTCTGATTAAACAAGGCAAACCAATTGAGGCAGTTTCTTTGGTTCAGCAAGAATTACAATTGGGCTTAAGAAATTCGAAAGAAATTGTTGATAAATATCGAAACGAGAAAAAATGAACGATTCAGAAATATTACTTTATCAAACCGAAGACGGGCAAACCAAAATTGATGTCAGGTTGGAAGATGAAACGGTTTGGCTTTCACAAGTTCAAATGGCAGAACTCTTCCAGACTACAAAACAAAATATCAGTCTGCATATAAAAAACGTTTTCGATGAAGGCGAATTGCGGGAAATTTCAACTGTCAAGGATTACTTGACAGTTCAAACCGAAGGCAAACGCGAGGTTCAGCGCAATTTAAAGATTTACAACCTCGATGTAATTATTTCGGTTGGTTACCGTGTAAAGTCGCACCGTGGTACTCAATTTCGCATTTGGGCAACTACACAACTTCGCGAATATTTGATAAAAGGTTTTGTGTTGAACGATGAGCGTTTAAAAGAAACAGGACACACCAACAAATATTTTGATGAACTGCTGGAAAGAATACGGGACATTCGCAGTTCTGAGAAAATTTTCTATGCAAAAATCAAAGACATTTATACAACTGCAATTGATTACGACGCAAATACTGAAGAAAGCCAGTTGTTTTTCAAATCGGTGCAAAACAAAATGCACTGGGCAATTCATGGTCACACTGCATCGGAAATAATCTACAAACGGGTAGATTCTAAAAAACAAAACATGGGGTTAACAACCTGGAAAAATGCGCCTCTTGGAAATATTAGGAAAACCGATGTTTCGATTGCAAAAAATTATCTGAATGAAGATGAATTAAAAGACCTGAATTTAATCGTTGACCAATATCTTTCGTTTGCTGAATTACAAGCGCGGAACAGAAAACCAATGTACATGAAAGATTGGATAAGCAAACTCCATGATTTTATGACTTTGAACGACAAAGAAATATTGGAACATGCAGGGACAATTTCGGCAAAAATGGCAAAAGAACTGGCGGAATCGGAATATGAGAAATTCCGCAAAAACAGGATTGACATTGAAGATGTGCAGGAAATGAAACAGTTGGAAGAAGGATTAAAAAAACTGGAAAACAAAAAGAAAAAAAAGTAACATGGTGCCAACACTCACCATCCCTTCGCTTTCAGGCACATTGGCAAAACGCACAAAGCCGACGCTAAGATCAAATTTTGCCAAAGAGCCTTCCAGCCCTTCCCGCTCCGACGCAGACACAAAACAAATATTGCGGTAAAATTGAAAATAACGAATACAAAACATGATAAAAGCCAGTGCCTAACACGCGGTATAGTTAATAAGGGGTTCAGTGGTTTTCGGGGCGCAGTAACCCGCTCCAAAATTAGCTGTAATTTGACAGGTAAAAAGCTCGCAATCCCTTACTAACCATACCGCCACCGTTAGCACCAATTTAAAAACCTGAAACAGTGGACATAATCAATATTTTAGCGATAAATAATTGGGAAAAAGCTTCTCTAGAAGATTTGTCTGCTTCATTAAAGGAGAAGAACAAATCTTTAATTACATATAGTTGGAGAAATTTCAATAAAGAATTGTCTCCATTAAGCTTATATAAGCTTTTAAAGGCAAAATTCGGAGTTGCAAACGGAATTTGTATGTTCTCAAAATCTGAGACAACTGAAAATCTAATACATTGGCATTATACATTTATTGTTGAGAAAAATGAAATCCATTTTCTCGGGAAAAGTAGTGGAATTGAAATCTTACTTAAATTACTGCCAGACATCAAATTTGAAAAAAATGACTGGACTATATTAATAGACAATATAAAATCAAGCTATTCTCAGAATGGGGAAAGCATGAAAAGGATTCAGTCAGATTTTGAAAAGTATACACTTTTTATTAATCCATTTTCACGATTAAAAGACACTTTAACAAGTCAGGTAGAGGAGTTAAAAATTTTAGACATAAAAGAGATTCAACGAATTGATGCATTTAATGCGTCTGACAAGGAAAGAGAAGAATATTACAAATCATTTTGTAAGCTTCCCCAAAAACAGGACAGTTTAAAAGTAGACAAATAAACGTTAATTTTGAACTGTTAAAAGATGAAGAAGAAAAGATTTACACCACAGCAAATCTCCTCCATTTTGAAGGAGTACGAGAACGGCAAAAGCGTAGAAGAAATTGTTCGAGACCATGGCGTTAGCCGAGCCTCCTTTTATAAATGGCGTCAACGTTTTGGTGGCATGGAAGCCTCTGAGTTAAAAAAGCTCAAGGCACTTGAAGAGGAGAACCGCAAGTTAAAAATGATGTATGCTGAACAAGCCCTGGATTTAAAACTTGCCAAACAGATTATCGAAAAAAAGCTTTAAAGCCTTGTGAAAAACGAGAGATTGCAAAAGAAGTTTGCAAAGTTCCAAAAGTAGGCATCCGCAGGGCGTGCCGTGTACTAAACATCAGTCGTTCGGTTTATTATTATGAATCGATAAAAGATGATGCTGAGATAATTGAAGCACTTACCATAAAAGCGAAAGAGCACCCAACCGAAGGTTTTTGGAAAACCTATGGCCGATTACGCCTGGAAGGTCATGACTGGAACCACAAGCGGGTATATCGGGTTTATTGCATGATGAAGCTAAACATGCGAAGGAAAGTAAAGAAAAGGCTCCCTGCCAGAGTTAAGCTTCCTTTGGTAATTCCTGAAACCATCAATCATTGCTGGTCGATTGATTTTATGCACGATGCACTTGAAAACGGGCGGAAGATAAAGAGTTTTAATATCATGGACGATTTTAACCGAGAAGCACTTCATGTTGAACTTGACCATTCGATTCGAAGTAATAAAGTAGTTTATGTTTTGAACCACTTAATAAAGCGTAGAGGCAAACCAATGAAAATAAGGATGGATAATGGTCCTGAGTTTATTGCAGAACTTTTAAAAGAATGGAGTGAACTTCAAGGAATAGAACTTTTATATATTCAGCCAGGAAAGCCAACGCAGAATGCTTTTGTGGAACGACTAAACGGAACATACCGCAGAGCGGTACTGGATGCTTACCTGTTCCAATCGCTGGATGAAGCCAGAGATGAAACAGATAAATGGATATTTGATTACAACTATAAAAGGCCGCATGATTCACTGGGGGGAATGACTCCCATAGATTATGCCAATAAAATGAAAAACCAAAAGCTAAAAAGCAAAGAAAATGTGATTCATGAACCTGTCAAGGGTATATAAACGACTTCGCTCACTCAGTCGCCCTTGACAGAACCAAAAATCACACTGAAAAGGCTTTTAGAATTTGGTTATAAAAAAGAAAATAATCTATTTTTAGATAGTCCTAAAAAGGGGAAGCTTACATTAATAACCATAAAGAGTTCAAAAATGAGTATAAAAAAAGTGCAGAAGATGTACACTCAACAATAATTACTTATGAAAATTGAAAAAACACTTCTAATTTCTTGTGCGATTTTATGCTTCCTTCTGATAACGAGTTGTAATAAAATCCAACGCCCAAAAAAACCCAATGTTCTGCTAATTTGTCTGGATGACCTTCGCCCCGAATTAAAAAGCTTTGGTGCAGCATATATTAGCTCACCAAACATCGACGCTTTGGCAACAGAGGGAATTTCATTTCAGAAACATTTTGTGAATGCACCGAGTTGCGGGCCATCGCGCTATACTTTACTAACAGGACAATACGGCCCGGCGGGTAATAATGCACTTTTTCTTCGGGCAAATAAAATAGAAGAAGGAACTGAAGAAATAAATCAAAGTATGCCGGAGTGGTTTAGAACACATGGCTATACTACGGTCTCGATTGGAAAAGTATCTCATCATCCCGGAGGAAGAGGTGGCAGTGATTGGAATGATAGCACAATAATTGAGATGCCAAGTGCCTGGGATAAACATCTTATGCCAGTTGCAGAATGGGAGCATCCGCGCGGAATGATGCACGGACTGGCGAATGGAGAGATTCGAATAAAATCCGCCGATATGGATGTTTTTCAGTCTGTAGAGGGCGATGACAATAGCTATCCGGACGGAGCGATTACAGATGAAGCATTGAAACAATTAAGAGCGCTTGCTACACTTCAGGAAAATCCATTTTTTCTTGCCGTTGGAATTATAAAACCACACTTGCCTTTTGGAGCACCAAAGTCGTATTATAACACCTACGAGGGAGTTGACCTTCCACGAATAGAGCACCCACAAAAACCAGAAGGAAAAACGACCTGGCATGGTTCAGGTGAATTTATGAAATACAACCGCTGGGGAAAAGACCCAAATAGTAATGCGGATTTTGCTGATGAAGTGCGCCGCCATTATGCAGCTTGTGTGAGTTATGCAGATGCACAAGTGGGAAAAGTTCTTGCCGAACTAAAACGTACCGGAGCCGATAAAAACACCATTATTGTGCTCTGGGGCGACCATGGCTGGCACCTGGGAGAACATGCCATTTGGGGAAAGCATAGTTTGTTCGAGGAGTCCTTACATTCTCCATTGATAATTCGTTATCCCGGAATGAAAAGTAAAGGCGCTACTACCGATGCCATTGTGGAGACACTCGATATTTTTCCAACATTATGTGATTTAACAGGAATTGAAATGCCTGAATTTGCGCAGGGCGTATCGCTAAAGGAAATAGCAGAATATCCAAATACGAGGGGTCACACAGCTGTAGCCTACAAAAATAATGCTTCGACGATAAGAACCGCAACACATCGAATGACACTTCATCAGGATGGTTTTGTTGAATTGTATGATCATACAAGTGCAGAAAATGAAACCAAAAATGTAGCGAATAAACACCCGGAGTTAGTGAAGGAGTTAAAGAATGCTTTAAGAGCTAAAATGAAGTAATGTACCTTGAGTTTGCCATCAAAATATTTTCACAGAAAGTCATGAATGCATAAGACCGGAGAATACTTTTGAACGTATAGATTATACAGAAAATTAACCGGCATATTATCTGTTGTTTAACTTCTTAATAATCAACCCCGACACAATTTTAAATTCGATAATGAATTATTTAGTTTTGCAGACAAAAAGCAATGATCTGCGAACTGGTAACAAAGGATATTGAAGAACTTCAAACAACAAACATATTACCGCAAACCACTTTTTGGGGGCGAATAAAAAGGAATCAGGGTTTTATTCCAAAAGGTTTTGAGCTCAACATTTCAAGAGACTTATTGGTTACTACGGCAAACTCGTTGGAAAAAAAAGGTGAAGATCTGTTGGTGCTGATTAAGTATGTAAATGCCAACAGTTGTTTTGCGTATGTTCCTTATGGCCCGAAATTGGAACCTACTTTTGAAAATCAGGGTTTGCTTTTAGAACAGTTATCCGAATCGATAAAACCACATCTTCCATCGAACTGTATTTTTATTCGTTACGATTTAACCTGGGAAAATCAGTGGGCGGTTGAGGAAGATTATTTCGATGAGCAGGGAAACTGGGTAGGTCCACCACCCGACCAAACCCAGGAATACCGGATAAATTTTAACACCATCAACTGGAATGTAAAAAAGAGTATTGAAGACAATCTGCCCAAAAATACCTTTTTTCTCGATCTTTCTTTAAAAGAGGAGGATCTGCTTTACAATATGCGCTATAACACGCGTTATAACGTGCGAAAAGCAAACAGAGAAGGAATACGGGTGCGTGAGTATGGATTAGATCATATTGGCGATTGGTATAAATTATATCGTGACACGGCAACGCGCCACAAAATGGCAGTGCAAAGTCAGGAGTACTTTTCTTCCATTCTAAGGAATCAGGACAATAGCAAAAAGGGTGTAAGCGTAAAAATGTTAATGGCCGACATTGACGGACGTTTTCTCTCGTCGATGTTTCTGGTTTTATCGCGCAAACGCGGTACCTATTTATATGGTGCATCAACATCGTGCAAAGATAATTTAATGGCCAGCTACGCGCTGCAATGGGAATCGATTCGCGTTGCGAAAGAATGGGGTTGCACGGAATACGATATGTTTGGTTCGGCACCCAATTTAAATAAAAGTCATCCGCTGCACGGTGTGCATATTTACAAAAAAGGATTTGGCGGCGATTTGTATCACCGAATGGGATGCTGGGATTACCCATACGATCAGCAACAGTATGATATTTACCGTTTGCAGGAAGCACAGAAATAGTTGAAAAGGGAAGCGTTTGGATTGTCTATTCTTCCCACTTTTTAAACACCAAAGTTGCATTGTGTCCGCCAAAACCAAAACTGTTGGTAATAGCAACATCAACGTTTGACTGAACACTTTGCCCGGTAACAATATTTATGGTTTTCGGAATTACCGGATCAATATCGGCAGTGTTAATGGTAGGTGTAATAATACCGGTTTCGATAGCTTTTATGCACAGAATAGATTCAACCGCTCCTGCTGCTCCCAGCAAATGTCCGGTCATTGATTTTGATGAAGTGATTTTCAGGTTCTCCGGGTTTTCTCCAAATAGCCTTCGTATGGCATTAATTTCACTGATATCGCCAATTGGCGTTGATGTGGCATGTGCATTCAGGTAATCCACTTCGTCGGGTTTTATCCCTGCTTCGTTTAAAGCAAACTCCATGGCCTTTGATGCGCCCTCGCCTTCGGGATGCGATGCTGCTACATGGTAGGCATCCGATGTCATAGCTGCGCCCACAATTTCAGCGTATATTTTTGCGCCGCGCTTTTTAGCGTGGTCGTAATCTTCCAGTATCAATGTTCCGGCACCCTCTCCTAGCACAAAACCATCGCGGTTTACGTCAAATGGTCGCGATGCCTGTTCGGGATGCTCGTTATTCACTGAAAGGGCGCGCATAGAATTAAAACCACCTATTCCCATTTCAATGATTCCGGCCTCAGAACCTCCGGTTACAAAAACCTTTGCCTTACCCAATTTTATATAGGTGTAGGCATCCATAATGGCGGTGTTTGATGTGGCACAAGCCGACGATGTGGTAAAACTCATTCCTTTCAGACCATACTTTAGCGAGATCATTCCTGCTCCCATATTTATGAGCATTTTTGGTCCCAGCATCGGACTAAAACGAGGTATTCCTGTTTTGGCATAAACTTTCACCTCTTTCTCGAAATAATCCATACCTCCCTGGCCCGTTCCCCAAATCACACCAATATCGTACGGATCCATGCTTGCCAAATCAAGGCCACTATCTTTTAAGGCTTCGCCGGTGGTAACCATTCCGTACTGCGAAAACAGGTCGGAAAATTTAATATCCGACCGATCTAAATGTTCCTTTACATGAAAGTCTTTTAACTCGCAGGCAAATTTTGTTTTAAAATTGGATGTATCGAATTTGGTAATGGGTACAGCACCGCTTTTACCGCTTACTGCATTTTTCCAAAATTCGTTTATGTTATTGCCGATAGGCGTTAAAGCTCCAAGGCCGGTTATTACAACTCGTCGTTTTTCCATAATAAAAAAGCATTTCCTTTTTGCCAGGTGTGCTCAAATTGTTGCGATCTAGTTTAAGTTTTTATCACAACCCATTTGCTGTTGTTGTGATTTACAAACAAATATAAACACTTATACCGATTAGCAATTTAATTGAGGCTCAAATTCCTTTTTCGCATTACGACTTTTCAATTGGTTCTCGACATGAACCATTCGATTTTCAGCGTATTGTTTAAAGCTCACTTTGTTGGTTAAATATGAAAAAACAGCCTGGTACAAACTTCTGATTTAATCCAGTGTAATCCGGTTCAAATGCAATCCTTCGCTTTGAATGGATCGGGCATATTTAACTGCAGGTTTTCCGAAAAGCAATATATATCCCAACTCATGATCTTCCGGAATTCCAATTTGTTTTCCTAACTCAGGAGCAATAACTTTCAGCACCATTTTTATAAAACCATTCCATAAGGTTCCTATCTCACAAGCATTGGCAAGCAACTCGAAATAACTCAATGCAATGTGGCAATCGGCATCGGGTGATGCTGTAGTTTTTGGTGCCGAAGTAATTAAAACATGTGGTGCATCACGAAAAAGAACATCGATTTGTTTACTTTCCCATAAACGTTGCAAATCGTTTAAAAAGGCCATACGTTCGGGTAATTTACCTGCCGCATTTGCGTTTTTAATCGATTCATAAACTGCATTTCGCAGTTGACTTAACTCGTTCTTCGACTCGGTTACAGAGAACAAAACTCCATTTTTGTTGTGCCCCGTTGGAGCATAAGCAGCTGTTGCCAGCAATTCGTGAATGAATTCCTTTTCCAGTTCTTCGGGTTTAAACTTACGTATTGAGCGACGCGTTTTTATTAATCGTGCCAGTGCTTCCGGTTCAACAATATTCTTCTTAACAGGAATGCTGTCTTCCGGCCTTTTACCCCATATGGAAAGCGCAGCCGTTGGACAAATAGCCAGACAATGCTGGCATTTTATACATTGCGCTTCTTTACCTTCTTTTATTTCAGGATATTCGGTTTTTGGATTGATAACCAATGTTGGACAATCGGCCGCACACAAACCACATTGCGTGCAATTTTCCTTATCTATTATAAAATCTATCATTTTCGGTTTTTGTTTTTCTAAGTTGCAAAGATAGCAGTAGAGTTGAGACCAGACTCTTTAAGTTTTCGCTGCAGAACTAAAACAAAAAAGAGGTAACATTTAGCTGCCTTGCTATTCATTAGCTGCCTTAATATGAGGGTTTGGTTGACACGCCGTCCACTAATAATTATTTGATATAAAAAGATTCTTTCGCTTCATTTTATTTCGCTCAGAATGACAACTAGATAGGGAGTTAAGTAGAGGGGATATTTTGGCGGTAAAACCGCCAAAATATCCCCTCTACAAACTAACACGTTAAAACCTTTGTCATTCCGAACAAAGCGAGGAATCTCTTTCTCGTTTAGTGAACACTGCTAATTAAATAATCATTTTAACTTATTCTTTTCATGCGGGTCATGGCTTAATACTTCCACTTATTAGCCAGCTTCACCAGCGATAACATTATCGGCACTTCAACCAAAACACCCACTACTGTTACCATTGCCGCCGGAGATTCTAGCCCGAATAAAGCAATTGCAACCGCCACCGCCAGCTCGAAAAAGTTACTGGCACCAATCATTGCTGCCGGTGAACAAATGGCGTGTGGCAATTTTAATTTCCGCCCGCCAAACCAGGCAATAAAAAAGATAAAATAGGTTTGAATAACCAGCGGAATAGCAACCAGAACAATAATCAATGGATTTTGAATGATGATATTTCCTTGAAAGGCAAACAACAAAACCAGTGTTAACAATAAGGCAATTATTGAAACCGGTTTAAATTTCGTTAGAAATTCGTTCTTAAACCATGCCTCTCCTTTTCGTTTAACAAGCATTTTGTGTGTTATGTATCCTGCCAGAAGCGGAACAACCACAAACACCACAATGCTTGCAACAAGTGTGTCGTAAGGAATGGTAATATTTGTTATGCCCAACAACAATCCAACTATTGGAATAAAAGCTACCAAAATTATCAGGTCGTTAACCGAAACCTGTACCAGCGTGTAGTTTGGGTCGCCATTGGTTAAATAACTCCACACAAACACCATTGCTGTACAAGGCGCTGCGCCCAACAGAATAGCTCCTGCAATGTATTCGCCTGCCTGCTCGGGTGAAATAAAAGCAGAATATATTTTCGCGAAGAAAATCCAGGCAAAAAACGCCATTGTAAACGGCTTTATTAGCCAGTTTACAATTAAGGTCAGGATTAATCCTTTTGGGCGTTTACCAACATTCTTTATACTTGAAAAATCAACCTGAAGCATCATTGGGTAAATCATCGCCCAAATTAATAGGGCAACCGGAATATTCACTTTGAAAATTTCTAAATTACTTAGTATCTGAATGCTGTCTCCTGCAAAATGGCCAATGCCAATGCCCACTACAATACAAATTGCCACCCAAAGGCTGAGGTATTTTTCGAAAAATCCGATCTGCTTTTTGCCGTTACTCATATTTTGTGGCGTTAATAGTTATTCAAGAGTCAACCTATAACTGTGGTTTAATCTCTTCCTCGTAAAGTTTGTAAAACCGTTCTTTTATTTCATCGCGCACCCGGATAAACTCGCTCCAGATAAACTCATCGGTGCCGGTGGCATGTGATGGATCGTCGAAACCAATGTGCAAACGGTGTTTTACATTACCGAAAAAAGCCGGGCAGTTTTCGTTGGCACCACCACAAACGGTAATTACATAATCCCATTCATCGTTTAAAAATTTCTGAACCGGATCGGAAATATGCTCACTGATATCAATACCAATTTCAGCCATCGCTTTAACGGCTTTTTGGTTGAGTTTGCCAGAAGCTTCTGTTCCTCCCGAATTAACTTGAATGCGTTTATCAAACGACTGTAAAAAGCCGTGTGCCATTTGGCTTCGACAACTGTTGCCAGTGCATAAAATGAGTACTTTCATGTTTATTTGCATTTATAATTTTGAGTATCTAAATTGTTGAGAAATAGAAGAAGCGCATTTTTTAACTCCTCTACTTTTTCAGGGTTCAGGCAATAATTTGTTTTAACTCCTTCGGTATGCCCCTGAATCAATCCAATGGCTTTTAAATCGCTGATGTGCTGATTAACCGTTGTCCGTCCCAAGGGTAATTCTTCAGAAATATCGCCTGTAATGCACGATTCCGACTGTGCCAAGAATTGTAAAATTTGCAAACGTGCCGGGTGCGACAAAGCTTTAAACAACCTTGCTTGCTCTGTTAGCTTTTTATCGAATAAATCAATTTTTGATTGTACCATTGTTATTTATTTGACGCAAATATACGTCGAATATTTTCAGACGACGTATACATACATCTAAAGAAATCGTTAACTAATTTTATTGTAAAGATTAAGAGATAGCACTAAGCCTTAATTTTCTCGTACAAGCCCAACAGTTTTGTTTGGTAAATTTCTTTAATCTGTTCTTCTGCCTCGCCAATAGGTTTTACCGGAATCAAATCTTTTACCTCATCGGCCGACAGTCCTGATTTAAAGAAAATGGAGAGCGATTTTTTCAAACTTGTTTCCACTGCCTTTTTTGCTTCTTTCTCGTCTAAACCTGTAACCGCTGCAACTTTTAGCATTTCTTCCCACTGAAACCAGAAATAGGTAGGCAACATGGCAGAAACAATAGCATATCCTTCGAGTTTATTTTCTTCCACTTCGAAGTTTTTACCCAGGGCTTTAACCTGTTTCATAAAACGTTTTTTGGCTTTTTTGTCCGTTATCGGATGAAAAGCCACCGGGTTATAACCTTTGTTGATGTATGAAGTAGCGTTAGGGATCATTCGAATAATCTTTGTGGTTCCTAATGCACCGGCAATTTTTTCAATCGTTACTTTTGGTGCCAGCGAAAGCACTGTAGTATCTTCCGTAACTACATCTTTTATGGCAGCCAGCGTTTCTGTAATAACCGGTGGATGAACCGCCAAAACTACCAATTCTTGTTTCGCGACATCTTGTGCAGATTCTGCAACCTCAATCTTCGGAAATAAATTTTTAAGAGCACTCAGCGTATCGCTGTTCGGATCAAATACTTTTACGTTTTCAAAAACAACTTTTTTGTTTTGAAACGCCTGCAGAAAAATCTTTGTGATCCTTCCACCACCAATAAATCCGATGGTTTTTGTTTTCATTTTTTGAGTTTTATCGTTAGTGAAAAATAGCTACATTACATAATTAAAAATGAAACCAACAATTACAATTCCCGCGGCCACAATGCCTACAAAAGCAGTAATTAGCTGCCATTTCAATACTTTTTTCAAGATGATTATTTCGGGGAGTGATAAGGCGATTACCGACATCATAAAAGCCAGCGCAGTCCCCAGCGACACACCTTTTTCGATGAGTACACTTACAATTGGAATAATTCCGGCAGCATTAGAATACATGGGAATTCCCATTAAAATTGCCAATGGAACACCATACCAGTTTTCTTTTCCGAGCAACGAGCCTAAAAAATCTTCGGGAACATAACCGTGCGCTCCTGCCCCAACTGCAATACCGATAATAATGTATATCCAGATTTTGCCAACGATTTCGCGAACCGAATCGAAACCTTTTTGAATACGGTCGTTAAACGAAAGTTTTTCTTCCTCCATATCAGCCGCGTTTGCTTTAACATTAAAAACCCACCCGGCAACATATTTTTCCATTTTTAGTTTCCCGATAAGCCATCCCGAAAGAATGGCAATGGTTAAACCGGTGCCTACGTAAATAAGTGCAACTTTCCAGCCAAATAAACCAACCAGTAAAACAAGCGCTACCTCGTTTACCATTGGCGCTGCTATTAAAAACGAGAAAGTGACTCCAATAGGAATTCCCGCTTCAACAAAGCCCAGAAACAATGGGATGGCTGAACACGAGCAAAAAGGGGTTACAATACCTAATAACGCTGCCATAATGTTCCCGGAGAACAAGGATTTTCCCCGCAGCAATTTCCTGGTTTTTTCGGTGGAAAAATAGCTTCGAATAATGCCTACGCCAAAAATTATAAGCACCAGTAATAGCATTACTTTAGGCACTTCGAAAATAAAAAAGCGCAGTGTTTCGGTTAAATGTTTTCCTGCGGTCATTCCCACCACATCATTGATAATTAAATCGGCAATGTTTTGCAGATTTATGTAAAGAAGTATCCAAACGGGCAACATAAAAAGTGGTAGTAACCAGCCGTTTGTTTTTCTGTTTAATGTAATCACTTTCTCTATCATTTCTTTTCTATTCGTATTTTTACGAACTAATTATTCAAAATTTTTTATCTCAACAAAAGCTGTAAAATCCTAATCAATGATCTACTCACTGCTATAAACATTAACCACAACAACACGTGGGCTTTTCATTATCCTGTTCTCCCAATATCTCGCGAATATCATCGGCACAACAGTTTCGTGAAGGATTTGGCGTCTTACATTCTGAACCGGTACATGCTCCGGTTGCATCTTTAATCTCTTGTAAACTTTTTGCGCCTTTATCAGTCGCAGCAATTAGTTCTGCCTCGCTAACATTTTTACAAAAACAGATTACCTTACTCATCACAAAACAAAAAGTATTAAAAGGTAATAAATACCAACACCAATAAATAACACGGCAATTACCCTTCGAAACCAAATTTCGAAGGTTTTCATTTTGTTGTACAGGTTACCGATTGAGCCAATGCTAAAAGCAATTAACCATGCAAAAATGATAACCGGTATACCAGTTGCCAATGCAAAAACCATTGGCAGATATAAGCCACTGGCGCTGCTTATCGTCATCGGAATCAGTATTCCAAAGTAAAGCACTCCGCTGTAAGGGCAAAAAGCCAACGCAAAAACAATTCCCAGCAACAACACGCCCCAAAATCCACTGTTTGACCGGTTTTGCATTTTCTGGGTAAGCGATCCAACTCCCGGAATAGTTAATCTTAAAACACCGAGCATAAACAGACCAATTACAATAAGTAAAGGACCTAATATTTTTTCACCCCAGGTTTGAAAAAAAGAAGAAAACTCGAACTGACTGGCACCAAAAAAAAACAACAAACCAATTGCGGTATAAGAAAAGGCACGTCCAAAAGTATAAACCAGACCGTTCAAAAACACTTTCTTCTGACTGGTAATATCTTTACTTATGTAACCAATTGCTGTTATGTTTGTTGCCAGCGGGCAAGGACTTATGGCGGTCATAAGTCCCAACAAAAATGCCGACAATATCGGTAGTTCCGAGTTCTCGAAAAATGTTTGTAACAACTCCATAATCAATTAGAGCATCTCGTCAATTTCTGACTTCAATCGCTTTGCAAATTTTTCAGGTTTAGTTCGTGCATTCATAAATGCAGAACTGGTAAGATCAACTTTTTCGTCGCCTTTTACCAGCAAAAGTGTTTGTCCGCTAACTTTGTACTTTTTCACTAAAGGATTGTCTTTTTCCTTTTCACGGTTAATCGACTGAAAAGTAACTTTCCCTTTGTAATTTTCCTCAATCGTTTCTTTGGCAACTTTTTCAACTGCCTGGCAAGTTACACACCTCTTTGTTGCATGAAAGTAATAGGCAATCACTTCATTTGATTGTGGAGTTACGGTCGCGTTATCTGTTGCATTTGGACCACTTTTGCTTGCATCTGAAACACATTCAGCATTTGCTGAAATGATGCCAACACAAAGAATAATACTTAAAATACTTACTAATTTCTTCATAACATTTCGGTTAAAGATTGTTGATGTTTTATTTCTAAATCGGTTTTTACTTCGTCAGTAATTCTTTCAATTCTTTATCGCCGGGCAGTTTCCCGCTTAATACGACTTTGCCGTCAACCACGAGAGCCGGTGTATTCATTACTCCAAATTGCATGATTTTGTATATGTCTTCCACTTTTTCAATCGATGCCTCAACGCCCAATTCACTCACCGCATTTCTTGTTCTTTCTTCCAGCTTCTTACATTTTGCACAGCCGGTTCCTAAAACTTTTATCTCCATTTCTCTTTCTTTTGGTTTTTTCATGTATTGGATTCGCTAAAACACGAACCACTTGTTAAAAATAATTTATTCCAATTTCAAAAAATCTTTGAATAATTCCTGTGCTTCTTTCCAATTCTCTTTATTCACGCAATACTTAATTCTTGGAGCTTCAATTTCTCCTTGAATTAATCCGGCCTCTTTCAATTCTTTTAGGTGTTGAGATAAAGTTGACTTTGCAATTGGTAACTCATCGCTTAAATCGCCGCTGTAGCAACAACTTTTTTTACCCAGCAATTGCAAAACATACACACGTACCGGGTGCCCAAGTGCCTTGGCATAACGCGCTAATTTCTTTTGTTTTTCTGAAATGATTTTTACTTCCATGTATTTTTCACTGTTCGTTGTTCGCAAAATTACGAACTGTATTTTGGAATATGAATTTTTTCGGCATTAAATTACTATTTCTTTTATATCGCTTGCGACACAATATATTATTTCTACATTTGTATCGTGTACGATATTTACACAAAAGACATATAAAAACAATTAAACAATGGAAAACAATTTTTATCAATTTACAGCAACAAGTCTTCAAGGCAAAGAGCTAAGCATGGACAGCTACAAAGGAAAAACAGTTTTAGTAGTGAACACTGCCAGCAAATGTGGTTTAACTCCACAGTTTGAAGGATTGGAGAAACTTTACAAAGAGTACAAAGATAAAGGACTTGTAATACTTGGATTTCCGTGCAACCAGTTTGCCAACCAGGAACCTGGCGATGAAAAATCAATTTCGGAAGGCTGTTTGCTCAACTATGGAGTAACGTTTCCGATGTTCTCTAAAATTGATGTGAACGGGAAAAATACACACCCCATTTACAAGTACCTGAAAAAAGAATTGGGTGGAACACTCGGAAGCAAGATCAAGTGGAATTTCACGAAATTTCTGATCGATGCAAACGGAAATCCTGTAAAACGATTTGCACCTACTACCAAGCCAGAAAAACTGGAAAGTCACATCACAAAACTTTTGCAGAATTAAATGCTTTAACAATCCGGGTAAATTCTTTATACTATTAATAAACAGGAAAAATTGCTAATACAATGAAAAGATTAATTGCATTCTTTATGATCATGATGTTTTTTGTTTTTCAGGCGGCACCGTCCTATTCCTCAGAAACAAATAACGATAAGTCCGAGCTAAAAACATTTCACGACTTTGTAGTTAAAGACATTAACGGCAACGATTTCGACCTTGCCCAACTAAAAGGTAAAAAGGTTTTGGTGGTGAACACTGCCAGCAAATGTGGCTTTACCCCTCAGTTCGAGCAACTGCAAAAACTGTACGAATCGTTAGACAAAGAAGAATTTGAAATCATCGGGTTTCCGGCAAACAACTTTTTAAAACAAGATCCGGGTTCGAATGAAGAAATAATGGAGTTTTGTACAGCCAATTACGGTGTAACATTCCCGATGATGGAAAAGGTTTCAGTTTGCGATTACATATATACAACTTACCCACCCGATAAAAATAAAGCCGAAAAAGTTAGTACCGACGAGATTTACCAATGGTTGACAAAAAAGGAACTAAACGGAGTGGCAGACACTACTATTGAGTGGAATTTTCAGAAGTTCCTGATCGATGAGAATGGACAACTAATTGGTTCGCTGGCACCCAATGTAATGAGCGAAATTATAATGCTTAAAGAATGGCTTGAAGATTAACCACGAATAACGAAGTGGCTGTTGGTTATTTCAACAGCGACTTCATTTTCGATCTTTACCTGAAATATAAATCACATGGAATTCGAACAGCTAAAACTCCGGAACCAGCTTTGCTTCCCCATTTATGCAGCCTCGCGATTGATAACGCGTACCTACCAGCCACTGCTTGATGAACTGAAAATTACTTATCCGCAATACC
Source organism: Draconibacterium halophilum (assembly GCF_010448835.1). Classification (NCBI taxonomy): domain Bacteria; kingdom Pseudomonadati; phylum Bacteroidota; class Bacteroidia; order Marinilabiliales; family Prolixibacteraceae; genus Draconibacterium; species Draconibacterium halophilum. The sequence continues at coordinate 3,589,977 of NZ_CP048409.1, forward strand.
TGGTTTTAATGGTGCTTTGGGAGCACGATTCGATGCCGGTAAATACAATTGCGAAAAAGTTAATTCTTAATACAAATACAATTACACCTCTTTTGAAGAGAATGGAAACCCAGGGAATTGTTAAGCGAACGCGTTCCAATACCGACGAACGAAAAGTAACGGTTAGCCTCACCGACAAAGGTCGTCAGTTACGTATGCAGGCAGCAGATATTCCAGAAAAACTGGTAGCCCAACTCGATACCGATAAATTCTCGATTGACGAATTGATCGACCTCAGAGAAAAACTCAATAACCTCATCAATTCTATGATCGATCGCTAATTCTGGAAAATAAAGTTCATCCTTTAGCATTTCCGTTCCGTGGCAAACATGCTTGACATAAATTGCTAAATTCGCAGTAAATTCAAATGCGAAAAAATGAATCAGCGAATACTTCTTTTTATTGTACTAATTTTTACCCTGCAGGCCTGTAATCCGGGAGCTTCAAAATATATTGCCAACAATGGGGCCATCTATGGCACCTACTACAGTATCAAGTATGAAAGCCCAGATGGAAACAATCTTCAAACCGACATTGATGAAGAACTGCAACGTTTGTCGCATATTTTTTCGCATTACGATAAAGAAGCTACCATCACAAAAATAAATAACAACACTCCTGTTGAAACGGAGCTGGAATTTATTACCTGTTTCTCGCGCGCAACGGAAATCGCAGAACTTACTAACGGTGCTTTTGATATTACTGCCGGTCCGCTTATTAGTGCTTGGGGATTTGGCCCGGAAGACCGGCAAAAGATGACGGATAAAAAGGTTGACTCGCTAAAGCAATTTTGTGGTTATGAGAAGATTCGTCTTGAAAACGGAAAAATTATAAAAGATAATCCACACATGACCATAAATATGAGTGCCATAGCCAAAGGTTACACCTGCGATCTTATCGGCGAATTTCTGCAAAACAAAGGGTGCCAAAACTACATGGTTGACATTGGTGGCGAGGTTGTGGCAAAAGGCATAAACGATAAAGGCAAAATATGGACGATCGGGATTCGCGAGCCCATTGAAAATCCGTTTGAGAATGAATTAAGTGCCGCATTAATGCTTAAAAACCGCGCTATGGCGACATCGGGGAACTACCTTAATTTCTATGAAGAAGATGGTAAAAAATATGCACACACTATCGATCCGATTTCCGGTTACCCGGTACAACATAGTTTGTTAAGTGCCTCGGTAGTTGCCAACGATTGTATGACCGCCGATGCGTTTGCCACTGCATTTATGGTGCTCGGAAAAGATAAAAGTATTGAAATAGCACGCCAGGTGCCGGGTATGGAGATATATTTTATTTATGCCGACGATAACGGAGAAAACCAGGTATATATGTCGCAAGGTTTTGATAAAATGCTACGTAAATAAAAAAGCCGGTTATTTACCGGCTTCTGTATCTGTTGCTAAATTAAGTGTCTTAAACTTCAGCTCTTTTCGTGCATCGCGTTGTGCAAGTTTGTCTTGCGTGGTAGCACAATAAACACCGTTTTTCTTTAGATGATTATTTCCACCTACGTGTGTATTTGGGAATTTTCCTCCTTTAAAAAAAACAATTCTTATTGCCATTCCCAGCATTCCTACTCCCAACAAGGCAACTGCCAATAAAACTACTTTTAAAATTTCCATATCCTTTTCCCTTTCAAACTATGCGTTGCAAAATTAAAGTTTTCTAAATAATTAACTCTATCTAAATAACTAATTTAACGGCAAATTGTTGCTGTTCATCTAAAAGTTTCGCCGTTTTCAAGTCTATTTTGTAAATTCATGAAAACAAAAAACAAACAAATCATGGAAAAACACATTAATGTAGTTGCAACGCTGCAGATTGTTTACAGCATTTTGGGGCTAATAATTGCCACAACCATCTTTATTCTATTTCACGTAATCGGCGATTTTGCAGATGATCATGAAGCTGAATTTGTTCTTTCAATCATTGCCAACGTTATCATGGTCATTTCTTTTATCGTATGTCTGCCCGGAATTCTTGCCGGAATTGGATTATTCAAACGTAAAGAATGGGCACGTGTGCTTACCCTCATTATTTCCGTTCTGAATCTCTTCAGTTTCCCTATCGGAACCGGAATTGGTGTTTATTCGATCTGGGCGCTGGTACAACCCGAAAATGTAGAAGCCTTTAAATAAATTCAAATACCAAAAGGCCCGACTATATTTCTTATTACTTTTACCTTCGCTTGAATAAAAAAATATGATTCAATACGAAATAAGAGTTAATGGCCGGGTTCAGGGGGTAGGATATCGTTATTACGTACTGCAACAGGCCAAATTACTTAATGTTACCGGTTGGGTGCGCAATACGGTGGATGGTGGCGTGCTGGTTGTGGCCCAAGGCAGCGAACCGGCCGTAAAAACACTTGTTGATTACCTTTGGGTTGGACCTCCACTTTCCCTGGTCAAAGGCGTACATCACTCCGAGCTTCAGGTTCTCGAAACTTATACTGATTTTGAAGTCAGGAATTAATAATTTCGCTCATTCTTATTGTTCTCACAACACCATCAAAAAATCTAAACCACAAAAAATTGGAAAAGAAGAACTACCACATGAGCCCGGAACAGTTTCGGGAAGAAGGCAAAAAAATAATCGACTGGATTGCTGATTATTACGAACAAATTGAAGATTATCCGGTTCTGTCGCAGGTAAAACCCGGCGATATTTCGAAATCATTACCAAATGCCGCTCCTCTGCGAGGGGAAAGTATTGATGACATGATTAAGGATCTGGATGAAAAAATTATGCCGGGGATCACACACTGGCAATCGCCAAATTTTTTCGCATACTTTAATGCCAACACTTCATTCCCTTCAATTTTAGGTGACCTCGTATCGTCGGGGCTTGGCGTGCAGGGAATGTTGTGGGCAACCAGCCCGGCTGCTACCGAAGTGGAAACCCGGGTACTCGACTGGCTGGCCGATATGATGGACATGCCCGAACAGTTCCGATCAACCTCATCGGGTGGCGGAGTTATTCAGGACACGGCATCAACAGCTGCATTAACAGCAATTATTGCTGCCCGCGAAAGAGTCACCGCATTTGAAACAAACGAGGAAGGTCTGCATAAAAAACTGATTGCCTATGTATCATCACAAACGCATTCATCGGTAGAAAAAGGGATAAAAATTGCCGGGATTGGCCGCGCAAATCTCCGTTTGATCGACGTAGACGAAAACTGTTCGATGCGCACCAACCTGCTCGAAAAACAAATAAAACAAGACCGCGCCAACGGACTCATTCCTTTTTTTATTTGCGGCACCATTGGCACCACCTCAACAACTGCTGTTGACCCGTTGCCAGAAATTGGTAAGATATGTAAACGAGAAAAATGTTGGTTTCATATTGATGCCGCGTCGCTGGGAACAGCCATGCTTTGTCCCGAATTCAGGCATTTGGCCGATGGCGTTGAACTAGCCGACAGTTATAGTTTTAATCCGCATAAATGGATGTTTACGAATTTCGATTGTAATGTTTTTTGGGTGGCAGATCGCCGCGAACTAATCAATACTTTTTCTATTCTGCCGGAATATCTGCGTAACAAAGCCACCGAATCGGGCGAAGTGTTCGATTACCGCGACTGGCATATTCAACTGGGCCGCCGGTTCAGAGCCTTAAAGCTTTGGTTTGTAATTCGGCACTACGGCGTTGAAGGGCTACAGCAACTTATTCGCGAACATGTTCGGTTGGCTAAAGAATTTGAATGCTGGGTAAATGAATCCGAAGATTTTGAAGTAGTTGTACAACCAACCATGAACCTGATTTGCTTCCGCCATAAATCTGATGATAGTTTCAACCTGAAACTTATGAACACCATTAACGAAGCGGGAAAAATCTTTTTTACCCACACAAAATTAGGCGGGCAGGTTGTTTTGCGCTTGAATATCGGACAGACACATATTGAATACAAGCATGTAAAAAATGCCTGGAATATTATTAGCTTAACCGCAAAAGAGCTGGAATTAAACACGTAAAATTTGCAGCAAATGCTTTAAAGGAATTGCTATTGTATTTCCTTTTTATAAAACTTACAAACTTCGGTCAACCCACATTTTTCGCACTTTGGTTTGCGAGCCAAACAAGTGTATCGCCCATGCAAAATTAGCCAGTGATGTGCTTTTGGCACCAAGTCTAAGGGAATGTATTTCATTAACTGCTGCTCGGTTGCCAAGGGCGTTTTTGCGTTAGTACTTAACCCAATGCGTGCCGCTACTCTAAAAACATGGGTATCAACGGCCAGTGCCGGTTTGTTATACACTACCGAAGCAATAACATTTGCTGTTTTTCGTCCAACACCGGGAAGTTTCTGTAAATCATCAACATCGCTTGGCACTTCACCATCAAATAACTCAATAAGTTTTTGTGCCATCCCAACCAGGTGTTTGGCTTTATTGTTCGGGTACGAGCAGCTTCTTATATAATCAAAAACTTCTGCCGGTTCTACCTCAGCCATTTTGTATGGCGTTGGGAAACGCTTAATTAGCTCGGGTGTAATCTGGTTCACTCGCTTATCGGTGCACTGAGCCGATAAAATTACTGCTACAATCAATTCAAACGGATTGCCATAATCGAGCTCTGTTTCAGCAATTGGCATTGCTTTCTCAAAATAATCTATGATGTATTCAAAGAGTTCTTTCTTCCTCATTGTTCAATTTTTTTCAAAAATAGATGATTTTTTCTCTTCAGGTGTAACAAAAATGAATTAGTGCAGTCTTATTAAAAGAATTGCTTAAGTATCGTTTCTCCCCTTTTTTTTGAAATGGTTTTAAGTAATAATTAAACAGCAAAATAAAAAGCCGGCTCCCACCGGCTTTTTCTATTTCGCATGTTATTAAAATCAAATCGTGAATAAAAAATGTTCAGAAATATAGCCTTCTCCTAGAAATCAAGCAGATAAATTCTATTTTTGTTTGAAATTGTGAAGGAGGAATCGTTTTGAAGAGAAGAATTTACTTTGTTGTAGTGGTAGTTGGGTTGGCAATTCTGGCTTTCAAATTACAGTCATTCGTTAGTACAGATAAGGCTGAAACACAAGAAACACAAGAGGTTGCTGTTGTTGAGCCGGTATACAATCCCGTTGTTGAAATTGAGAATACACTTACACGTTTTGATAGTTTACTGGATCAAAATTTAAAAGAATCCGGAACAGTTGGAGCTGCACTTGTTATTACCTACAAAGGCAAAATTGCCCTGGTAAAATGTTTTGGGGTTCGAAAAGCCGGAGAAAAAAACCGGGTTGACGCAAATACTGTATTTCGCCTGGCTTCCGTTTCAAAAACAGTAACAGGTGTTTTGGCAGGTATTCTTGATGAAGAAAACATTGTAAAGCTGGATGACCGAATTATTGATTACCTCCCAAATTTCAAACTAAAAAATGCTGATTACACCAACCAACTTACTGTTCGTCATTTACTGAGTCACACATCAGGGTTAATTCCACATGCGTATGATCTGATGGTAGAAGACAAAGTGCCGTTGGAAAAAATTATTGAGCGATTAGACCAGGTTGATCTCACAGCAGCACCGGGAAAACTCTATGGCTACCAGAACGTAGTTTACAGTATTTATGATCCAATAACCTGCGCAAAAACGCACCAATCGTTTGAATCGGTGATGAAAGAAAAGGTATTCCAACCTTTTGGGATGGCTGATGCTTCAGTAAATTTTAAAGATTTTGAAAACAACCACAACAAGGCTTATCCACATTACAACCGAGGTCACAACCGTTACAGTCCAATGCGCCTGAATGATCGGTATTACACAACTGCTCCGGCAGCCGGCGTTAACGCCAGCATATCAGATCTTGGAAATTTTCTGTGTGCTTTAACGGATGATAATTCAGAAATATTTGATATAAAAGCACGAGAAACAGTTTTTACTCCGCAAGTAAATTCGCCCTTAAAACGCACCTATTTCAGAAGCTGGGGACGCGATGTAAAATCAAAACGCTATTCTATCGGGTGGAGAATTATAGATTACAAAGGGCGCGAAATTGCCTACCACGGTGGTTACGTTTTGGGCTACAAAGCTGAAATTGCCGTTTGCGACCAGGAAGATATTGGTATTGCCATTTTGAGTAACTCACCAAACAGTGCCACTGCCAAAAACATCCCCACATTCCTGAATATGTTGTTCGATTACAAAGACAGCATGGCCTTACAAGAAGAACAAAAAGACGATTCTTCGCAAAACAAATCGTAAAACATGAAGCCATTTTTACAAGCTGAGAACCTCTCGAAACGATGGGGAGAGTTAATGCTTTTTGAAGATATTTCCTTTACTGTTTTTGAAGGTGCTAAAGTTGCACTCATCGCAAAAAACGGAACAGGAAAATCCAGCCTGCTTAATCTTCTGGCAGGAAAAGATTCGCCAGATGAAGGGATTATTACACTAACCAACGATGTAAAAGTTGGGTATTTCGAGCAAATTCCAGATCTGAATCCAAACAATACGGTTATTGAAGAGATTTTTGCAAGCGACAACGAAAAGATAAAAACAGTAAAAGCTTTCGAGTTGGCAGTAACCCAAAATAAGCAGGATGATATTACGGCTATTTCTGCAAAAATGGATGAATTAAACGCCTGGGCAATCGAAGTGGAGATTAAACAAATACTCACAGAGCTCAAAATCAATTTCCTGGAACAAAAAGTTGCTGAGCTTTCCGGAGGTCAACATAAACGTTTGTCACTAGCGAAGGTACTTATTAACCAACCTGATTTATTGATTCTTGATGAACCCACCAACCACCTCGATCTGGAAATGATTGAATGGCTGGAAGCTTATCTTGAAAAAACAAAAGCTACACTGTTAATGGTTACGCACGACCGCTATTTCCTTGATCGTGTTTGCAACGAGATAATAGAAATGGAGGACAACCAAATTTATCGTTATCAGGGTAATTACTCCTATTTTCTTGAAAAGCGCGACGAACGTATTGCCATGCAACAGGCCAGCATATCAAAAGCAAAAAACCTGATGCGCACCGAAATTGAATGGATGCGCCGAATGCCCAAAGCAAGAAGCCACAAAGCAAAATACCGTGTTGATTCTTTTTATGATCTGAAAGACAAAGCCTCGCAAAATATTCGCGACGATAAAGTTGACATGAGTGTGAAATCAGCACGATTGGGTAAAAAGATTGTAGAACTCGACCATGTTTCCAAATCATTCCCTGGCGTAAAATTAATTGAAGATTTTTCATATAAATTTCAACGTTTCGAGAAAGTGGGAATTGTTGGTAAAAATGGTACCGGAAAATCTACTTTTCTGAACCTGTTAACCCAAGCGCTAACTCCCGATTCCGGTGCAATTGAAATTGGGCAGACCATAAAATTTGGTTACTACCGGCAAGAAGGAATTGCATTCGATCCGCAGGAAAAAGTAATTGAAGCCGTGCAGAAAATTGCTGAGTTTATCCATTTTGAAGATGGCTCGAAGATGAGCGCTACACAAATGCTCACCCGTTTTCTTTTTCCGCCCGAAACACAATACAATTACATTGAAAAGTTAAGCGGTGGAGAACAGCGAAGGTTATACCTTTGTACGGTTCTCATGCAAAATCCCAACTTCCTGATACTTGATGAGCCTACCAACGATTTGGATATTATGACATTGAATGTGCTGGAAGATTACCTTCAGTCGTTTGAAGGTTGTGTTGTGGTAGTATCGCACGACCGTTTTTTTATGGATAAGATAGTGGATCACCTTTTTGTATTTGAAGGCGAAGGAGAAATTACTGATTTCCCGGGGAATTATACCGTTTATCGTAACCACGTTGAAGAAGAGCAGCAACAAAAAGCAAAAGCTGATGCTAAAATTAAAGCTAATGCTAAAGCACAAACTGAAATTGCAGCAAAGCCGTCTCAATCACAAACGAAAAAGAAACTATCTTACAACGAAAAACGAGAGTTTGAGCAACTGGAAAACCAAATTCCTGAACTTGAAGAACAAATAAGTGAACTGGATAAGCTACTCAATTCCGGTAATCTTAACCACGACGAATTATACGAAAAGTCGTTGCAACTTGACGATATGAAATCGCAACTCGATGAAAAGGAATTAAGATGGCTCGAATTAAGTGAGCTGGGTTTAAAAAAATAGGTTTAAATATCTTCGAACTCTACATTGGTGTAGTCTTTTACCGGAGCTTTTTCCTCTTCAGCTACTTCCTTGGTCTCCGATTTTGGCTCTACTTCCTCACGTACCTCTTCAGGCTGTTTGTCGTGAATAAAATCAACCACTTCCTGCAGACTTTCGATGAACTTGGTAAAGTCTTCCCTGTATAAAAAGATTTTGTGTTTCTCGTACGAAAATTTACCGTTCTCGCCAAAGCGTTTTTTGCTTTCGGTGATGGTTAAATAGTACTCATCGTTTCGAGTACTTTTTACATCGAAAAAATATGTTCTTTTTCCCGCACGAATAACATTTGAATGAATCTCTTGCTTGAACTTACTGTCTTTAAACTTAGTTCCCTCCTTTGTATCACCACTTTCCATTCTTCAATATTTTGGTTTTTTGGACTTAGTTAGGTTTCAAAAATAGAAAAATATTTAACAAATATTCAGAATGTGTCACGAAGCAGATTTATTCCGTGGAAAAAAAGGCTATTTATAACGATTCTACAAACAAAATTCCAGCTCTAACTAGCTGTAATGCAGCCATAAAAAAAGGGGACACAATCATGTCCCCTTTCCTCAAAAATTATAGCTTTTATTTATATATTTTCTTTTCAGCCGATAACAAAGTATTTAATAGTAACGATGTTCGCGTCATAGGTCCTACTCCACCTGGCACGGGAGTTATGTAAGAGCATTTTGGAGCCACTTCTTCATACAACACATCGCCTTTCAATTTCCATCCCGATTTTGTTTTGTCTGATTTTATGCGGGTAGTACCCACGTCGATAACAACGGCACCTTCTTTAACCATATCGGCGGTAACAAACTCAGGAACTCCCATTGCAACAATTAAAATATCGGCATTGGCACAAACCTCCTTTAAATTGGCAGTGCGGCTGTGTGCAACAGTTACAGTGGCGTTAATGGCTTTTTGCGACATCAATACACTCATTGGGCGACCAACAATATTACTACGCCCCAAAACCACACAATTTTTGCCGCTGGTTTCAATGTTATATCGTTTAATCAACTCAACAATACCATAAGGCGTTGCCGAAACAAAAGATGGCATTCCTATTACCATTCGACCAACATTAATCGGATGAAATCCATCAACATCTTTTTTCGGATCGATGGCTTCAATAATTTTTTCTTCGGAAATATGTTTTGGCAGTGGCAACTGAACAATAAAACCATCCAAATCATCGTCGTTATTCAATTCTTCAACTTTGTCCAATAATTCTTCTTCAGTAACATCATCTTCATAACGAATCAACGAAGATTTAAAACCAACTGCTTCGCAATCTTTAATTTTATAGGCAACATAGGTTTCGCTACCTCCGTCATGACCAACCAGAATAGCTGCCAAATGAGGTTGTTTTCCTCCATTGTCGATTATTTGCTTAACCTTCTCCGCTATTTCCTGCTTAATTTCAGCAGCTACTTTTTTTCCGTCGATCAAATTCATAGTCTTCTCTCGCTAAGGCGCCAAGACGCCAAGTTTATAATAGTTTGTTTACAATTCGTGTTATTCCGTTTTTAATCAGCTTCTCATTAAAGTTAAAAAAGTCCAAGTTAAGATCAGTTAGCTTGAGATAGGTTCGTTACGGCTTTTTATGAACTGGTGCAATAGCTTCTTCTGACTTTAATTCTATAAAAACCTTATTCTCAATAATCAATCTGACCGAAAACCTTCACCAACAATCTGGCTCTTTCAAACAACTTGCACTGGTTTTTGTCGATCTACTTTTAATCCCTGCCTTTTTAGCTCAAGGTATAAAATCGCTTCATAATCCGGCTCCAAGTTCGACATGTATCTCAAAACAAGTGTTGACAATTATTTTTGAAATTTAATTTTCGGTCATCCCTTGTTTTCGTTCTTTCTTCGCGTCTCTGCGCTTTTGCGAGATACGTTTTAGAATTTCCGTCCTTGCCCCTGCATACCGGACATCATACGCTGAACATTTTTACCCTGCGATACCATACGCATCATTTTTCGGGTTTCGCTAAATTGCTTTAATAAACGGTTTACTTCCTGAATATTAGTTCCTGAACCGCTGGCAATACGTTTTCTACGACCTCCGTTTATTAACGATGGATTTTCCCTTTCTTCAGCTGTCATCGAAAAAATAATAGCCTCGATGTGTTTAAACGCATCATCGTCAATGTCCATTCCTTTCAACGCTTTCCCCATTCCTGGAATCATTCCCATCACATCTTTCAGATTACCCATCTTTTTAATCTGGCTAATCTGTTTCAGGAAGTCGTTAAAATTGAAGGTATTTTTCTGCAGTTTTTTCTGCAATTGTTTAGCTTCATCCTCATCAAATTGTTCCTGGGCTTTTTCAACCAGCGAAACAATATCACCCATTCCCAAAATACGTTCAGCCATCCGATCAGGGTGAAATACATCGAGTGCATCAACTTTCTCGCCGGTACCAACAAACTTAATTGGCTTTTCAACCACCGCTCGAATAGAAAGGGCTGCACCACCGCGGGTATCACCATCCAGTTTGGTAAGAACGACACCGTCAAAATCCAAGCGTTCGTTAAATTCTTTTGCCGTGTTAACCGCATCCTGACCGGTCATTGCATCAACAACAAACAGAATTTCATCGGGGTCGATCGCTTTCTTAACTGCGGAGATTTCGTTCATCATCTGCTCGTCAATAGCCAATCGACCGGCGGTATCCACAATCACAACATCGTTACCATTGGCTTTTGCATGTTTAATTGCAGCCTTGGCAATTTTCACAGGATCCATGTTTCCTTCTTCGGTGTACACCGGAACATTAATCTGTTCACCCAAAACTTTCAGCTGGTCGATCGCTGCCGGACGATAAACATCGCCTGCAACCAACAAGGGATGACGGCCTTTTTTGCTTTTCAGCATATTTGCCAGCTTACCTGAGAAAGTCGTTTTACCCGAACCTTGCAGTCCTGACATAAGAATTACTGCCGGTTTTCCTTGCAGCTCAATATCGGTAAAAGTACCGCCCATCAATTGAGCCAGCTCGTCTTTTACGATCTTTACCATCATTTGCCCCGGTTTAACTGCTGTTAAAACATCCTGCCCCAAAGCTTTGACTTTTACGTCGTCGGTAAATTTCTTGGCAATTTTAAAGTTTACATCGGCATCCAAAAGTGCGCGACGAATATCTTTTAGCGTTTCCGCCACATTGATCTCGGTAATTGTTCCCTGTCCTTTTAGTAGTTTAAAGGACTTCTCCAGCCTGTCACTTAAATTCTCAAACATGCTTTTACTTCTTTTTGAAAATGAGGTGCAAAAATAGCAAAAACAACACAAAAGAAGAAAGGAAATAGGAGCAAAAAGAAAAAGCATTTATGATTTCTGAAAAACACCGACAAATCCCATTCTTTGCTTTCTATTTTCATATTATCTTAGATTATCATAACTTGTGATGCAGAAGGAGCATTTAAAACAGATTCTCAATTAAGTTTAACCATATATTCAAATTTACATTCATCATGAAAAAAACAACCTTCACCGTACTTCTCCTTTTGGTATCCATTTTTAGTTTTGGGCAATATCTTGATAATCAATTCTATTTTCGTTTCGGGTATTCGAATCCTTCGTGGCAACAGTTCGGACTTGACGAACAAAAGTGGAATAGCGTTGGTATTGAATCGAAAACAGGTGCTAATTTTGAAGTTGGATCGATATTCCTGATCAAAAGCATTTTAAACCGCGAAGACATGGCTTTTGGAATAAATGCCGACTACCTCTATGCCGTTTTTCATAATTATAAAAATGAAAACGACATCAACGAAACAAATATTGGCATTTTCCGTGCCGGATCGAAAATCGGCCCTTCATTTACCTACAGCCCGGTTGACAAACTGGAATTTGATATTTATGCGAAATTAGATTTTGCATGGGGCACCGGCCTTGTTACCTACTATGATGACATGATTGATGATGCTGACGAGATTTTTTTGAGTAAAGCTGATTTTGGATTCTCAACCGGATTAAATGTTCGATATGGCATATTAATGCTCGGCGTTGAGTTTAACACGATTACAGCCGAGCTTGAAAGCGATGATTATCCCGGTGTTTATTGGCAATACATGGTTGATTCTGAATTTTACAACTCTACAAATGAAGATAAAAAATCAAAACTTCCGTGTACAAATTTTACGATTGGCCTTAGCTTTTAACTTTTCTTACTATCTTTTTACAAGAAAGAGACAGTCTGAAAACAAATTGGGCCGTCTCTTTTTGTTTGATTAACTTTTTTCAAATTGAAAAGTTCTTGTCTACCTTTGTGTTTCAAGAAAACGAAATATGCAAAACAAAACCATAGATCTTATTGCCAGCAACCTGGGACTGAACAACACTCAGATTTTAAACACGATAAATTTGCTAAATGAAGGAGCTACTGTTCCGTTTATTTCTCGCTACCGAAAAGAACGTACCGGCAGTCTCGACGAAGTGCAGGTTCTTCAGATAAAAGAACAAAACGATAAATATGCAGAACTTGCCAAACGCAAGGAAACCATTCTGAAAACGATTGAAGAACAGGGTCAGTTAACGCCCGATCTAAAATCGAGAATTGAAGATTGTTATGACTCGGTTGAACTGGAGGATATTTACCTGCCCTACAAACCGAAGCGTCGCACCAAAGCCACCATCGCCCGCGAAAAAGGTCTGGAGCCATTGGCCAAGATTATAATGAAACAACTGGAGCGCGATCCGGAATTCAGAGCTAATCAATTTTTAAACGACGAAGTTACTTCAGTAGAAGATGCACTTTCAGGAGCCCGCGATATAATTGCCGAGTGGGTAAGCGAAAACGAACGTGCCCGAAATATTGTGCGTAAGGGTTTTGATATGGGTGCCTACATCACATCAAAAATTATTAAGGGAAAAGAAGAAGAGGCCGCCAAATACCGCGATTATTTTGACTGGAGCGAACCGCTAAAAAAATGTCCTTCGCATCGATTACTGGCTATGCGCCGCGGCGAAAACGAAGGGTTTCTGCGGGTTTCCATTTCACCAAACGAAGAACGCGTACTGGAAAACCTGGAACGTTTTTTTGTAAAAGGTAACAACGACAGCTCAGAACAGGTGGCACTGGCTGTAAAAGACAGTTTGAAACGCCTCATACAACCGTCGATAGAAACAGAATTTGCCAAATTATCGAAAGAAAAAGCCGATACCGAAGCGATAAACGTTTTTGCAGAAAACCTGAAACAGTTGTTGCTTGCACCTCCGCTGGGGCAAAAAAGAACGCTCGCTATCGATCCGGGTTACCGCACGGGTTGTAAAGTTGTATGCCTGGATGAACAGGGCAATTTACTCCACAACGAAAATATTTACCCGCACAAACCGCAAGAGCAGAAAAAAATGGCGGCAAAAAAAGTGTCGTCAATGGTAGAAATGTACCAGATTGATGCCATTGCCATTGGCAACGGAACGGCCAGCCGCGAAACTGAAGCTTTTATAAAAAAACTGCACTACAATCGCGAGATCAGAGTTTATGTGGTAAGCGAAGATGGCGCTTCCGTTTATTCCGCCTCATCGGTGGCCCGTCAGGAATTTCCGCAATACGATGTTACCGTGCGTGGAGCAATTTCTATTGGTCGGCGTTTAATGGACCCACTGGCAGAACTCGTAAAAATCAACCCGAAAAGTATTGGCGTTGGGCAGTACCAGCACGATGTTGATCAGAAAAATCTGAAAAACAGTCTCGATTCAGTTGTTGAACTAAGTGTAAACTCCGTTGGTGTTAACCTTAATACAGCCAGTAAACACCTGCTTACCTATATTTCGGGACTTGGACCACAACTGGCCGAAAACATTACCACTTACCGAAAAGAGAACGGTATGTTCGAATCGCGCGACTCTTTAAAAAAAGTTCCGCGGATGGGACCAAAAGCGTTTGAACAGGCAGCGGGATTTTTGCGTATTCCTGATGCTAAGAATCCGTTAGACAACTCAGGAGTGCATCCCGAATCCTACAAGATTGTATCGAAAATTGCAAAAGATCTGAGATGCGAAGTGAAAGACCTGATTAGAAATGAAGAACTGATTGCAAAGGTTGATTTTAAGAATTATGTAACTTCGGAAATTGGCCTCCCTACCCTAACCGACATAAAAAATGAGCTGTTGAAACCAGGCCGCGATCCGCGCAAACCCATTAAGATTTTTGAATTTGCCGATGGAATATTTAATATTAAAGACCTCCAAATTGGTATGATCCTTCCGGGAATTGTAAATAACATCACCAAGTTTGGAGCTTTTGTAGATGTGGGAATTAAAGAGTCGGGACTGATACACGTTTCGGAAATGGCAGATCGTTTTATCTCCGATCCAAACGAAATTGTGAAACTCCACGAACACGTAAAAGTGCGGATAAAAGATCTTGATATTGACAGAAAACGCATTCAATTATCACTAAAAGGACTCGAACAGGAATAAATTATGCGAATATCCACTGCACTACTACTTTGTTTTCTTAGTGCACTACTTTTATCCTGCGTGTCAAAAAGCAATACGGGAAATCGAAATCCGTACAATCTGCCGCTTGTAAATTCGGTAAAAGAATACAAAAAACAGGTTGATAAAAATGCGGACATGAAACTGGTTGATCTGGAAAATGAGATTAAAAGTGTGGTGCTGGATATCCGTTACGCCACGAGCAATAATTTTACGAATGAGGTTATTTACCAGTCGCCAAAAGCCTATGCAAGAAAACCTGTTGCCGAAGCGTTAAAACTTGTACAAGATTCACTGGCGACACTAAATCTTGGATTAAAGATCTACGATGCTTATCGCCCCTACGCTGCAACCATTCGGTTTTATGAGATATACCCAAATAAAGAGTTTGTAGCCAACCCTAAAAACGGCTCGCGCCATAATCGTGGTTGTGCTGTCGATGTTTCGTTGGTTGATTTAAGCAACTTTGAAGAAATTCCGATGCCAACCGTTTTTGATGATTTTTCGGAAAAAGCACACTCGAAATACAAGGATTTACCGGAAGAGATCATAAAAAATCGCGCCATTCTTTTTGGAGTAATGTCACATTTTGGTTTTACGGTCTATTCTTCCGAATGGTGGCATTTTGACTTTAACGGATGGGAAAGATTTCCACTGATGGATCTTTCGTTCGAAGAGTTAACGAATTAGTATTTACTGCGGATTTCCATTATTCAAATCTTCCGGCCCAATTGGTTTTTCCGGCGTTACCATCCAAAAAATAATGTACACCAGCAAGCCCGGAAAACCGGCAGAAAAAAGCGATAACAAAACATAGATCACCCGCACCAACACCACATCTAATGAGAAATATTCGGCAAATCCTGCCAAAACACCTCCCAACACTTTGTTGTGCGAACGATATAAACGATTAGCTGCCATAGCAATTCTGTTGTTTATTTTTTAGTATTTACCAAAGACGGCTTTTGTCAAAAGAATATAATACTTATTCCTCGTCGTCTTCAGCTAACAATTCTTCGTTTTCAAATTCCTTTTCCAGAAATTCTTCGGCAGCCTCAACCAATTCCGAGATAAACTTTTCATCACCAGGTTCTCCGTCAATCCAGTGTATTTCCTGGTTGTTCCAGAAATCATCAATGTCGGCCTCAACAATAAAGCGCGGCGTTTCGGTATGAACCACAAAAATAGTATCCGGAGTTTCCTGCGAATTGTCGGCTAATAAAAACTTTGGTAGCATGATTAATTATTTTTTAAGTTGCTAATGCGAAATTACGACAAAAACCAATCGGTTTCGAAATATCATAAAAAGAAATTGAAAAAGTAATAAACAATATATAATTTGGGACAAACCGTCGGACATGTGATCACCAAAGATGACTTTTCTCAAGATTTAATAACATTTTAAAAATAAAAACCTTCATTTTTTAACATATTGAACAGGATTGCTATTTTTAGCTCAATTTTTGAAACGAGTATGCGCGAATGCCGCCCATTCGGAGTGAAGTATTCTGTCATGCAAGTTCATAAGATACCTTATGAAGAATGAATTCAACGAATAAAAAAACTGCATATAATGAACAAACTCAATGAAATTCTTTCCACCATCGACGGTCATATTGGAGGCTCGGAATGGTTTGTATTTTTATTACTCGGAACAGGTATCTTTTTTACCATTTATCTAAAATTTCCACAATTCCGCTACCTGAAACATTCGTTGCGAATTGTAAGCGGAAAATTTGATAAAGAAGATGACGAGGGAGATACTTCGCACTTTCAGGCATTAACAACAGCTTTGTCGGGAACTGTAGGAACAGGAAATATTGCCGGTGTGGCTTTGGCTATTCACCTGGGCGGACCAGCGGCACTTTTCTGGATGCTGGTGACAGCCGCCCTGGGTATGACCACCAAATTTGTAGAGGTTACCCTTTCGCACAAATACCGGGATAAAGCTACCGACGGATCGATTGCCGGTGGACCGATGTATTTCATGAAGAAACGTTTGAACATTCCGTTAAAAAACAATAAAGTTTTAAAAACCGGTACTTTCCTCGGTGGGCTCTTTGCTGTTGCAACAATCCTTTCATCGTTTGGTACCGGAAACCTGCCACAGATTAACAGTATTTCCAACTCGCTGTTCGAAACCTTTGGGATTAACCACATGGTAAGTGGTGGTGTTTTAGCCGTATTGCTAGGATTGGTAATTGTTGGTGGTATTAAACGTATTGCCAACGTAACATCGCGACTGGTTCCGTTAATGGCCATCATTTATTTTATTGGAGCGATTGCCGTTATTACTTACAATTACGAAAATATTATTCCTTCTATTGCTGCTATTTTCGGTGATGTATTCAGTGGTTCAGCAGCTGTTGGTGGTTTTCTCGGAGGAAGTATCGCTTTTGCCTTTAACCGTGGTGTAAACCGAGGATTATTCTCGAATGAAGCGGGTCAGGGATCGGCGCCAATTGCCCACGCTGCAGCACGGGCACACGAACCGGTATCAGAAGGGTTGGTTGCTTTATTGGAGCCATTTATCGATACCATTATCATTTGTACATTAACCGGATTGGTGCTGTTATCATCGGGGGTTTGGACGGAGAAACACGAAAATCTGTTTCAGGAAACCGACATTGTGGTGCTTAACGAAACATATTCTGAAACTACTGAGAACGATATAGATCAGTTGCACAACTACTTGGTTGGAAAAGCCGATTTGCCAATGTTCAACGATAATCTGCAAGTACAAAACGGAGAAATTATCAATCAGCCAACCATTTTACATGCTCGTTCGGTAGCTGAAAACATCAAAGTTTCTGTTGATGATCAACTGTACTCGGGCGAGATAAAAATAACTGATGGGAAAATTGACAGAAGCCCTGACAGCCCAAATCCAAAAAGTTTGGCGCTTGAAGGAAAATCACTGATGCACAGTGCGCCGCTAACCACCATTGCTTTTACACGAAGTTGGTTTGGCGATTATGGGAAATACATCGTTTCCATCGGACTGTTGATGTTTGCTTTTTCAACCGCCATCAGCTGGTCGTATTACGGTGGTCGGGCCGTTACCTATTTGTTTGGCATAAAAGGCATTGTTTGGTACCGACTGATTTATGTGATAGGATTCTTCTTCGCATCCTTTACCGATACTACAATTGTTTGGACATTGTCAGGTATTACTATTGCACTGATGACTATTCCGAACTTAATCGGTCTGCTTTTCCTTTCAAAAGAAATGAAGAGCGAAGTGAAACTATTCTGGGTAGAATATGGCAAACGATTCCCGGACGAGAAAGTTCCAAAAGGATAATCCAACAATTCATTAGTTTTCAATAGATAAAAGGATGTCATTTTTTGAAAAAATGACATCCTTTTTATTTAAACCCACTTTCTATTTCATTAAATTCCTTTTAAATACTGTTTATTATTTGTGTAATGAATAAGATCTTTGAGTTTCGTTTTTGCTTCGGGATTTTCTTTTATAGGCTCTTCGAAAAGTGCAATTAACTTACTTTTGCTGACTTCCGTTTCAGTGCGGGTTTTGATGTCACTTAAATCAATTAAAAACCCGGAAAAGAAATTTGGAATATCCCTTACAATCTGGGTGTTCAAAAAATTGGTTTCGTTATAAACACGATGTAAATTTCCTGCCGACTTCTCAATAAAAAAAGCAGCATCTTTGAGATTTTTAATCGATGCTGATTTTTCGCAATGCTGAATACAGGACTTGTCCAGCATATTTTTTGCACATCCGGTAACCTGCTGAAATAAGCATTGCCGGCTCGTCATCAATACAACAGGATGATAAATACTATAAAAAAGATCAAAATCGTCAGGTTTTTTAATGCTTCGAATTTGAGTTCTACTCAATTCATTCGATATAAATGCGCCGGCACAATTAAAGTTTTCTTTTAAACTCAGCAAGCTAAACGAATTTACGGTATTCAAAAACGGACCTGCTATCCACCTAATTCCACTTTTGTAAGCCGCATAAGCAATTCCGGTATTATTGGTTACAATAAATTCAGAAGGTATGGTTTCAAGAAATTCTACTGCAGCATCATAATCGTCACCTATTAAAACCTCTGGAAACCACGGAATTAATTTCTCATTTTCCCGGAATAAATCCACCAATTCGTTGAAGCTGTTTTTAACTCCATTCGGAAGCTGGAAATAGAAAACAGCATTCGACTGTTCGCAGAGCGCCACATCTTCTTTCGAAGAAATCAGCACCGAAAGCGTAGGCTCTT
The DNA here is from genome assembly GCF_010448835.1 of Draconibacterium halophilum. NCBI lineage: Bacteria > Pseudomonadati > Bacteroidota > Bacteroidia > Marinilabiliales > Prolixibacteraceae > Draconibacterium > Draconibacterium halophilum. The sequence goes on from NZ_CP048409.1 coordinate 3,608,849, forward strand.
TTTCAATTTTCTCTTGTTTTTTAAACACCGGAACGGCAACCGGGGCATACATTTCTTTCGAATCGTTTAAGGTAACCAGCAACTTCTTTTTTAAAGCGGTAAGTTCTTTAAACGGAATATACATATCGCCACTAATTCCGTCTATATTCAAATGCTCAATGAAATATTCTGTTTCGTTTATGGCTTTTAACCTTTTTAAAACCATCTTTTCAGTCAATGCCTCAACTCCATTTTCGGCCAGATTAACTTCTGATGAAACAGCAAACAACGCGTCGGGCTTTTCTACCTCAATTCTTAATAGCTCTCCCGCTTTTCCCGAAACTGTAATCTTTAAAGGTATTTTTCCAATACTAAGTTGGTCAATCTCCTGCTTAATCTTTGCTCTGGTATCTGCCTTCTCGTCGTACAATTTTAGTTTATCCGAAAAAGAATAATCGTTTACCTCCTCCAGTCGCTTACTGCTGTAGCTCATCGGATCATCAATAAACATATCCTTGCCAATTTTCCCTTTCAAATAACCATTCGAAAAATCGCGGTTAAACACCCTGTACAACTCACTGTCATCATCGAGCAGAAGACCATTTTCAAGGAAAGACTGAATTTGTTTTCGCCAGGAATCCACAATGGTGTACACATATTCAAACCCCTTTATCCGACCCTCAATTTTTAACGATGCAACTCCTGCATCATGCAACTCTTTCAGGTTAAAGTAGGCTGAATTATCTTTTAAATTAAGTGGGAAATTATTACCGTTTGCGGTAGTTAAATACTTATCTCTGCACGGTTGACTGCACTGACCGCGGTTTCCCGATTTCCCTCCCTGCACCGAACTCATGTAACAAATTCCCGAAAAAGAAATACAGTATGAACCATGCACAAACACTTCGGTTAAGACATTGTTTTCGGCACCAACTGCAGCCAATTCTTTTATTTCGCTAATAGCTAACTCGCGCGACAAATTAACTCTCGTTGCACCTAGTTTTTGTAAAAAAAGTACCTGCCCTTTATTGTGTGTGGTTAGCTGGGTTGAGGCATGAATCTTCAGGCTTTTAAACGATTTATTGATAAGATCAAACATCCCCAAATCCTGAATGATTACACCGTCCACGCCGGTATTAATCAGTTTATTCAACAAACTTACAAAGGCAGCAATTTCGCTTTCAACAATAATTATATTTAGCGTTAGAAAAACTTCACAATTATGTTTGTGCGCCAGTCTTATAATACCCTGCAAATTTTCGAAGCTAATGTTCTCCGACCGGTTTCTTGCATTAAATTTCTCCAGTCCGCAGTACACGGCGTCGGCGCCTGCAATAATGGCCGCTTTAACCGAATCCACATCTCCTCCAGGTGCCAGTAACTCTATTTTTCGTCTCACGGTTTAATAATAGTACTAATTTGTGGCTTCACCAACCCCACCCATCTGTAAGCAGCTTTTCTTATTCTGGCAAAGGCAAAATTCGCAGTTTGCCGGAAATGACTATAGCGCGAATGGGAGCTTACAGCTTTTCTGAAAAGGGAACTATTAAACGCCCGGATCAAACTGCACTATTGCTTATTGGGTCGACCCATTGGTGCTTTATTAGCAGAAATCGATTGAACGTTCACACCATTTTAATTGTGGCTAAAAAGCTCGTATATTTAGGTTTGCAGCTTGTAGCATTAAACACTATTTTTGCAGTCGATTAAGAAAAGGCTATGCAAAACATTTATCCAAATAATTTCGAAGCAAAAATTGGTTTCGACCGCATTCGTGAAATGCTTACCAACAAGTGCATCAGCACGATGGGAGAAGAGTGGGTGCAAGAAATGCATTTTCAAACTTCGTATGGCACCATTTTGCAACAACTGAATGAGGTGGATGAATTTTGCAGAATCATTCGTGAGTTCGACAGTTTCCCGGCCACCCACTTTTACGACCTGCGCGAAGCTTTGCAAAAAATCCGATTGGAAGGTCGTTTCCTCGAACCGGAAGAATTGTTTGATTTGAAACGTTCACTGGAATCGGTGCGGGCAATTGTTAATTTCTTTTCGAAACAGGAAGAAGAAGTTTTTCCAATACTGAAACAGAAAACATCGCGGGTACAGGTATTTCCATACATATACGACCGTATTGATGTCATCATCAATAAATTTGGGAAGATACGAGACAACGCATCGCCGGAGCTGGCACAAACGCGCCGCAGTATTTTAAACATGCAGTCGAGCATGTCGAAACGTTTGCATGCCATTTTAAAACAAGCACAAAAAGATGGCTGGGTAGACGAAGATGTTGCCGTTTCAATTCGCGACGGGCGCGCTGTAATTCCGGTTGCTGCAGCCAACAAACGCAAGCTAAAGGGTATTGTTTACGATGAGTCGGCCACCGGAAAAACATCGTATGTAGAGCCTAACGAGATTGTGGAAATGAACAACGAAATCCGCGAACTGGAATATGCAGAACGCCGCGAGATCATGAAGATTCTCACCAATTTTGCCAACGATATCCGTCCTTATCTCGAAGAACTGACCTACTCATACGACTTCCTTGGAGAGATGGATTTTATTCGTGCTAAAGCTTTGCTGGCCGTTGAATTCGATGCCATCAGACCGGAAATAAAAGAGGAGCCAGTAATTGAATGGTATCACGCCATTCATCCGCTGCTTTTAAAAACATTAAAAAAAGAAAACCGGAAAATTGTTCCGCTCGATATAAAACTCACCGACGAAAAACACATACTGTTGATTTCGGGTCCAAATGCCGGTGGTAAATCGGTTTGTTTGAAAACAACCGGATTGCTGCAATACATGCTGCAATGTGGCTTGCTTATTCCGGTAAATGAAGCCAGCCGTACAGGCGTTTTCGAACAGCTTTTTATCGATATCGGCGATGAGCAGTCGATGGAAAACGACCTGAGTACTTACAGTTCGCACCTGATGAACATGAAACATTTTGTGCGTAATTGTAATGAGAAGACACTAATTCTAATTGATGAGTTTGGTACAGGAACGGAGCCGATGTTGGGGGTGCCATTGCAGAATCTATTCTGGATAAATTGACTCAGATTCGCACCTTTGGCGTAATCACCACCCACTATACCAACTTGAAACACTTTGCATCGTCGGCCGATGGAATAATTAACGGCGCCATGCTTTACGATTCTCAACACATGAACCCGCTGTTTAAGCTGGATATTGGCAAACCGGGTAGTTCGTTTGCTTTTGAGATTGCACGTAAGATTGGATTGCCGGAAGATATTTTGGAACAGGCTACCGAAAAAGTAGGAAAAGACCATATTGATTTCGATCGCAACCTGCGTAAAATTAACCGTGATAAACGCTACTGGGAAACCAAGCGAATGAAAATCCGCAAAGTGGAAAAGATTATTGACGACACGGCAGAAACTTACGAGTCGGAATTACAGGAAATTCAGAAACAGCGTAAAGAGATTCTGAAAAAAGCCAAAGAAGAAGCTGATACTTTGCTTAAAGGTGTAAATAAACGGATTGAAAACACCATTCAGGAAATTAAACAGGCCCAGGCAGATAAGGAAAAAACAAAAGAAGCACGGGCAAAATTGGGTGATCTGAAAAAAGATGTCGACCGGAAAACAACGGGCAACAATACACAGATCTCCAAAAAGATGGAGAAATTACGTCGGCGTGAAGACAACCGAAATAAACACCGCCCCGATGAAGCGAAAAAACCGGTTACCAAAGAAAAGCTGAAACAAAGTATTGAAATGCGCCCCGGCGATAAAGTGCGTTTAAAAGGACAGGATACTGTTGGCGACCTTATTGAAATTAATGCGAAAAATGCAGTGGTTGCCTTTGGCCAGTTGATGACCACAATGCCAAGCAAAAACCTGGAGCGAATTAGCAACAACGAGGCTAAAAAGCTGGATAAAAACCGTGGCGGACGTGCGTCGGTTCTCTCGGAAGGTTTCTCTGAACGTCGATTGAGCTTTAAACCTGAAATCGATATTCGTGGACAAAGAGCTGATGAAGCCATCTCGAAAATCACAGCGTTTATTGATGAAGCAATAATGTTTGAATCGGGTCAACTTCGAATTCTCCATGGAAAAGGAAATGGAATTCTGCGACAAATTATTCGCGAATACCTGCGCTCGGAACCCATGGTGCGCAGCTACAAAGATGAACATGTAGATTTTGGCGGTTCCGGAATTACAGTGGTTAATTTAGCCTTGTAAAAAAGCGTTATAAGCAACCTTGCCATTAAAACGTAAAATTTAAATATCCGCTCTGTGTCATATTGCTTGTTTTTACGTCATGCTGAACTAGTTTCAGCATCTCTTCTGCAATGTTAATCTGCATAAGAAGAATGGGCCCCTAAAACAAGTTCTGGGAGTCGTTCTAATCTATGATTCATTGCGGACAATAAAAAATTTAAATCAGCGTATTCTGCAAAATCTGCGAGAAACATTAATATGAAAACCAACTTCAAAGTAATAGCATTCGATGCCGATGATACCCTTTGGGTAAACGAAACATTCTTTCGCGAAACGGAGGAAAAGTTTTGTGCACTACTTTCGGATTTCAGCACCTCCGACGAAATCATGGAAGTGCTGTATGTCACCGAAATACAAAACCTGGAAAAATACGGTTATGGCACCAAAGGATTTGTACTTTCAATGGTTGAGACGGCGTTGAAAATTACCGGCAATAAAGTACCACAGGAAATTATAGAGCAAATTATTGAACTCGGCAAAACGCAAATCAATCAACCGGTAGAATTGCTCGACGGCGTTATTGAAACACTGGAATATTTGCAGCAAAAAGGCTTTAAATTAATTGTAGCTACCAAAGGCGATTTGCTCGATCAGGAACGAAAACTGCAAAAGTCGAAACTGGAGAAATACTTTCATCATGTGGAGGTAATGAGCAACAAAAAACCAGCTGATTACCAAAAACTAATTAAACATCTCGAGATTGCTCCACAAGGTTTTCTGATGATCGGAAATTCATACAAATCAGATATTGAACCGGTACTTCAATTGGGCGGTTTTGGCATCCATATTCCTTTTCACATTACCTGGATTCACGAACAAGTGGAAGAAGTGGAAGATCATCAGAACTGGACCAAGCTAACAAACATAGCTGAAATAAAAACGATTTTATAAAGTACCTCGAAGCATAATAATTCGCTCATATTGTAAAGGTTTAGTTCCAAAGTTTAATTATTTTTAGGATTCAACTAAACCAGCAACTATGAGACACCTTTTAGTATTTCTAGTTCTTATCGTTTTATTTTCATCCTGTTCCCACAAACAAAACAAAACAAAACCCAATATCATTATTATTTTGGCCGACGATCAAGGTTGGGGTGATTTAAGTTGTAAGGGAAATACAAACATTGAAACACCAAACATCGATAAGCTGGCTGAAACCGGCGTTACTTTCGACCGGTTTTTTGTTTGTGCCGTTTGCTCCCCTACCCGGGCCGAATTGTTAACAGGGCGCTATCATGTGCGCAGTGGTGTTTGGTCGACAGGAGCAGGCGGAGAAAGAATGGATCTTGATGAGACTACCATCGCCGAAGTATTTAAAAATGCCGGATATGCTACCGCTGCTTATGGAAAATGGCACAACGGCATGCAGGCTCCCTACCATCCAAACTCAAGAGGCTTTGATGATTTTTATGGCTTTTGCTCTGGTCATTGGGGAAACTATTACAGCCCAATGTTAGAGCATAATGGTGAGATTGTAAAAGGCGATGGCTTTATCATAGACAACCTAACGCAAAAAGGGCTGAAATTTATTGAAGGAAACAAAGACAAACCATTTCTTTTGTATTTGCCATTTAACACACCTCATTCGCCAATGCAGGTTCCCGATCAATTCTGGGAAAAATATAAAAACAAAAATCTTGAAATGTTTCATCGGGACAAGGAAAAGGAAGACACGCTGTTTACCAAGGCAGCTTTGGCCATGTGCGAGAACATCGATTGGAATGTAGGTCGTATTTCTCAAAAAGTTGAAGAATTGGGATTGACAGAGAATACCATCATACTTTATCTTTCGGATAACGGCCCAAACGGATTTCGTTGGAATGATAACATGAAAGGGAAAAAAGGCTCAACCGATGAAGGTGGCGTTCGTTCTCCACTTATTATGAACTGGAAAGGAAAATTGAGTGCCGGTAAAGAAATCGGCGAAATTACCAGCGGAATAGATTTACTCCCTACTCTGTCCGAATTGGCGGGGATTGACGTAAACACAAAATATCCATTTGATGGCGTAAGTATAAAACCTTTACTAATGAATGATGCCCCGGAATGGCAGGATCGTATAATTTACAATTATTGGGGAGGCAAATTAAGTTTAAGAAATCAGAAATTCAGGCTCGATCATGAAAATAAACTTTTTGATATGGAAAATGATCCGGGACAGTATATCGACGTTTCGGAAAAGTATCCAAGTGAATACCAACAACTGCTTTCGGCAAAAACAAATTGGCAAAAAGAAGTAACAAGCGAATTGGACAGAGATGCCAAACGGCCTTTTACAATTGGTCATCCAAGTGTCTTTCAAACTCAACTCCCTGCTCGCGATGCAATTGGCCATGGAAATATAAAACGATCAAACAAATATCCCAACAGCACTTATTTAACGAACTGGATGGCTACTACCGATAAAATAACCTTCGATGCGGAAGTGCTCACCAGTGGCAATTATGAGATTGAGTTATTTTATACCTGCCCTGAAGAAGAGATCGGTTCAAACGTAAAACTCAGCTTTAACGAGTCAAGTGTCGAATTCAAAATAAACGAAGCCTATAACTCCCCATTATTGGATAACAGGGATGTTTACCCCGAATGGAAGGGTATGTAAAAGAATTTCACCGAAAAAAAGTTGGCACCATATACTTAGAAAAAGGAAAAGGATTATTGACCTTACAAGCCACCCTCATTCCCGGCAATCATGTAATGGATTTTAGGTTGCTTCTTCTTCGGAAAATTTAATTTATGATTAACTACAGGGTGGAGAATATTGAAAAATTCGTGGCCGAACTAAAAGAAGCTGATGTAACAATTTGCGACCAAATAGAATCATTCGAATACGGCAAGTTTGTCCATATTCTCGATCCTGAAAAGAACAAAATAGAACTTTGGGAACCCGTGGATGAGGTTTTCCATTCGATGTATGAAGGAAAAACCACAAAATAGTATCTTGCAGAAAATAGTAAAAGCATGAAGACAGGACTATTCTTACTACTCGTTTCGTCGCTACTTACCTTCGCCTTGCAGGTCTCCGGCTCTTCAACGCCAAGCGACACCACTTATATTTTTCTGAAAGATTATGGCTTAAACAAAACCAGGAAAAAGAATGCCATAAAACACTTCTACAAGGCTCTTGACGATTTAAAAACAGATCAGCCAAAAGTGCTTGTTTTTTCAACCGGCACCTACCATTTTTATCCTGATGGCTGCAAAACTAAGGTGTATTACGAAGCCAACACCGCAAATGAAAATCCTAAAACTTGTGCCTTTCATTTTGAAAATATAAAAAATCTTGTGATCGACGGGCGAGGCAGTCACCTCATTTTTCATCAGGAAATGCAGCCCTTTACTTTCGACAATTGTCAAAACATTACCCTCAAAAACGTTACGATTGACTGGGAACAACCTTTTATTGCCCAGGCCGAAGTCCTGCGAGTAACCGATCATTACATGGATATTGGACTCGACCCGAAAGAAACACCATATCGTTTAATTGAAGGCAAAATATTTTTTGATGTAGGTAATAGTCAATCAAATGAATGGACCAAAACATTGGAATTCGACCGAAAAGGCAGGTATATAGTTACTCAAACAGGAGACTCCCCTTGTTTGGGAGAAAATTGGAATGCCTACCACGGAGAACCTACTATGCCCGGAATTGTGCGTCTGCATTTTAGCTTTAAACGAAAGCCCCAAATTGGGAATTACCTCGTTATGCAACACGCCGAACCAACACATGCAGGTGTATTTATTTTGGAATCGGAAAACGTTACTGTCCAAAATACCAGGTTGTTCCATGCTGCCGGATCGGGCATTTTAGCACAGTACAGCAAAGACCTCACATTTGATCGATACCAAGCCATTCCTAACCGCGCTAAAAACCGGTACTTTGGTGGAGGGAATGACGGTTTGCAAATTGTTAATTGCCAGGGGAACATTCTTGTTAACAATTCTACATTTCACGGTTTGGTAAATGAACCTGTCAATGTTCATGGTATCAGCATACAAGTAAAAGAGGTGATTTCTGATAACCAGTTAGAATGTAGTTTTTTGAATAATACGAGTAAAGTCCAAAACTGGGGACATCCGGGAGACCAGTTGAGTTTTATAAATGGTGAGCAAGATTCGCCAAATGAACAGAACACGATTAAAACCGTTACTCCTGCTGGTGAGGAGCATTTTATACTTCTTTTTGAGAAATCGGTTTCCAATGCCATTAGTGTCGGAGATGTTATTGAAAACTTGAGTTGGACACCAAACCTGACTGTTAAAAACAGTCATTTCAAAAGTAGTCGGGCAAGTGGACTTCTTATCGCAACATCAGGGAAGGTAGTAATTGAAAACAACACTTTTGAATCAAGCGGGAGTGGTATACTTATAACCGGCAATACAGATAACCTGTACAAATCGGGCGCCGCAACTGATGTAATAATCACTGAAAATATATTTACATCGAAGTGCATTACAAGTTCTTACCAGTATAATGAAGCAATTATATCCATCTTCCCCGTTATTCGGGCGATAACCGAAGATATGCCAGCCTATCATCGTAATATCAGAATTGAGCAAAACCAGTTTTATCCCTTCGATTATCCCTTAGTTTATGCACTATCCGTTGATGGTTTGTCGTTTAATGATAACACGGTTACGAGAAGTTACGATTTTACTCCGCTTCATGATAGACTTTATACCTTCAGTTTTGAATATTGTAAGAGGCTGAATATTATGAATAATAATATCTCGGAAGACGTACTTGGGAAAAATATCTATTTGAAAAAGACAACTAATGACCAACTAAAAACAGATATGGAATCCATCTTTACAATAGAAAAGTTTTGATTGCTTAGTTACCCCTTCAGAAATGCTGATTAACACCGAAAAATAAACGGAATCGAGTCAGGACAGCGTTACTATCTGTTATATTGTTTTACTTTTACAACCGGACACAAAACCTAAAATATACCCGTTGTGCGGTTTAAACTGCCAGGGCATATTTTAAATTATTAATTGGTTTACCGTTCTTTAAATTAATGTATTGCAGTAAAGTCACCGAAGTAACTTTTGTGAGTATTCTGACTGACAATCCAATAAGTGTTTTGGCGTAATTACGTTTAAGCATGAACTGGTCGCAAAGTTGAGAAAACAATGTTTCGATCCTTTTTCTAAACTTTTTAAAAACAGGTGGGTACAAAGTGTAAGCTTTTTGATTAGCCCGCATGGGGGTTTCCAGTTTAACGTTGCAGGAAGAAAACAGGTCAATTTGCTGAGAACTGGATAAATATCCTTTATCTCCCAGCAGGATACAATTGTTTAGCCCAGAATGCTTTACCTGCGACAGGTAATGAACATCATGGACACTAGCCTTGCTTAAGTCCATACTATGAAAAACCCCGTTTGCAGAGGTAAGCAAATGAAGCTTGTAGCCGTAATACCAGGTTTTATTAACAGCAGAATAGCCTTTGTTTGGTGCTGTCTCAAAGTTTTCTTTGCAAATCCTGCTGCGTTGTTCACGGGCGTTCTTGCAAACAGGGATGGGAATCGAATCAACCAGGAAACAGTCTTCTCCTGCATTGAGAAAGCCGGCTACAGTCTTGTTCAATTCTTCGATAAAAGGATAAAGGCGTTTTCTTCTGCGGTTAAAGTTGCTTCGGTCGATTAGGTTGGGAAAATCATCAGCATGTTCGCTTTTGATTTTAGCCCACAAAAAAGCTTCGCTGTCGATTCCGAGTGACTCGCCAGTAATAGAGAACGCAATAATTTGACAATCAGACATCTTTGGGCGGTTTCTATACGAATAGAAATTATCGAAAGAGTTGATGCGATTTTTAAATACAGATTTGGTAATGAGAAAGAATCTGTCGTAATTTGATTTCAAGTTATGCATAACAGAAGTAAAAATGTGGTGTTTTATACTTCTAAGATATTGAATATCATGATTATGCATAACTTTTTTTAGTTATAGATATTAATAAGGTTATTAACAAATTAAACCGCACAACGGGTTAAAATATTTAAAATACTGTTTGGTGATCCATTTTCACATGGTTCTACTTTTTCAGTACACTTTTTGAAGTGGTTTGTAAACACAAAACCGTTCATGTTGATGAACGGTTTTTTTTATTCTTACCTATCTCCCATTAACTTCAAGTAAATTGAACTAACCTGGAAAATCATACTTAACATAATCTTGAGGTGAAATGAAAAAGAAAGGGTAGAACTTAAGGACGCTTTTTAGTGATGATTGATAATTTACAAACCCCTTTATACAGAACCAATCAAATTAGAAGTCGTTCTACCCTGTTATACAAACCCTATTTTTATTTTCCTAATTTGTACAAGGTTTAACAATCTGCAAGCCAAAAACACTTAATCACTCATTTTGTGACACTTAGCCGTGCCAAACTTTTTGTACAGAGTATCAAATTGGGACATTTTTCTCAAAATAGAAAGGAAGTGGTACCCACTTTACTGTAGACGATGGTAAATCCTCTTACCTTAATCAGATGAGCTAATATATTTAATAAAATAAAGAGGACAACACTAATGAAGTAAATTAATAAGACCACAAAACCTTTACCCCGGCTATTTCCGAATCACATTTATTGAAAATTCCGCTGGAGAGACAAAAAAACTATAATTTCAAAAGTTTCCAAATTGAATAAAGCAACAATACACAAGAAACAAGCTTTTGCAACATCATGCGCTCTCCTCAACCAGCAGGAAATCTCTTTTGGATATAATAACAAAAGGCAACTCAACAGTTGCCTTTATATATTTTCTTACGTCCTTGTAAGAAGTAAAGAATTGTGCCTTATTTAGATTGTTTGAGATTTAAAAAAAAAAAGAGCAATTTAAAAAAGCCACTCACTATTTTGTCTTCCCAAACATGCAACAAATCTGATTGATCCATCACATTTTAAAGTTACGAATTCAAAAATAAAAAACCTCGGTATTCCTCGCTATTTCAGCCTATTTCAGCAAACTGCCTAAGAACTACTCAGCATTTTGAACATCTCCCACAAGCCAACTTGATCGAGTTTTATCATCTCATTTTTGGAAAAAGAATGTGCGAAGAATGTGTTTTTGATTGGAGCAAAAAGAAAGGGCAGTTCAACAACTGCCCTTATTAATGTTAACCCCAAACACACAATAGGTCTGAACGACCTATCACTAGCAAAGAAAAGAATTCTTTTTTATTTACACAAGCATATGTGACTATTTCTGCCCATTTTCGGCAAATAACTGATAAACTACTCAGTAATTTTAACCCCCAAGTAGTACCTCTTATTATTTACATTAAGTGATATAAAAAGCCCCGAACAAATCCCCTGACTTTAATTCTCATGTGCTAATAGTTTTTGATTATCGCAAGCATTTTCCTGGCATTTCGTGCCTATGAGCGATAAACATTTAAAGCCTACAAAATTTGGCTAAAAAGAGATGAACTAGGTTCTTAATTATTCTTAAGAAAAGCATTTGACTGACGGGGTAAATAAAAAAGAAAGCGGTATGATTTTATGCCATTAGCGACCAAAAATTCTGGATCAATGCACCAAGTTGTATTTCCTATGCCACTTGCTCAGTATTTTCAATTCCGGAGTTTAAAATTGAATTGGTCAGGTTAAGACTATCGATGTAATTTACTGCCTCGGTGTACGATTGAATATCGCGTCGTACTTCTAAAACGGTAATGTCAGGATCGGGATTATCGACCATCTCGTTATATACAGGTGCCCTGAATTCTGCCTTGGGAATTATGACCTCTTCTTTGTGGTTGTATCGAAAATCATTATGGCGTGCAAAAACAAATTCCAGGTCGGTATTGTTAAAACCTGCTTCATAAAACCGGGCAAAGCACAGATATACTTTGCCATCTGGTAATCCGTAAAAATGCACCGGATAGTGGGTTGGTAGAAATGTCATGCTGGATTCGTGGATTAACTTGCTCAATGATTTCATAATGTGCGAGTTATAATGATTTTATCACACGCTAATATAATAAAAAATTTACCTTTTGCATACTCCCTCTTTTGTCAAAATGTTAAAAGATGTTATTAGCAATGTAAAATCAGCACTCCTCGTAAATGTTGTAAGCAAAAAGGCGACTTCATATTAATCTGAAGTCGCCTTTACGTTATCGAAATGAAAATAATACTGAATCTTCTTATTTCAAAACGAAAGAAGCTTCCAGGCCTTCTGCTGAGTTTGGACCAACCCAAAGATTGAAGTCACCGGATTCGGCTTTCCATTCTCCGGAAGCCACATAATATTCAAGATCTTTTGTTGCAATCTCAAAAGAAACAACTTTCGATTCTTTTGGCTCCAGGCTTATTTTCTCAAAACCTTTTAGTTCTTTTACCGGGCGCGAAATACTTCCTACAAGGTCACGTATATATAGCTGAACGATTTCTTCGCCTGCCACGTCACCGGTATTTGTAACGGTCGCTTTTACTTGAATCTTTCCGCCTTCAGTTAATTCATTTGAAGATAGTTTAAGTCCCGAATAAGTGTAAGTTGTATAACTTAAACCATAACCAAATGGGAAAAGAGGTTCTTTACTTTCGTCGGTGTAGTGCGACCAGAATACATTTCCTTCGCCATTTGTAGGACGACCGGTGTTAAAATGATTGTAGTACAATGGTTGCTGCCCCACTGCTCTTGGAAACGACACCGGTAATTTTCCGGCAGGATTGTAATCGCCAAACAACACTTCGGCAATGCCGTTTCCGGCTTCCGATCCTAGGTGCCAGCATTCCACAATTGCGGGAACATTCTCTGCCATCCAGTTAATTTCTATCGGACGTCCGTTCATCAATACAACTACAACGTTTTTATTTACTTTATATACCTCTTCCAACAATTCCTGCTGAAATCCTTTCATCGAAATATCGGTTTGACTGCGACCTTCGCCTGATTGCCAGCAGTCTTCGCCTAATGCAATAACCACTACATCAGAGCTAGCTGCCAACGATCTGGCTTCCGACATTCCGCTTTTATCTGTTGTATTAATATTTAATTCGGTTGTAAACGAGCGCAAACCTTTGGTATACGCTGGTCCTTTGGCAAAGCTAATGTTTGAACTTCCGGTAACATTTTTTATTCCTTCCAGCAACGACACTGCAGAATTTGTAATCGCCTTTGCTCTCCAGCTTCCAAGTGGTACGTCTTTACTTTCAGCTAATTCGCCAATAACAGCAATTTTTAATCCATCCTTCTTTAGCGGAAGAAGATCGTTCTCATTCTTCAACAAAACAATACTTTTTTTGGCTGCTTCTTTGGCTGCTGAAAGGTGCTCGTCGCAACGTAATACGTTCTTTTCTCGCTCAGGATTACAGTATTTAAAAGGATCGTCAAATAATCCCAGTTTGAATTTAATTTTTAAAATACGGCGTACTGCATCATCAATCAAAGCTTCATCAACTTTGCCTTCGTTAACCAACGCTTCCAAATTATTAATATAAGCGTTACCTTCCATATCCATATCCGAACCGGCAGTAATAGCTTTATAGGCTGCTTCCTTTTTGTCGGCTGCTACTCCGTGCGGTAAAAGCTCTCCAATCGAGTTCCAGTCAGAAACCACAAAACCATCGAATCCCCACTCGCCTTTAAGAATATCGCGTTGCAAGTATGAACTGGCTGTTGCCGGTGTTTCGTTAATCGTGTTAAACGCATTCATAAATGTTGCCACGCCTGCATCAACACAAGCTTTAAACGGAGGAAAAACAATATTGTGCAATGTTGGATCGCCAATTTGTACGGTATTATAATCGCGGCCCGATTCGATAAAACCATAAGCGGCAAAGTGTTTGGCACAGGCTGCAATTGTTGTTTCATCTGAAAGATCGTCTCCCTGAAAACCTTTTACACGGGCATAAGCCATTTTAGCTCCCAGATAAGGATCTTCGCCTGCACCCTCCATAAACCGTCCCCAGCGGGCATCGCGGGCAATATCAACCATCGGAGCAAATGTCCAGTGTAAACCAACTGCCGAAGCTTCAACAGCTGCAATACGCGAAGACTTTTTGGCCAGTTCCGGTTCCCAACTCGCAGCTTCTCCTAACGGAATTGGAAACATGGTTTCGTAACCATGAATTACGTCGTAGGCAAGAATAAGTGGAATTCCCAATCGACTGCTATCAACTGCCCAGGCTTGAATTTTTCGGGTAGCATTTGCCCCGGTTACATTAAGCATAGAGCCTACTTTGCCCTCTCTTATCATGTTGTAAAGCGACATGGAATCAACACTCTCAGGAGCTGGCCCGGTCATTTCCCAACGCGAAGAATATTGGTTTAGCTGACCGATCTTTTCGATCAAAGTCATTTTTGAGATTAAAGCCTCAACTTTGGTGTCGACGGCAGAATCATTTTTTGAAGTTTTGCTGTGGTCGCCCTTTTGGCAAGCCACTGTGATAAAACTCATTAGAAGTAATGAAATAATTAGCTTTTGCATTGATTTTAGATTCTTATTGTTGATAATACAATTAGACACAAATATAGCATAAAAAAAGGTGGAACAAAATCCACCTTTTTATCATCTTTTATCTCTTTTATTTCGAATGTGACTTTCGGACAATTATATTCAGGATAATAAATGCGACAACCAGAATTAGTGGTAACACTGCCATGTTGCGCAATGTTATCTGAGCTCCGGCTGTTTCAATTGATTTTCCCATAATAGGCAAAACCATTGATGTGGCAACAAATCCTGCCCCGCCAAGTATCGACATTCCCAGGGCGCCGCTTTTTGGTATATATTCTGATGCAACTCCAATCATTGTTGGCCAGAAATAACATACTCCAACGGCGAATACAGCTGCTGATAAAACAGTCATAACGGCACCACTTGAGACACTAAGTAATAATAGTCCTATAACCGAAAAAACGGCAGAACCAAGCAATACGCCAGGGGGGTTCAACCGGTGAATTAAGCCGCCTGCAAAATAACGACCAACCGCCATTAATCCGGTAACAACAGCCAGTACAATCATTGGGTGAATACCGTTATCAGCCAACAGTGCATTTATCCATTGTGTGGTGCCCAGTTCTGTTGAAGCAGTAAGCAGCATACAGCCAAAAATAAACGGAAACAATAAAGTGATTTTATTCACCAGGCGCCCTTCAATAATAATTAATGCCGTTATAAGACCAACAATAATTAAAGGAGTGGCATAATTGGCGGTAACAAGGGAGGCAATTGAAGGCGTTGTTGCAACCAAAATCATAAATACAACTGCCAGTGTTATGGTATATGGCGCACCAATATTGCGCATCATTTCTTTATAGGAAACTCCTGTTGTCACGCGTTCAGTTTCGGGTATTTTTTGTCCGAAAAATAATACGCCGTAGATAACAAGAGGAATAAACAGCAAGCCTACCAATACCTGCCAGGGCAGATTAAGTGAATCCATAACTACCGCTGCCAGCAAGCTACCGATTACAATTCCTCCGGGGAACCAAACATGGAACCTGTTAAGCATTTTAGTCTTTTTATCCGGAAACAGTGTTGCCACAAGGGGATTACAGGCAGCCTCAACACTTCCGTTTCCAAGGCCGATAAAGACATTTGCAATAAATAACGAGGTAAAATCTTTTGCCATAAGCAAGAGAACAATACCTACCAGATGAAGTCCAAAAGCCAACCATATAATGGTTTTTGTTTTAACCAGGTCGATAAAATACCCACCGGCAAACATGGCTACGGCAAATCCCCAGAATGCCGGTCCAAATGCACGACCAACATCTTCTTTCGACAATCCGTAATCATCCGTAAATACGCCCTCAATTTTTGCCCGGATGGCAAAAGTTATAGCCGTAACAAGCAAAGCAAGACATGCAGCGACAAAAAGCCGCTTCTGATTTACATCTTTCATAGTAAATTGGTTTAGTAGAGATACGGATCAAGATCAAAGTTATTCCGGAATCTCAAAGTTCATAATTTTGATTTATCTGAGTTTTTTAGGTATTGAATAGCTTGTAATAAAAGTCGTTGGTACTCTTCAGTTTCGTAGGTACGTTTATCGTGGCCGGCCTGAATATATATTATAGTTGAGGCATTAAAACGGTTCTCCCATGCCACGAAATCTGCACTTTTAGGATGCCGGGTTCGCAGCAAAGGTTTCACATTATCGGAGATTCGGATATTATCGTAAACCTCGTCGAAAAAACGCAGTTCACGAAATCCGGCAGTTACAGGCGTGTAATTTTCAACTGTACAATACACCCAAACATCGTGTTCGTATTCCGACCATTCATCATCCGGGATATTTTTATTTTGCTCAATATAGCGGCCGCCAATAATTTCCTCAAAAGCCGGCCAGTTTTGATAAGAAACTAAGGAATGATGCAAAAACAGAAATGGTTTGCCTTGTTTAGTCAGGCGGATGTATGCAGCTTTCTGTTCAGCAGAAATGTTGTTCCACATATCGTAAAAAACGAGCACATCAAAATCGTCGGCTATGCCATTTGCAATTTTATTGTTCGCCTCGGGTTGCGCAAAGTGTTCATACTCTAATTCCGTCATCCGGTCGAATAGTTGAAAGAACTGGAGGGAATCAAAACTATGCCCGCCGGTAACCAACATTACTTTTGTTGGTTGAGCCAAAACAACATATGCAAGAAGGCTGAAAACAACGAGAAGTAAAGGTTTCTTCATCTTTACGTTTTTATGGTTGAAACTAAAATGAATGTTTCAGTTTCCGAAAATAAGAAAATCATTCGTAAAATTCTACTTCTAAAATGTAATGAAACAAACCAACTAAATTTACAAATAGCTAAATTAAAGTTTTACAGGTATAAAAAATACCCTATTTTTGATTTAATCAATTCAGAAAACACATAGCCATGAATAAAAAATTATTTCAATTTCTATTTTATTTCTCACTTGTCGCCTTTATTTTTGTGTCGTGCGACAAAATGGACGATGTTGAAACACCGGTAAACGGGAACGAATACCTGGTTGAAGCAGAGTTTCAGTTTGCAATTCCGAAAACAGTAATTGATTTTACCATTGCTGCGGGCAGTTTGGAATATCCTCAATTGTCAGAAATTGGCGACCTCATTCAATCAGGAGTTGAAGTGTATAAAATAACTTATCAAACCACCTTCGATGGCGAAACTGTAAATGCTTCAGGAGTGGTGGCCATCCCCGATGTGGACGGCGTTTACCCGGTTTTAAGCTATCAGAACGGTACCAACACGGAACACAGTAAGGCTCCAAGTGTTGATTCGGACAACCAGCTTTTTCAGATTCTGGAAATGATGGGATCTACCGGATTTATTATTTCGTTGCCCGATTACCTCGGTTTTGGTGAATCTGACGATATGTTTCACCCTTACCTGCACCGCGAGTCGACTGTACAAACCGTTACCGATATGTTGGAAGCGGTTCGCGAATTTATCGACGATGAAGATGACATTTCATTAAGCAACGACCTTTACCTGACAGGCTATTCGCAAGGTGGTTGGTCTACAATGCAAGTGCAGCAAGCCATTGAAGCCAATGCTGCGTTTCCCTATAATTTAAAGGCAAGTGCCTGTAGTGCCGGGCCATACAACCTTACCACACTTAACGAATATGTTGTGGGACTGGAAGAATATCCGCAGCCTTATTTCCTGGCCTATATCTTTAACAGCTATCTGCAATTAAATCTTACAACACCAATCAACACGGTTTTTCAAGAGCCTTATGCCGATAGAATTACCACCATGTTTAACGGAAATACTTCCGGAGCAGATTTGAATGCGGAACTGACAACAACCATCGCCGACTTATTTACACCCGAATATCTTGCCGGATGGAATACGGAAGTAAATTATGCCGAGGTGCTCTCTATGCTTGAAGAAAACAGTGTGCCCCTTTTTGTACCAACTGTACCAACAATGCTAATGCATGGCACCGCAGATACTTATGTGCCGCCAATTGTTGCCGAAGAAAAATATGCTGAATTTATTGCCGGAGGAGCATCTCCTAACCAGGTTATTTATGTTCCGCTTGAAGGGCTAGACCATACTGGAGGAATTTTACCTGCCGGAGTGGCGTCAATCGTTTGGTTTTTAGAAATGGAAAATGGAGCAATGTAGGAAAGAAGTCTGGAGGCTGAAGACCGAAGTTTGAAGTAGCGGACTGCGGTTCGGACCTACAACAAAATGATATTAAAAGAAGACCTTTTGCTTTTGCATGAGGTCTTTTTTAATACCATACAATTAGCGAATATTCGGTGCATCGAGCGGTTCCTGTTGGAGTTGAGCCTTCCGCAGCTCAAAAAAGTACGTCCGCAGATGCTTTTTAGCCGTCCTACATCGAAAAAATGTGCTCCTGCATCGAAAATTACCGCTCCTACACCAATAATTGGTCGTCCTACATCGAAAAGCAGGCATTCTACACCGATAGTACTATCTCCTACATTACATTTGTCTCGTCCTACATGCGTAGGACGAGCATTTTGTACTGTAGGATCGATAAAAACAGTCGTTTATCTGTCATTTTGTTATATGCGACCCTATTTTCTTGCAAAAAAAACGAGGCAGTCTCCTTACAACCCCGGTAAAACTCACAAATACTAAAGATTAATCGCCACTCTCACTGTCGTTGCTTCCCGATCTACAATGGGATCACCTGAAATTTCTGGTGGAGGAAAATTTCCGAATCAATTCAAATAAGCACCAACCATAAGAAACATGCTTTTGTCGGACGAATTTTACTATTTGGCTTGATCCAAATAGTAAGCACAAAACTCAAGGCTGCGCCCGCTTCACTCAGAGTTGAAATGAAACCTTAGTGAGAACGGGAAGCTCCGGGTGGGCGAGGAGATCACCCGTCTGAACTTAGGTTTTATGAAAACGTAGGGGAAGGAGCAGAAGCAGCCTTGGCTCGGAAATGCCTTCCTCGTGTTTCGTCTTTCCTTCAAGTTGGAGCAAAGCAGAAATCCCGACATTTCGTCGGGGGCAAAGATGAAAGCCGCCGGTAGGCAGAAAGTTCATCATGACGTGCTAAATAGCAATTATGACATCTAAGGGATATTCATAAAAAAAATTCCACCTTACGATAAGATGGAATCTTTTAACTTATAATGTGTTGTCTTTTTTTAGCAACTCGCAGCAACTTCCACCAATTCTCCTTCCAGCGAAAAATCAGATGCCGAAGTAATTTTAATATCGGCAAATTGTCCGATCATCGATTTATCGGTGCAGGCAAAACGGATGGTTAGTTTCCCTTCTGTATACGATGTCAGGAAACCTTCTTTGCGGTCTTCGCCACGCACCAATACACGTACAGCTTGCCCAATAAGGCTTTGGTTGTAGGGCAGGTTATGCTTGCGCAGATCTTCGGTTAGCTGATGCAAACGACGTTTTTTCTCTTCCAACGGAACATCATCTACCCAGCGGTGACTGGTAGCTCCCGGCCGTGACGAATAAATAGCTGTGTACGACATGTTAAATTTAAACTCGTGGAAAGCTTTGCGCGTATTTTCAAACTGCTCTTCGGTTTCGCCTGTAAAACCAACAATCACATCGGTAAACAAAGTTGCCTGCGGTAGAATACGTCGGATGGTTTCCACAATATGGCGGTATTTTTCCATGTTGTGTTTGCGGTTCATACGCATCAACACCTTATCGTCGCCACTTTGCATGGGCAGATGAATCTGTTTTCCCAAAACGGGATATACCGCAATCACTTCAATTACTTCGTCCGTCATATCGCGCGGATGTGGTGAAGTAAAATACAGCCAGAATTCTTTATTCATCCGTTTTCCCAATTCCCCAATCTCGCGTAACAATTGCGGAAATGTCAGCTCTTCTCCTTTTTTATCAAGTCCGTATGAATTTACATTCTGCCCCAAAAGGGTAATTGATTTGTAGCCTTGCGCTACGAGCAATGCCACTTCGGCAATAATATCTTTTGATGGGCGCGACACCTCACGTCCTCGTGTATAAGGCACAGCACAGTAGGTACAGAATTTATCGCATCCGTTTTGTATCGGAATAAATGCCTCGAATTTCGACTGGTAATGTGGTTGTACATTCCAAAAGTCTTCGATATTCTCGTTATGCGGATCGATACCCACATTTAAATGCGTTGGTGTGGTAATGCCGTAACTGCTGATCATTTTTGGCAGTTCGGGCAAATCTTTCATCTGGAAAGTAATATCGAAAAGTTTCAGGAACTTTTCATGATCGTCGGGCAAAATACAGCCCGAAATAAAAGTAACCAGGTTTTTGTTGTTCTTCCACTTATTCCATTTGTGAATGCGTGAATACACTTTATCGATGGCCTTTTGACGTACCGAGCACGCCAAAATACCAATCACTCCTGCCTCCTCCTCGTTGTCGGTCCACTGGTATCCGGCTTCTTCAAGTACCGAGATCACCCGCTCGCTATCCGACATATTCATCTGACACCCTAAGGTTACTACGTGATATTTCATTCTATATATCTATTTGCTACTATTTCACCCTTCTGGCCTCGTTCCTCAGCCATCTCTCCGTCAGCTGACGGAAAAATTAAAAGAGGGGTGATTTTAGGAACCCTTAATTCAGGGTCCCTATATTTATTAAAAGTATACTTCCGTGTAAATGTTCGATACCGGAACTCCTTTTTCCGAAAGAATATCAAACACCTCGTAAATCATTTCGCTGTTTCCACAAAGAAAACAGTTTGTTAACTCATCTATTGTCTCTGTCTTTAACAATTCGGTTACCCGGCCGTGGAAATCGCCACCCTTTTCGCCCGAAACACACAAAGTAAGTTTTTCTTCAGCAAAATCGGTATGATCGTATGCCTCTTCTGTTTTTCGCACACCGTGCACCATTTTATAATTCAGCTGCGGATGTGTTTTTACAAAACCATGAAACGGGCTGATTCCAGTTCCGGTGGCTACAAATAAAAATTGCTGCTCCTCAAAACTTTTCGGATCGAATTTAAAAAATCCAAAAGGACCGTCTACATCAACATGGTTGCCGGCTTTCAGTTTCTTTATTTTCGACGATACTTTCCCGCCATCTACTTCGCGTACCAATACTTCCAGATAATCGTCGTTCTCTCCGCTGTAAATGGAATATTCTCGACGATCAACCGCTCCTTTAGTACCGAGCAAGACAAACTGCCCGGTTTGGAACTCCATTCCATTTCGCTCAAACCGAATCACAAATGTTGAATCGGTTAAATGCCTGACTTGTGTTACTTTATGCCTCTTCAATTATTAAGATCTGTTCTAAATAAATCGATGCAAAAGTATAAATAATTGGCAAATCTTCAAGGTTTTAGCGTTTTACATTATTCATTCGTAAAGAAGTACACTAAAAAAGGGATTCTTGAACAAGAATCCCTTACATAATAATCCTCGATTTACACTAATTGTATACCTCTTCCTCTTGTTGGTAACCTTCTGAGATAACTGTTAACTGAAGGTTTTCTTTATTAACGATCATTCCGGTATGGAAAACCGTAGGTACCAAAAGTTCCCCATTACTCACTGTCTGATATGTTCTTTCTCCATTTTCACCTCGTGCCAGTTTCATTGCGAGGTCGGCGGTAGTTGCGGCCAGCTTTTCGTATGGCTTATAAATGGTACAGGTTTGATGCCCTGCAACAATCTCGCGTAAATTTCGTAAATCGGCATCCATTCCGGCTACCAAAATATCATGATCAAGTTCTATTTCATCAATGGCCCTTATAACACCCATTGCCAGCTCATCGTTTCCGGCAAGAATCGCATCAACATCAGGATGATCTTTTAATAACTTTTTAGCATGTTCGTAGCCTTCTTTTTCTTCCCAGGCTTCGGTGAATTCATTGTAGACAATTTCAATGTCACCTCTTTCCACCAAAGGTTGCAGCACGTTTCGCTGGCCGAGATAGAGCAACTGGCTATTGTTGTCGCTCAGGGCTCCTCCTATTAATGCATACTTACCAGTAGGTTTTATGGTGGTTAAATAACTAGCCTGTAGTGTCCCTATCTCCACATTATCTGTCGACACGTAAAAATCCAGTTTACAATTCTTAATCAAGCGGTCGTACGAAATTACTTTTACTCCCTGCGCATGTGCAGCGTCAACAATAGCACCAGCTGCAAACTGATCAACAGGTACAACCACTAACACGTCAACATCGTTGGCGAGCAGTTCTTTTGCCTGAGCCAATTGTTTATCGGCATCATTTTCGGCATTCATAACTTTTACGGTTCCTCCAAGTTCCTGGACATTCTCTACTAAATAGTCCCGGTCGTTTTCCCAACGCTCTTTATCAAAAGCATGGATTAAAAATCCAACTTCCACTGGTTCTTCTTTGGTTTCGCAACCAGTAAAACAAAGCCCGGAAAGAAAAACTAAGATTAGCAATGTTATCTTGTAATTCATAATATTGAATTTAATTATGTTTCTATTCAATTTACGAATTATCAGTTGATAGGTTAACCCAAAAAATTGTTTTAATCGGTTGTTTTAAAACATCTGATATTATGAAACCTTTTCAAGGGCAGATTTAAAATTTTTGAAATTCCTCATATAATTTTTGAAGCGGTAGTCCCATCACATTATAAAACGAACCTTCGATATGTGAAATACCTATCGATCCAATCCATTCCTGAATGCCATACGCACCTGCCTTATCATAAGGTTTAAAAGTATTTATATAATAGTCTATCTCTGCATTGGTTAGCTTCTTAAACTGAACGTTGGTTAATGATGAGAATACAACCGACTTTTTTGTGGAACTGAGACATACCCCTGTTATTACCTCATGTATTCTCCCACTCAACGCACTCAACATCTGGAAAGCATGATCATAATCAACAGGTTTTTCCAACACGTGATCGTTTAAAACAACGATGGTATCGGCTGTTATTAACAAGTCGTTATTGTTTAGTCCGTTGGTAAAAGCTTTAGCTTTTTTTTCAGCCAAATACACTGGAATCTTGTCTGGTGGCAGATGGTTCGGATACGATTCATCAACATCTTTTGTTTGAACCTCAAAATCAATTCCCAATGATTTTAACAGCTCTTGCCGACGCGGAGATTTTGAGGCAAGAATAAACTTATATTTGGGTATCCAGTTCATTTCAAAATGCTCTTGAATTTAGCATTTCGGGAGTAAACCATTTGTGTTGTGCTTTTAATACTTGTTCAATTACATCGCGCACGCAACCTTCGCCCCCATTTTTATCTGAAATGTATTTCGAGATATCTTTAATATCGGTTACGGCATCTTTAGGGCAGGTTGGTAATCCCACGGCGTGCATAACACGGAAATCAACAAGATCATCACCCATAAATAGCACATCTTCGGGCGCCACATTTACTTTTTCCAGGAAATCATTTAAACAGGCTACTTTATCCCTGGCTTTGTCGTAATAATGTTCCACACCCAGTTTTTCATAGCGTAGTCGAACGCGTTCAATATAGCCTCCGGTGATAATGGCAATCGGATAACCCGCCTTAATAGCACTTCTTATGGCAAAACCATCTTTAACGTTAGCAGTTCGTATCGGATCACCATCTTCATTAAGCGGTGAAACGTCTTTAGACAATACTCCGTCAACATCAAATACAAAAGCCTTTACGCGGGCAAGTTCTTCTTTAAAAAACGACATACTTATTGTTTTTCCTGGTGATGCTCAAAAATACGCTTTGAAATTGAATTGTACAATTCCTGCAGGTCGGGCATTTCTTTTAATTCGTTTATGTGAGTATTAATAATATTTTCATCGAAACGTATAGCCGGTCCGGTTTGCGCCTCTTTCGGATGCATTTCCTGAACTTTACTGGCTGTTTCCTGAATTAACGGCCGTAAAATTTCAAATGGCAGTTCTTTACTTTCCAAATATTTGGCAGCCATTGCATAACAATGATTGGCAAAATTACATGCAAACACGGCGGCAATGTGTAAGCTCTTTCTTTTTTCTGAATCCAGAACTGTTACCGATTTCGAAACATGATGAGCCAATTCCTCTAAAACCTGCAAATTATCTGTAGAACTTGCTTCAACAAAAATAGGAATAGACTTAAAGTCAATTTTTCTGTTTTTTGAAAATGTTTGCAATGGATAGAAAACTCCGTAGTTTTTAGTGTTATTACTCAGAATCTTCATGGGCAGACTACCCGAGCAATGCACAAGCAACTTATCGCCAAATTCAACCTGAGTTAATACCTGATCAACCGCTGAATCTTTTAACGCTGCAATATAGATATCGGCGTTTTTAGTAATTGATTCCGGAGAAGTGGTAAAGCTGGTTTGTAAATTATCTGCTAACTGTTTTGCCGCTTCCTTCGTCCTGCTGTACACTTGCACAATTTCGTGGCCGCACTTTTTTAATTCTGATGAAAAATGAGTGGCCACATTTCCGGCACCAATAAAACAAAATTTATATTTTCTCATTGTTGCTTTTCTTGAAAGGTAAAGTTTTTAATTCTATTGGGCGAATGCCACAAAAACAGGCTATAAAAGAAAGTAAAAAATGAAAGCCCCATGTGTGTTTCCAGGTTGGCATCACCTAAATTGGCTATTCCAATAAAAACCAATAATAACCAGAATAGCAAATTTTTTCCGTGGCCTTCTTTAAATACCGGAATTAAAAGCATAGACATTATCACCAAAAATCCTACCATTCCAAATTTCACCATATAATTTAAGTACTGATTATGTGATGATCGTTGATTTTCTTTTTTTAGTTTTGAACCCAGTGTTTCGTATGCTTCTGCATATTCGTTCTTCCAGTTTCCGGTTCCAATTCCAAACCAGAAGTTTGTTTTAATGATTTCCACGGAAGCTTTTACAAACTCTATTCGCTGAGATAACGACTGACCATTAGGATTTCCCGTTTCTTTGTAACGATCATATTCCCAAATAGTCTCGTAAATACGCGGATATAGCGAGAAACGTTTTTCGGCATAAA
The DNA here is from genome assembly GCF_010448835.1 of Draconibacterium halophilum. Taxonomy (NCBI): domain Bacteria; kingdom Pseudomonadati; phylum Bacteroidota; class Bacteroidia; order Marinilabiliales; family Prolixibacteraceae; genus Draconibacterium; species Draconibacterium halophilum. Next base: position 3,633,957 of record NZ_CP048409.1, read on the forward strand.
TATAATTGGCAATTCCCTGTTCAATATTTTTTATGTCGTCATCGCTAAGTTGGCTCACTCCTACACTGTCTTTCCTCAATCCTTTACTTGTAAGATATCGAATTAAAGTTGATCGATACGAAAAACCATTATCATCTCGCTCATCTAAATCATGCTCGCTCCTTTTATTCCACTGTTCATGCAATTCTTTTATACAAATGTAGCTTTGCACCCAATTACCATTTTCTTTTTCCTGCGAACTAAAATTGAATGTGTAAGGATTTTCTGAAGCAGTAAGCTTGTCGACTTTCTCCGGATTTAATTTCTCTATGTTATAAAAATTATCCCAAATTGATTTTGTATAAAGTATTGGAGAAGCCACCATGATTGCCAATAAGACGATTAAGAAATAGTTCATTTTTCGTTTTACTGAAAAAAGATAATAAAGCATCAAAAAAACTAGTGTGCCAAGAAAAGCTAAAATTCCGGTTATTGATTTGAGCATAAAAAGAACAACTACCAACCAAACTGTTGCTGTAATAATAGCAACTCTAAATCCAAATCGATACTTATTATTTACTGCCCGAATAATTAGGAAAATACAACAAAATATTGCCAAAACTACCTGAAATGAATACCTGATGTGCGATATGAGGGATATCTCTCTAAAGTCAGTGATATTAAATGCAGATTTAAATACGAAGCGTACAGCCGCGATAAATGATACGATTGTAACAGCTAAACAAAATACCTCGATTACTCTATAAAATCGTTTTTCAGATAACTGTGGTGATAATACAAGAGCGAGAGGAACTACAAGCCAGAAGGCAACCTTTTTTAGTTCGTATAAGGCTAAAGAAAGATCCTTTGTATGAACTATCCCCAAAAGATAAACACCAAATATTGCCAGTAAAAAGAATACTGACTTATTCTTTTTAAACGATCTATTGAACTCCGTTGGAGGATGAAATATGATTGCTTGTAATAACAGAATTGCAGTTGCAATGCTGGTAAGCGCCTCGGAAAATGGCAATACAAGTACAAATAGCAGCAAGCTATAGTAAA